>ONGM01000198.1 GCA_900317365.1 uncultured Planctomycetota bacterium
CGCCGGTCGCGAGTATCGTCGGTATTGCGTCCGATTCAGACGCGGCGCTCTACGGCGGATACAACGGCAACGTCTTCGGTACGGACGAAGCGGTCGTCGACGCCGGCTTTAACTCCGCCGCGTCCTACGACTTCACGCTCGCGCAAGACTCGATCGCGGTCAACGCCGGTTCGAACCGCCTCATCGGTATGCCCGGATATTACGCGTCGATTCTGCTCACGGCGTCGAATCAAGAGATTATTCGCACCGACTTCGACGGCGCGCCGCGACTCGTCGGCGGCGTCGTCGATATCGGCGCGTACGAGTTCCAAACGAAGTCGGAGACCGCGAGCGTCGTCGTTACGACCCTCGAAGACGTCGTTGATCCGTTCGACAATAAGATTTCGATTCGCGAAGCGATCGAATACGCCGGTTCCGTTACCTACGCCGACGGCGTGACGAACCGCGTCGGTCGTACGATTACCTTTGATCCGACCCTCGCGAACGGCGTGATTCAGCTCGTCGATACGCTTGAAATCACCAAGTGCGTTACGATCGACGCGACCGCGTTGCAAGGAACCATGACGCTCGACGGCGGCGGCGAATTTGGCGTCGTCGTTCTCAACGGCAAGGCGGATTCCGTCGCCGACAGCGTGAATCTCTACGGACTGCACATTACCGGCGGCGTTGCGGATTACGGCGCAGGCGTCTATCACGCGGACGGCGCGGCGACGCTTGTGAACTGCGTGATTTACGGCAACGAAGGCATGTACGGCGCAGGCGTCGCGTCTCTCGCGGAAGCGAAACTCGGGGTCGCGGGGTCGAACGCGCTCACGCTGATCAACTGCACGATCGCGGCGAACGACGCGGAAGGCGGCTTTGGCGGACTCTGGAGCCGCGGAAGCGACGTCAACCTTTACAATACGCTTATTGCGAAGAATACGACGAACGGCGAAGTTGGCGCCGATATGGCGGTCAGTTCCCTTGGCGGCATGGTCTCCACGCTCGTCGGCGTCTCCAACGACTCCTTCGCGCGTAAATACAACGGCGTCAGCGGCAACGTGATCGGCACGAGTTCCGCGCCGGTCGATCCGTATTTCACGAATCTCGCCGCGAACGACTTCACGCTCTCGTCGAGCGAGTCCGGGGTAATCTCCGTCGCGATGAACGCCGGCGATTCTTCGCTGACGAAACTTGCCGACGGCTCCGTTCCGGCGACCGACGCGGCGAATCACCTCCGCATTATCGGCGGTCTCGTCGATATCGGCGCGTTCGAATCGGAACTTGGTCCGACCGAGATTCCGAGCTTGCTCGTAACCACGCTCGAGGACGTTGTCGACGCGCACGACGGTCTCATTTCGTTGCGCGAAGCGGTCGCTTACGCCGACAACTACGGACTTGCGACGACGATTACGTTCGCCGATCGACTTTCCGGCGGAACGCTCTATCTCAAGGAAGCGTTGCCGCTCTCGAAGAGCGTTACGATCGACGCGCTGACCTCGACCGTCAACGGCATTACGTTGACGACGGCCGACGACGTTCTCGATCAGAGCATTCTGTACGTCAACGGCGCCGACGTCGTGATCAACGGCTTGAAGATCTCGAACCGTTACGGCGAACGTTTGCGCGAAGGCTCCACGCTCAACGTCGACAAAGGCGGCGCGATCTTCGTCAACAAGGGTTCGATTTCGATCTATAACTCGTTGATTTACGACAACGCGGCGAAGACGGGTTCCGCGATCTACGTCAATGAAGAGAGCGATTCCGCGACCGTTACGCTCGTGAACTGCACCGTCGTTGACAACGTCGGACAAACGACCGACGTCAACGAGTCCGCCGCGATTTACAGCGTCGCAGGCGTCGTCAATCTCTGGAACACGATTACCGCGCGCACGACGACGTCGGACGGCGCGACCGCGCAAGACGTCTACAAAGGCGCCGTCAATCGTACGAAAGACACGGTCGTTAATCGACTCTCTTCGACGTACGCGACGACGCAGTACGGAACGACGGCGCTCGAGTTGCAAGACGGCGACACGGTTACGTATTACTATCAGACGCTGACGTATTCCGGCGGCGCGCTGTACTACAACTACGGAACCGATTATCAAACGGAGGTTACGCTGACGGACGGCGCCGTGATTGGCGTCGCCGCGACGAAGACCCTCGCGTTCAATTCCGACGGTTGGTACCTTGACGGCGTCGCTTATGAGTTGAATCTCAATAACGGCGACACGGCGCAATGGACTGACTCCGCCACCGGAACGACGACCACCGTGTACTACAACAACGGCACGTTCCGTAAAGGCTCGCGATACGGCGCCGCCGTCTCGTTCGTCAACGGCGATTCCCTCGAAGTCAACGTCAACGTTTCTTACGCGTACAACGCGACGGCCGCCGCGTTCTATCGCGTCAACGTTACGACGACTCAATCCGGATGGTTCCGCCGCGAATATAATCTGACCCAGGAAGCCGCCGCTGAATTCGCGCAGCAGGTTTACCAAGAGCTGAAGACCGAACTTGATCGACAGACGCAGTACACGAAGACTGTCAACGGCGTTGAATTGAGTTATCCGATTATTGATAAGTCGCTCTCCATTACGAGCTATTCGGCGGAAGTGTCGAGAAATATGGGTGACGAAGGCGGATATTCCGTTGATTTCTCCGTCGTCGCGCGGTACGAATACGTTACGCAGATGGGCGTCTCCGTACTCCACTCCTACATTTCGCTCTCCGACTCCCTCGCGTCGATGGCGTCCGGAAACGGTTCCTTCATCGGTTCGGCTGAGAACGACCTTTCCGGCGAAACGGAGAACCTCTTCACCGACGTTGAAAACGGCGACTATACCTTGAGAGACGACGCGCTCGCAACCAACGGCGGCAATAACGCGTACTTCAACCAAGGCACGTTCAACGGAACCTTTGACTCCTGGGATATTACCGGCAACCAGCGCATCTACTACGCGACCGTCGACATGGGCGCGTACGAGAATCTGGTCGCGAAGGATTCCCCGGTTACTTCCGTCTCCGGTTCCACCGTCCGCATTACCGTAACGTCGCCGCTCGACGTCGTTGATTCCTCCGACGGCGTAACGACCTTCCGCGAAGCGTTGCAAACGGCGGACAAACTCTACGAACGCGGATACACGGATATCAACATTGTGTTCTCGAGTTCTTACGACGTTAGCGTCGATGCGTCGCAAGGCGCGTTGTCCGTCAACTCGCCGGTTACGATTACCGCGAACGGCGCAACGATCAACGCGCAATCGAGCGGAAACGGTCTACTCGTCGCCACGCCGGGCGCCGTTATGATCTCCAACCTGATCGTTAAGAACGGGCTGAGCGTGTCCGGCGCCGGTATTAAACTGACGAGCGGCGATCTGACGCTTTCCAACTGCTTGATTTACAACTGTGAAGCGAGTTCCGACGGCGGCGCGATCTACACGAGTTCCACCGGAAACTTGAGACTTTACAACACGACCGTTGCGAAGAACGTCGCTGTGAACGGTTGCGGTATTTATGGAACCGCCGAGTCGAACGTCCAAATCTATAACTCGATCGTTGCGACGAATAAGAGTTCGAAGGTTGGCGCCGTTCCGGTCGACGTTGAATTGAACGGCGCTCGATCCGTGTACTACTCGTTGCTCGGCAATCTCGGCACGGCGGCTAACGCGGCGAAATACGACGTCAATCAGAACGTCGTCGGATATGGCGTCGACAACGACGTCGATCCGGCGTTCGTCAATCCGTCGGGTAATAACTTCCGCATCTCCGCGACGCTCAGTCCCGCGAAGAACGCCGGCTCCACCGCTTATATTCTGCGCGGCTCTTACGACCTGGAAGGAAATTACCTCTCTGCGGGAACCTCCGTCGTGAGTATGGGCGCGTACCAGATCGGAACGGAAGTTCCTTCGACCGTCGTTACGACGCTCGACGACGTAGTCGACTCCACCGACGGCTTGATTTCGCTCCGTGAAGCTATTCTTTACACGTACGACAGTATTAGCGGCGCAGGAACCGGAAGCTTGGACAACGGCGCTTACAACGCTACGAACGCCATGAACACTTCTGGCGTCTACGGCGCCACATACTACTCGCCGATCACATTCCATCCGAGTCTTGCCGGAGGAACCATTACCCTCAATAGTGGTCTGACGTTTAATCAGACGACCTATACGAACACGGTCTTCGATTACCTTATCGACGCGTCCTCGATCGCCGGACTCGGCGGTATTACGATCGACTGCACGAATATTCAATCCGAAGGCGGATGGGATATCCCCGGACTCGGCAATAGTACCGCGTTCCAAATCTCCGGTCGCGCGGATACCGACAACGGCCTCTACTGGCCCGTTCACCTTGATATTCGCAACGTCAAGATTGTTGGCGACGGCGGAACCGGTTTCGCGACGAATAGCTACGGTATCGTCACCACGAGAAACTGCTTGATCGAAGGATTCGATCGCGCGATTTCCGTCGGCGACAACGACAACGATCAGGCGGGTATCGCGCACGTCTACAACACGACGATCGTCGGCGGAATCTACGTCGGCGGATCCGCATACCTATACAACTCGATCGTTACCGGCGGCGTTACGATTCGCGACACCGACAACGATCCGGGCTATCGCCAAGTTCGCGGCTATTCCTCCTACGTGGGCTATACCGGCGGATTGGGACGTTATACCGGCGACGCGGGATCCGTCTACGGCGGCAATACGGCGGCGCTCTTTATTGACTACTACGGCGGCGATTACCGACTCGCGGATCGCTCGATCCTCGTCAATATGGGCAACAACGATTACGTCCAGACGCTTGCGCCGACGCACGCCGACGCCGAAGTCGACGCCAACGGCAACCTACGCATTCTCAACGATACGGTCGATATCGGTTGCTACGAACGCCAGTTCATCGGCGACAAGCCGTCCGCGACCGTAACGACGACGGAAGACGTCGACGATCCGAACGACGGTCTGATCTCGATTCGCGAAGCGATCGCGTACACCGAGCAAGCGACTTCGCTCGTCGGCAATACGGTTTACTTCAGCGCCGATCTCGACGGCGAAACGATTAAACTGAACGCGCCGATTAGCGTAACGCGCGATCTGTCCTTCAGCGGCGCAGGCTCTAATATTACGCTCGACGCGCAAGGCAACGGTTCCGTCTTCGATATCAACGTTACGTCGGTTCAAGCGAACGTTCCGGACGTCTACATTCGCAACCTGAAGTTGACCGGCGGATCGGCGACGAACGGCGGCGCGATCAATGTAACGAGCGGTAACGTCTACATGAGCAATCTGTGGATTTACGGCAACGAAGCGGCGCGTTACGGCGGCGCGATCTACGCGAACAATAGCGAGCTGACGATCGTCGACTGCCGTATCGGCGGCAACCATGCGTCGTACTACGGCGGCGTTGTCAATGAGTTCGGCAAGACGGTTCTCACGAACAGCTACGTCGCGGAAAACACCGCCACGATCGCCAATGCCGGCGCGGATATCTGGGGACGCGCGGCCGTTAATTACGTCAATAGTAAGAATAACGTCGTCGGTTACGTCGCCGACAACATTACTCTGTACGACGGCGTGAACAACAACCGCATCGGAACCGCCGAAAATCCGATCAAGCCGTTCGTTTCCGCTTCGACCGGCAACCTTGAAGTCTTGACCGAATACGCGCTTGACGCTTCCGCGTCGAAGATCGACACGTTCTTTGAAAACTTTGTCGACGAAGAATCGTCCGATCTCGCGGTGGAACTCGACGCCGAGTTGAGCGTCTTCGACGACGAACTCTTTGAAGAGTTCTAACGAGCCGTCGCCGAGAATGATCGGCGCGTAAAATAAGGAACGACTTCCGTGCGATTCGGCGCGGAAGTCGTTTTTTGTTGATTTCGTTTGTTGATCCTAGACTATTGTTATCGGCGGTGAGAGGAACGCGCAAAGAGACCCAGAAATAGCTGCGGAAAGGCTTTTACGGAACGCTGCGGACTAGCAAAAGACGCCCGACGTCTTTAACGACGAAACGGTTGAGTAGGGAGGGAAAGGGGAGGAAGAACGAGAGAGGATACGTCAAGAAATAAAAAAACTGGGGTACAGGGATTCGAACCCCGACTAACTGGTTCAGAGCCAGCTGCGCTGCCTTTACGCTATACCCCAATGTCAAACGACTAGTTTATTTTAAACGTCTTTTTGTTTTCGTCAAGCGCTTATTTATTTTTCTACGCGATTCTGACTTTGACGTTCACTTGTGCAAACAAAATACACTTTGTAATATTCATATAATCGATATAATTGTAAAATCTTTTCTCTCTTTTTTAAATTGTGTTGTTTTGTAATGTTGTATAGTTTTACTTTCTAAGTATAATTGCCGTTAGTATAAAGATAGGAACGTTGGAAATTGTTAAGAAACGTCGCGACGATTTCCCAACGATCTTTCAAGAGCTGTTGTCGGAAGCTCTTTTCTGACGCAGGACTTCTCGCAATCGTCAAGAGAGCGCATTTCACTGGCGCGACGCGGTTGACGTTTAAGTCTTCATCGGAAACGCACGAACGGAACTATGAGGCGCCATTGCGTAAATGAGATGAGAAAATGTCAAAATTATCGAGTTTTGTGCTGTCGGTTGCGCTCGTTGTCTTGTGCATTTGGCTGGATATAAGTTTGTTTCCCAACGTAGCGCGTAGCGTTTCTCCGAGCGCGGACGCGTTGGTCGCTAGTGAAAGCGCGTCTGACGACGCGAATTTGGACGATCCCGCGAGCGCCGTTGTCAACGCGCCGCAAGGGCTTTCGCACGCCGGAAAGGAATTTAATAAGTCCAACGGCGCGACGAAAGACGGCGATTCCGAATCGCCGCGCGAGGAAAAACGATCCGACGACGCTGACTCGTCCGATCAGAATCCGATCCAAGCTCGTCTTGATTCCTCCTATCCGACGAACGAGAATTTCGTCGCGGAAGCGTCGGAGCGAGAATTGACAAGCCCGTCTGTGAAAGCCGCCGCTTTCGATCGATCGAAGAACGAACAAGACTCATGCCTCGAAACGGTATCCTTCGCGAAACCGCAAGGCGGAAAGTATGTTTCGATCCCGGGAATCGAGATGGATCCGATTAGAACGGCTAAGTTCGATAGTCGCGGCGCGCTACGCGAAGACGTCGATTCGCTCGACGCGCGCGTTATCGGCGCTCGACGATCTATTAAATAAGTTCAAACTTATCAGCAGCGCGCAAAAACGCGCACCGTATCGACAGAACGACGCGAATTTCGTTTGACGAAGTCGCGTCGTTTTTTCTTTTTGTTTCATTGCGATTGCGAGATCGAAGGAGACTTTTCCTGTGAAAGAGCGCTTGTCCGAATCCGCGCGAGACTCGATTTCGCCTTTGTATCGGCGATTGAGCGAGAAGATCGTTGAACTCGGGCTCGACGACTTTGGCGTTGCGCCCGTATGCGACGCGGAATCTTTTGACGTCTTCGTCGAACGCGTTCGCAAAGGATACTGCGCCGATATGTCGTATCTGACCGACAACCTTGAGGCGCGACGTTCTCCGACGAGCGTTATGAGCGACGCGCGGTCGGCGATCGTCGTCGCTCTCTCTGAAAAACGCCTTCGAGACGAATCGCGCGATTTGACGGAACAGATCTTTAACGCTCCGGAATTGTCGCGCCGAGACTCGGACTCCGTCGGGGTTGTCTCCGGTTACGCCACTTGTCTCGATTATCACGACGCGCTTAAAAAGCGTCTTAAAGGACTCGCGCAATTTTGTCGAGAAGCGATTCCCAACGTTTCCGCACGGTGCGCCGTCGACACGGCGCCAATCTTGGAAAAGGAATTGGCCGTGCGCGCGGGACTCGGGTTCTGCTGTCTCAATACGCTTGTGATCAATCCGAAATTGGGAACGCGTTTTTTTCTTGGCGAAGTTCTTCTCTCGGCGAGTTTTTCGGAGATCACCGGATTTGACAAATCGAGCGACTATCTTCGTTTCCGCGCGGAGGAGGCGTCGCGCGCAGGTCTCGCGTCGCGCGCGCGCAAGCCGCAAGTTCCGTGCGGTCGGTGCGTC
Organism: uncultured Planctomycetota bacterium; assembly: GCA_900317365.1. Taxonomy (GTDB): domain Bacteria; phylum Planctomycetota; class Planctomycetia; order Pirellulales; family Thermoguttaceae; genus RUG369. Next base: position 8,030 of record ONGM01000198.1, read on the forward strand.
GCGGCGTGTCCGACCGGCGCGCTTCTCGGAGACGGCTCGCTCGACGCGCGAAGATGCGTCAACTACTGGACGATCGAAAGTCGCGAGGAAATACCGCCGGAGATTGTCGAAGCGCTCGGCGGGCGCGTGTTCGGATGCGACATATGCCAGCGCGTTTGTCCGTACAATACGGACGTCGAGTCGGCGGAACCGCGAAAGATTTCGTTGGACGGGGTCGCGGAACTCGATGACGCCGCGTTTCGACGACTCTTTAAAAAGACGCCGGTTTTTCGCGCGCGTCTCGAAGGGCTACAGCGCACGGCGCGCGCCGTGAAAAACGACGCGCAGAACGGAGACTTGGACTCGACGAAAGACCCGCCCAAGGACGCGACGAACGAGAAAACGACGGCGCGCGAATCGTAGCGCGCTTTCCTGCGTTCGACGGATAAGCGCCCGAAAGATTGCGTCATTTTTACCGCGTCTTTCTCGCGCTGAATAAAAGAAAAAGCCCGGCGGCTGAAAGTTTCAGACCGTCGGGCTATTCCCCCCCTGGGAACGTACGGTTAAAGAACGAAGTTCACTCGTTCGCTCGTCGAATTGAATTTCGTCAAAACGTCGTTGTCTCTATCGAGTTTGTTTAAGCAAGCAAATGCGTTCCGCAACGCGAAAGAAGGCGCTGTTGCAAAGCGTCCGTGCTCTAACAACGGCATAACGCAATTAAATTTTGCGTTCTTTCTTTCCCGCATTATTAGTATCGTCAGAGCGCGCTTTTTTCTTTATGAGTCGCGGGGGTTTTTTTGAAAAAAACTTTTGAAACGTTGAAACGCAAGAGATGAGGTCGTTCGTTTATGAGGTCTGTTGGAATAGAAAGCGTCGTCATAAAAGAAGCGTTTTCGCGAGTCGCGAAAACGCTTCTTAATCGTAACTGATTTGCGCTAAGTTTCCGAGAGCGCAATTAGCTTAGCATAGCTTAGCAAGCGGGACCGCAAGGAGCGACCGCTTCGCACGGAGCCGGCGCGGCGCAAGGAGCGGCGCAACGGACGGGCTTGCAGAAGAACGGACGAACGCACGGAACGACCGGCTTGCAAACGGGCTTGCAGAAGACCGGTTTGCAAACGGGTTTGCAGACGACCGGCTTGAAGCAGAAGATCTTCTTCGCGAAGAGCTTCTTGCAAGGAGCGGCGCAGACCGGCGCGGCGTCGCAAGTAGCGACGGGTTCGCACGGTTTGACTTCATCGCAGACCGGAGCGCAAGCGGCGACAGGTTCGCACGGCTTGACTTCTTCAGCTTTTTCGACCGGAGCGCAAGCGGCGACGGGTTCGCACGGCTTGACTTCTTCAGCTTTTTC
>ONGM01000166.1 GCA_900317365.1 uncultured Planctomycetota bacterium
CGTCAAATTGGCTTCAAAGGTTGGAGTTCTTAACTCCAACGGTTTCTCACACTGTATGTTTTCGCTTTACCTGATTGTCAAAGATCAACGTCGTCTCGCGGTATCGCGTCGACAACAAAGGGGATTATAGCGCCCTTTTCAGCGCCGTCAAGCGAAGAAGGAAAATTTTTCGTAAAAAATTTCAAACTTCCTTCAAGTCGCGTCGCTCTTCGTCTAGAACGCGCGCAACAACGGCGCCGAATGCGCGCGAAAGCGCGGTCGTTTGCCAACGGCGGCGCTTTCTCTATCGCTCCGCTCCTTATTTAAATTCACCGAAGCGCATCTTCGTTCGATCAACCGCTTCGTCGAGCGGCTGAATCGTCGTCGACGGTCCCAGGTTGTTCGGCTCTTCCCACGCCGTCAACTTCCACACGACCTCGCCCTCCGGAGTCGTCTCGATCGCTTGAATCGCAGGAACCACCGGATCGGAATCCTCGCGACTCCAAGGGTTCTGCCAGTTCGTAATCATCGTATTGCCGTTAGGCAGGCGACGCGCTTTCTGCCCGCTGACGTTCTTTCGGAACCTGCCGTCGACTTTCACAAAGGCAGGCGGTCCTTGCTTATTCCAGTCGTATTCCCAAACGAGCTTGCCGTCGCGGGTATACTCGCGCGTTACGCCTCGATTGCTCGCAATCAGAACGTTGCCGTTCTCAAGCTCTTCCACGCCCCAGGCGCCAGGGCATTCCCAACGACGAAGCTCTTTCCCATTGGAATCGAACTCGATCGCGGCGTTGTACTCAAAGGAACCGAGAATCATCGTTCCTTCTTTCGTCAGGCGCATATTGCGCATCTGACCGTGCGATCCTCCGTTGTTGAAAGGCAGGCGAACTCGTTTGAGTTCCTTCAAAGACGGAATCTCCATAACGACGGCTTCCAGCGGATTACCGCATTGAACGTACAAAATCTTGTCCTTACCGATCGGCTGGAGACTATGGATTTCATACCCGTTCGGCGTATCCATCTTCCAAACGACGGAATAACCGTCCTCCGTATTCAGGTCGGGAACGATTTCGCGCATTCCGTACTGGTGAGCGAGCAGAATATGCCCGTCGGAAAGGAGAATGGCGTCGGAAATTTCGCCGCGTCCGTTCGGATCGTCGTAACGCCAGACGATCTTGCCGTCCTTGACGATATACATCTTGTGATCCGGTCGTTCGCCGGCGTAGAAGAAATCGTACCTACCGAGTCCGGAATCTTGCTTCTCAACTTTTCGATCGGTCAAAATAGGCGTGAAACGTAGCTTATAGCGCAGTTCGTCGGCGCCTTGATAATTGCCCGGATACGGCGTTTCATACTTCGGCAGGCAGCAGTCGGAGAAGCAGCTGTTATTGCCGATTCCGCGATGCCAGTAGTCGAAGTGAGCGAAAAGTTCAGGCCGAACGGTCAAATCGGACCAGTGGAAACGCGTGTAATGGAGGATATGATTCCATTCCAGCTCGTTGAAGTGAGAAACGGAGAAGCTCACCATGCCTTCCGTCTGGACGCGCAAATCGACAGGCGTCAGGCTATTGACGAGAAGCAGGTCGCGCAGATCCTGACGATCGCCGTAGGTTTGCGGATGAATATTTTCGTCGACCATATCGCGCACGGAAGTCGCGTAACGTCCGAGATAGGACCCGGTCATGCGGTCGCGATAATTCGTCTGCGGACCGCGCGCGTAGTATTCGATATTGTCAAAACCAGGCGCAAATTGCATACCGAGACCGAGGCGACGGAGTCCGCGTCGTTGCGGCTCGAAGGTCGTCTTCATCTCGACGACGCCGTTCGGATACACGACGTAGGCGACGGTATAATTCGTTTTCTCGCCGGTCGCGCGCATGGTCAAGGTCGCCTTGGATCCGTCGAGCTTCAGAGGTTCGTCAATTTCATGCCCCTTGATTTGCGGATCGCCGTAATTATAGCCGCCGGAACCGTCGTTGGGATCGCGAAGAGCCTGCTTTCCTTCCGTGTCGTTGTCGATACGTCGGAAATCGTTATATTCCGGCGCCCCGGCGAGAAGCTCGACGCCTTTGTAGACGTAGGAGGCGATCGCGCCGTCTCGATTGAAACGCACCGTGAAGTCTTGTCCGGAGACGACGTTGTTCTCGACCTTCAGCTCGCCTTCCGCTTTAACCGGCGGCAAGGCTCCGCGTTCCTTCAAAATGAACTGCTCGTCGGCGAGACGATACCCCGCGTCGGCCCAGAGTTGTTTTTCCTTCAGGCAAAGCCCGGCGATCAGCGTATATTCCGCGTCGTCGCTCGTCTTCGTCGTGAGTTGCAATTCGTAATCGGCGGACTCTCCGGCGGGAACGTCGACGTCCATGCGTCCGTCTTCAACGTCGACGCCGTCTTTACGAACGACGTAGGTCAAATAGAAAAGATCGCCGAGGTTCACGAATGGGTACTTATTGCGAATCGTCAGCTTATCGCCGTTCAAGGAGAAGGCGACGTGCTGATAGACCTTCTTCACTTCGGTCAATTTCGCGGTAAAGGCGCGGTCAGGCGTAACAATACCGTTGTTGAGGAAGTTGCCTTGGAAGGCTTTGTCGTTATTGTTGTGATTGTCGAACCACGGGTCGTAGTCGTAACCGCCGGTCCAGGCGTGGAAGCCGTTCGCGTCGACGAGTTTGCCGTCCTGAATCCGCGCCGGATCGTAGATCGCCTGATCCACCCAGTCCCAAATGCACGCGCCGACGATACCCGAACTGTTCTCGATCACCTGCCAGTAGTCGACAAGGTTGCCGACCGCCTGACCCATCGCGTGCGCGTACTCGCAAATGAAGAACGGTTTGCCGTTGCGCCCGCGCATTTGATTGCGCGCCGATCCGACGCTCGTGTACATTTCAGAGTACATATCGGACGCGGAGTCCTCGCCGTGGCAATGGACGAAACGCGAATCGAGTCTCTTGACCGCGTCGTAACATCGACGCATATTGTCGCCGTTTCCATTCTCATTGCCGAGAGACCAGAAGGTAACGCTCGGGTGATTGCGATCGCGCAAAACCATGCGGACGTTGCGATCGACGAAGGCGTCCGTCCAATTGCGGTCGCGCGTAAGGCTGTTGTTCCCGTGACATTCAAGATCCGCCTCGTCCATGACGTACATTCCGAAGGCGTCGAAAATCGCGTACATTCGGGGCGAACGCGGATAGTGGCTCGTGCGAACCATATTGAGGTTCGCCTGTTTCATGAGGGCAACGTCCTTCAGCATCGTTTCAACGTCGACGTAGCGACCGTAAAGCGGATGCGCGTCGTGAACGTCGGCGCCTTTGAAGAAAATGCGCTTGCCGTTGACGGTGTAATAATGGTCGTCGCCTCGATTCACAACGTCGATTTTACGGAATCCGTATTTCGTCGCGAAGACCATTTCCTCTTTGCCCGACTCGTCGGACTGCGTGACGATTACGTTGTAAAGGTACGGTCGATCGGAACTCCACGCGGAAAGATTGGAAAGATTCGGCGTCAGCAGTTTGACGTCTTCCCTAGCGTTACTCTTGACGGAAACGGTCTTTTCGTCCTTCGCAACAAGTTTCCCCGCCGCGTCGACCAATTCCACGCGCACCTTTTTGACCGCGTCGACGGCGCTACGATTATCGACGTTGACAAGCGCTTGGAGACGTCCCGAGGTCGCGTCGGCGCTTTGATCGACGACGGTCAGGTAATGATCGCGAACAAACGTCTTCGGCTTGGCGACCAGGTAGACGTCGCGGTGAATACCGCTCAGACGCCACATATCCTGACCCTCGAGGTAGGAGCCGTCGCACCAACGATACACGCGGACGGAAAGCTGATTCTTACCAGGCTTAATCGCGGAGGTAATATCAAATTCGGCGGCGTTATTGGAGCCTTGAGAATACCCGCAGAATTTGCCGTTGACCCAGACGACGCAACAACTGTAAACGCCGTCGAAGTGAATAAAGACCTCTTTACCCGACCAGCTTTCAGGCAAATCGAAGGTTCGACGATAGAACCCTGTCGCGTTGTGATCGACGATTCCGTGTTCTTCGTAGCCTTCCGTCGCATGCGGCGGGCGATTGTGGAAAGGATAGCCGGTGTTGTTATAGGTCGGCTTATTATACTTGCCGGTCATTTCCCAGTTCATCGGAACGCGAATATCGTCCCACTGTGAATCGTCGAGATCGGCGGCTTGGAACTCGCTCGGTCCGGGTCCTTCTTTCGTTCCCTTCACCCAGCGGAATTTCCACGTTCCATTGAGATTCATGATAAGATCGCTACTCGAATCGAGCCACGGCGCGGCGTAATTCGTGTCCGAAGTGAGCGACTCGCGCGACGAATACGGAATATACGTCGCGCGCCCGTCTTCTTTCTTTACGCCGGTTACGCGCTGGTCGCTAATCCAGTGAATATCGAACTCCGTCGCATTTTGAACGGAGTCGGTTCCCCGACCAGGCTGACCGTAGCTTGCGTTCGGAACGACGACGTTGAAGAGAAAAGCCAACGTCAAACCCAACGACGCTAAAATTATTTTCTCCATAGTTAAAACACCATTAGTTTAAAAATTTTTAGATTGGCAATAACGCGAGGAAACGCCTCTTCGAATCGACAACTGCAATTCAATTGACGTTTCCCAATCGAGCCGCGCAACCTCCGAAAATGATTTCTCAAAGCGTTCGACAAATGCGTTTAAGCAAACGCATCGTTTTATCGATCCGTAAATAGCGATTCGAAAATCGCGTCGACGCTTAGGAAAAGACGTAATAAGCAAACGCCTACCTAATCCGGCTTCGACAATCCAAACGCGTCAAAAGCGTCGGACGTCGCGCCGATTCTAGGAAACGACGACGGTTCTCACAACAGAAAAGGACTAAAAATCGTCGCACAGAAAACGCAAAGGAGCGCAATAAGCGCGCATGAACCCAACTGTCATATTCCACCCTTCAACAGATTTTATCACTACTCCGCACGAAATCGCGCGGCGCCCTTCCCCCAAACGGGATCCTCGGAACGATACAGACGGGAAAAACGGCTTCGCGAATCCGCCTGCGTCGTCTCTTGACAATGTATCGCCAGGGCGCAATATTGTCAAGAGACGAGGACTCCGTATTTCATTCAATCAATCAATTCCATCGCGAGGTTATCCTCAGCGCATTTTCCAGCGCATTTTTGCGGATAGCGTAACGGAAAACGCGCGACGATCCTCCAGGATCCGCAAC
>ONGM01000023.1 GCA_900317365.1 uncultured Planctomycetota bacterium
GCGGCTTGTTCCGGGTTGGTCAGCTTAACGCTTCCGGTAACGTCTTCTTCGACGCCGCCGAGTTGTCCGAGTTCCGCTTCGACGACGACGCCTTTGGCGTGCGCGGCGTCAACGACGCGCTTCGTGATTTCGACGTTCTTGGCGAATTCTTCGTGGGACGCGTCGACCATGACGGAGCTATAGAAACCGCTTTCGATGCAGTCGTAGCAGACTTCTTCGGTGCCGTGGTCAAGGTGAACGGCGAAGATCGCTTCCGGGAAAACCTTGTCGGCGGTGCGGATCATGCCTTCGAGGAAATTCTTATCGGTGTAAGAACGAGCGCCGCGAGAAATTTGAATGATGAACGGAGCGCTTTTGCTATCGTCGTTGGGATCTTCGTTGCTGGCGGATTTGCCGAGGTTGCCGCGGAAAAGACCGACGAGTTGTTCAAGGTTGTTGATGTTGTAAGCGCCGATCGCGTACTTGCCGTAAGCTTCCTTGAACAGTTCTTTTGTGGTAACGATCATTGAGTTTTCTCCTCAAATTGACATTGATTGCGGCGCTAAGCGCATGACGCGCGAGCAAACAGCATTCGACGCCGCTTATATGCTCTCGCGCTCTATTTTACTCCGATTTTTCCTTTTGACCAGGGGCTAGCGGCGGCAAATCCCCACGCAAAATCGCCGACTCTTGTCGAACGCTACGTTTTTTCGGACGACTTTGTTTATTCCAGACGTCCGCGCGTTATTTTCCCGCTTTATTGTGCTGCGCAGACCTCGTCGAAATCCAAGAATGGGTATAATGTGAGAAAACAGGAAGTCGCGCCGCGCTCGCGTTGCGGCGTTCACAAGTTGACGACGAAGGAAAAGAAAGACGCCGCGCGTATGGCCAAGGAAAACGAACTCACTCCTATGATGAAGCAGTACTACGACGCCAAGGAAGCGTCGAAGGGAGCGCTCTTGCTTTTCCGAATGGGCGACTTCTACGAGATGTTTAACGACGACGCGTACAAAGCGGCCAAGACGCTTAATATAACGGTAACGACGCGCGATCGCAATAAAGCGGACGCCATGCCGATGGCGGGGTTCCCGTGGCAGCACTTAGATTCTTATCTTACTCGGCTCGTCGCCGCAGGACACCGCGTCGCGGTCTGCGATCAGATGGAGGACCCGAAAAAAGCGAAAGGGGTCGTCAAACGCGAGATCACGCGGATTGTGTCTCCCGGCACGATGATGGACGAGTCGATGCTCGATCCTCGTCAGAGTAATTACCTTGCGTCGATTTACGTCGCGGACGAGAAGCGCAGTCAGAAAGCGCAACGCGATCGCCGACTGAAGACGCGCGATCGCGCCGACGCGTCCGAGTCGGAAAGCGGGTCCGACGTCGGACTCGACGGTTCCGACGACGGACGGTTCGGCGAAGAGATTGCTCCCGACCGTCTGATCGGTTTGGCGTGGGTCGAGTTGTCGACGGGACAATTCCAGACCTCGACCGTTGAATTTCGCGAGCTCTTCGATCATCTTGCCCGCATTAGTCCCTCCGAATGCTTGATTCAAGAAGATTTTCGCCGGTACTTTCCCGACTGGTTTCTGGAGAACACGACGCTGACCCAGCGTCCCAACTGGGTGTTTGCGCGGCAAACCGCGTTTGACACGCTCGCGAAGCATTTCGGGTTGAAGACGTTTGAAGGCTTTGGATTCGAATCCGTCGGCGAGGACGTCTTTGCCCTTCAGGCCGCAGGCGCCGCGCTCGACTACCTGCTGGAAACGCAAAAGCAATCCTTAGAGCATATCGCTGCGTTGACTCCGTATCGAATAAGCAACTTTATGGAGATTGACGAGTCGACGCGACGCAGCCTAGAAATATCGCGCACGCTTCGCGAAGGTCGACGCGAAGGAACGCTTTTGTCGACGATCGACAACTGCTCGACCGCGATGGGGAGTCGACTTCTCGCCGATTGGATCGCATGTCCGCTCATCGATAAGGCGCTCGTCGAATTACGTCTCGACGCCATTGAGGAGCTTATCGGTCGCGAAACGGAAGCGAACGAGGTTCGCTCGCTATTCCACGAGGTTTCCGATCTCGAACGGCTTATTTCTCGTATTGTTCAGGGTCGCGCGACGCCGCGCGAACTCGTCGCGGTCGGCGCTACGCTCGCCGTCTTTCCGAAGTTCAAGACGTTTCTCGAAACGTCGTCGAGCAGCCTCATGCAAACGCTCGGGCGCAAATTAATCTTGCAAACGGAACTTTGCGAGAAGCTGTCCCGCGCGTTCGTCAAAAACCTGCCTCTCAATTACCGCGACGGCAATTTTATCGCTTCGGACTATAACGCGGAGCTCGCCCGATATCGCGGCGCGGAAGACGACGCCAAGAGGTGGATGCTCAATTATCAGCGCCAAGAACAAGAGCGCACGGGATTCAAGAATCTCCAGGTTTCCTATTCGAGCGTTTTCGGATACTATATCGAATGCTCGCGGTCTCAAGCGAGCAAAGTTCCGGAGAATTACACTCGTAAACAGACGCTGAAAAACGTCGAACGTTACACGACCCCGGAGCTGAAGAAGCACGAAGAAGAGACTCTCGGAGCGAAGGAAAAGGCGCTGGAACTCGAAATGGAGCTTTTCGCCGGTCTTCAGAGCGACGTTGCGAACGTTCACGGCGAAATTCAGAAAGCCGCAAACGTTCTGGCGCATTTGGACGTCCTGGTCGGACTTGCCGAGATCGCCGCGCAGAGGAATTATTGTCGACCGAAGATCGTCGACGAACCGATTCTCGATATCAAAGACGGACGGCACCCGACGCTCGACGCAAGTTTTGGCAGCGGCGAATTTGTCCCGAACGACGCGCGTTGCGACGACTCCAAAGGGTATCTGCATCTGATTACCGGTCCGAATATGGCGGGTAAAAGCACGTATATTCGCCAAACGGCGCTCTTGGCGCTCATGGCGCAGATCGGGTCCTTTATTCCGGCGAGTTCCGCGACGATCGGAATTGTCGACCGAATTTTCGCGCGGGTGGGCGCGTCCGACGAATTGACGCGCGGACAGAGCACGTTTATGGTTGAAATGATCGAGACGGCGCGCATTTTAAATAACGCGACGCGATCGAGTCTCGTTATTCTCGACGAAATCGGACGCGGAACGAGCACGTACGACGGGGTCGCGCTCGCGTGGGCGATCGCCGAGCGTTTGGCGAATACGATTAAATGTCGCGCGTTTTTCGCGACGCATTATCATGAACTCACGGATCTCGCGGACATATATCCCGGCGTCAACAATTTGAACGTGGTCGTTCGCGAGTGGAAAGACGAAATTGCATTTTTGCACAAAATCGAGGACGGAGCCGCCGATAAAAGCTACGGCGTGCACGTCGCGCGTTTGGCGGGCGTTCCGAAGGACGTCGTCGACCGAGCGCAGGAAATCCTTGTCGGGCTCGAAGACGCGCAAGTCGTCGCGGCGACGGAACAGACGCGCGCGGCGTTGCGCAAACTGTCCCGCGCAAGCGCGAAAAAGAAAGAACCGACCGTTCAATTCTCGCTATTCGGCCCCGAGGATCACCCGATTATTAGCGAATTGAAACGCCTTGAGGTCGACTCGCTCACGCCGATGGAGGCTCTTTTGACGCTTGAACGTTGGAAGAAATCGTTGAAAAACGACGATAATAAGCATTAGCGTTCGCATTGCGGGCGCGCGTCGCGATTCGCGGCGTCGTTATGAACGTTGTTTCGCGTGCGGACGCTCGGCGGAACGACGTTGGGGTTTGGAAAGGTACGGATATGAAAACGCCTTTGGAACGACTCTTGAAATATGTCGCGATCGAGACGACGTCGAGCGAAGAATCGACGACGACGCCGAGCACGCCGCAACAGTTTGACCTTGCGCGAGCGCTTGTCGAGGAACTTCGCGAGCTGGGCTTAGAGGACGTCGAGCTCGACGAACACTGCTACGTAACCGCGACGCTTCCGACGAATCAGGCGAATAGCGCCGCAGTTCCGACGATCGGTCTGATCGCGCATCTCGACACGTCGTGCGCCGCGTCCGGAAAAGACGTCAAGGCGCGCGTGATAACGTACGAAGGCGGGGACGTAACGCTCGAATCCGGCGAAGTCATACCGGGTACGGACGAGATGAAGCGTCTCGTCGGGCGTCGATTGGTCGTCACGGACGGCACGACGCTTTTAGGCGCGGACGACAAGGCGGGAATCGCGGCGATCATGTCGGCGGTTGAGCGTTTGAAGAATTCTGACGCGCCGCGCGCGACGGTTCGCGTCTGTTTTACTCCCGACGAGGAAATCGGCGAAGGTACGAAATTCTTTGACTTGGCAAAATTCGGCGCCGATTACGCGTACACGGTCGACGGTGGGCCAGGCGGCGAAATCAACGGCGAGACGTTCACGGCGGACAAAGCGACGCTCGCGGCGACCGGCGTCGACGTTCATCCCGGCGAGGCGAAGTCGATGATGATCAACGCGTCTCGCGCGCTTTCGCGGATCGTCGCGTCGTTGCCGATGGAGCGCGCTCCGGAAACAACGGAAGGCCGCGAGCCGTTCATTCATCTCTATAAGATGGAAGGCGGCGTCTCGACCGCGCGCGCCGAGTTCCTACTTCGCGCGTTTGACGAAGACGCGCGCGCCGAGAATAAACGAATCTTAACGAGCGCCGTCGAATCGGTCGCGGAACAGTTGGGCGCCGCCGCCGTCTTTGACCTGACGTTCGAAGAGCAGTACCTGAACATGGGTTATTTTTTGAAGGACGTTCCGGAGGCGTTGGAAGTCCTTGAAGAAGCGACTCGGCGCGTCGGGCTGGAACCGGTTTGGGTCCCGATACGCGGCGGAACCGACGGGTCAAGATTGACGGAGATGGGGTTGCCGACCCCGAATCTCTTTACCGGCGGACGAAATTTCCACTCGGTGAAAGAATTTTTGGACGTTGAAGAACACGAACAGGCGACGGAAACGATCGTGGAATTGGTCAAGCTTTGGGCGACGCGTCCGAAGCGCGCCGCGCGATAATTCGCAACGCTTTTCGAAGCGGCGTCAAAGCTCTGAATCGATTGAAAGAGGAGGTTGAAATGTCAGATTTTTATTATCGAGTTTTCGCAAGCGTCGAGAAAGATATTTGGGCGAGCGAAATTAAGGCGCGGATCGAAGAGACGAACCTTGGATTCGAACTTGCAGGCGTGTTCGACGAAAACGACGCGGATAATCCCGACGCGCGTCCGATCGAGCTGATTCTGTACGACGAAGACGAGAATCCGGTAGCGTCGTTGGTTTACGACAAACTTGCGACGTCCGATTTTCTTGCGGACGAGATCGCGGAGTTTACCGACGTCGTCGACGAAATGGCGCCGGAATGCAATCGCGAATGGGTCAAAGCGAAACTTGCTCAGACCGTAGGATGCTACTGCTTCACCGTTCACGAAGCGGGCTTTTTCAATGTGAACTGGGACCGAATGACGAAATTGGCGTCGTGGCTTCGTGAAGAAACGAACGGTATCGAACAGTCGGACGGCGGGCAAATTTCGAACGAAGAAGGTCAAATCGTTTTGATCGTTCCCGACGACGACGGCTTCATTGACGACGACGACGTTGAAGAAGACGACGTTGTCGACTTCAATATCATTGACGCCGAAGACGATTTCACCGACGACGATGGGGACGAAGTCGACGACGAAGAAGACGACGAAGAAGACGACGAAGAAGACTTTGGGGACGCCGAGGACGAAGAAGGCGAGGAGGATTCCGAGGACGGCGAGTACGACGAAGAAGAATACGACGACGAAGAATACGGCGAAGAGGAGTATGGCGACGACGACGAGTACGGCGCCGATGAAGACGAATCCGA
>ONGM01000126.1 GCA_900317365.1 uncultured Planctomycetota bacterium
ATCGACAAGAGTTCGTCCCCGCCGGCGAACTCTTCGAAGGCGAGCGAGTTCGCGTGCTGAACGGCGATACGAAGCGCGTCGTTCAGAGACTCCCACGACCTGGTCCCGAGGTTGTTTATAACCTCGAGGTCTTTGGGGAGCATGTGTACCATGTTACCTCCGATGGGGCGTCGGTGCATAATGGCTGTGATAAAAGTGGTAAAAACACTATTATTACAAGAGCGATAATTTTGAAATCTTTAAGGAACACGATGTTTACGTGTTTAAAGTTAAGGATCATGATCCAGTACTTGTCGCGGCATACGATCCTGTTGTAAAGGCAAGAAGGAAGATGGGGATCGAAAATACTGACGCCCATCATGTACCACAAAAAGCTCTTTTAGCGAGCGATAATATTACGGCCCAAGATGGAATTGTGGTTAATATTAACCGTCAGAAACACCATTCCACGAGTACATTTGGAAAAAGGCCTGCGGAAGGGGTAACAGGTCTTGAAACATTGAAAGGTGATTTAGAAGAAATCAAGGATATACTGCAAGAATCATATGGGTTTTCTGAAAGACAAGCACAATCAGTCTGTCGCGTCGTTACAATATTGAACAAAAAAATTAGGGGACTATGAAACATCAAATTGAACTGACAAGGGAAACAGCGCTCGCTTTTTTGAACGCTCACCAACCGATGCCCGACACGCGCGACGACGCAAGCGGTTGGAAAGACGTGATCGACGAATGGAAGCTCGTTTGCGAGTATTTTCACATTCATCGTTCAGACGCTCCAATCCCCCTTATTCTTCGTTCATTTGGCGGTGGAGACGGCGGCGGAGCATATCGCCGTTTCGGCGATATTGTTTTTCATTCGTTTCCTGAAAAAATCGAACCGTATTTCATTGAAGCGCTGACGACAAACTCGTATTCTCTCCCCGCGCGAGTTCAAGCCGCTAAGGCCTCCGCTGAAATGCGATCTGAAAACTCAGAGTTTCACGAGGTTCTTTTGTCGCGAGTCGAAGATCCAAACGAAGACGACGAGGTGCGATACGCTTGCGCGACCGCCTTTGCCTTCATCGGATTCAGAGGCTTATTCGACGTTGATAAGTATCGCGAACGAATCGAGACCGTTATTGCGAAAGAACGCGAAGAAAACAAGGTTTACGACTACGTTCTCTATTTCCAGCGCCCGAGGGATATAATCGAGGCCTTCGACGGATTCCTATTGCGCGCTAAGGAACAAGGACTCGAGTTTTTGCGCGCTCATCAACCTATGCCCGACACGGACGATCTGACGATCAACTGCGAGGATTGGGTTAGGGAGTGGGAACGTGTTTGCGAGCATTTCACGAACAGTCCATGCATAGAAGCTCTCCCTCTGTTCTTCGGATCGTTTGGCGGCGGCGACGGGTACGGGGTGTATCAGACTCTAAACGGGTATATAGAAAAACTTGATCCCGAAGAAGCTGCGCCCTATTTCGTCGAGGCGTTGAACTCGCCCTCCGCCGCCGTTCGAGAGCAAGTCTCCGAATTTACGATAGAATTTGAATCGTCAAATCCCGAGTATATTGAGACGTTATGGCAAAGGGTTGAGGATTCCAACGAGATTCCTAGAATTCGATCTTGGTGTTCGGGGGCTTTGACGGCTCGGGGGGAAGAAGGCTCATACGATTTTTCCCAATGCGTTGATCGAATCAAAAGAAATATTGAGAAACTCGAAGAATACAAGAATGATCGCAAATCCTCACTTCGATACGCTCTCAAGGATCTGCAAGATCTTCTCGACTCCGTTTCAAAATAGTTGCGTGTCAATCGATAGTTTTAAAATCAATGAAACTCACCCGAGACTTTACTAGCTCATAATGTCAATAGCCCCTAATGTGAACAATGATCTTGACGAGCGTTTCGAGGAGAATATAGTACTCAAGCGAAACCCGTTATTCAAACGCGTCTTTAGCGGTTGGAAATCGACGATCGCGCGATTGTTTTTGTTTGCGCTCTGCGCGTCGGCGATAATCGCGCTTGCGCTCAGTTCGCAGAATAAGTCGTTTGACCAACATCCGACGGAACGTAGCGTTGCTTCGCGTAGTCTGTCCGTCAATGCGGCTGACGTTGTTTCGGTCGACGAGACTGTTGCTTCTACGGAACCGTCGACAGAAACTGCAGAACTTGCCGTTGACGAAGCGCCTATCGAAGTCGAAACGGAGTCGACGTCGAGCGCGCTGATTACGGATATTCAATCCTACGAACAGGAAGGAGCCGTGAGCGACGACGTTTCAGACGAAGCTCGGTCGCCGCGACGATTCCCTGCGAAAATGAAAAAGTTGAGCTTTCCGACAAGGCTGGCGATATAGATTCACCATAGATTCGTCGACGAAAGAGGCGATTGACGTTGCCGTTGACGCGCGTTTTAGGCGAGCTGCGCCAGGCTAGGCTTGACGAGCGGGCGCAGGCTGCTAAATTGAAACGCAGGCGGTTAGATCGCTTCGAGGCAGGCGAGGCGAGACAGGCGAGTCGGGCTTCTTTGGCGTAGGTTGCGACATGGCGAGAATCGAGGCGGGCGACAGGCGAGGCAGGCGGGCGTTTTTGAGGCGGGCGTTGCGAATCGAGGCGCTCGAGCCGCGAATCGCGCTTGCGTCCCAGGAGATCGGGCAGGAGTTCAGGGCGACGTTCGACTGCGCGGCGACTTCGTTGATAGAGGGGGTCGCGTTGCGGCTTGATCTTCGGACGTACGTCGAAGGCGGCGAAAAGTTGTGCGCGTTGCTCGTCGACTGGGGGGACGGCTCGGCGCCGACGGAATGCGGGTCAGGCGTCGGGCCGTTTTATCTTGGGCATATCTACGCGCCGGTCAAAGAGGAGACGATTTACACGATTGCGGCGATAATCGTCTCGGACGCCGCAGGCGAGGCAGGCGAGGCAGGCGAGAGCTATGAGCTTGCGACGTTTGCGCCGCTTGTGGAGTCGTCGAACTTTCTTTCGACGACGATTTGCGACGCGGAGAAAGGGGACGTTTCAGAGTCGGAGCTATGCTGGGCGGCGGGGGCGGCGAACGCGCTTTGGAGTTCCGGTTGGGGGCGAATCGTCGGAGGCGTCGACGCAGGCGGGGCGGAGGCGACGTTTGAATCGGAGGACGATCTGTACGAGTATTTCGCGGCGTATTTTGAGAACGGAGCGTCGAGCGCGTATTATGCGATCGAGTGGTTTTTTACTGGCGAGTACGCGCTTGAAGGCTACGTCGGGGCGGCGCAACCTCTGCTGGAGGGGGGCGGGTTTTACGTTGACGTCGATCTGACGGAGGTTTTGGGGTACTATTCGTACTCGACGTCGTCCGAGGCGGACTTTTCGGCGAGCGACGCGCTGGAGCTTTTGCGGTCAGGGTACGGCGTTTTAGCGTCGTTAGGGTATAGGTCTCTCGACTCCGGCGCGCTTGTCGGAGCGCACACGATTTCTGTTTGGGGCTTTCATGCGGACGCGTCGTTTGAGATTCGTTCGTCGGATTTTTATCGCGCGTTAATCGTCACGGATTCAGACGACGACGCGTATTTAGGTCGGGAGGCGCCGAATCGAACGCGTGAAATCCCGATTCTTTGGGACGAGGCGCGCCGACGTCTGGCGCTCGTCGGGTACCGCTCCGACGTCGAGTCGTTGGTCGAGGAGTGGATCGCCCTCGCGCCGAGGACGTTCGACTTCGATTTGGGCGCAAGCGACGCCGCCTTCGCG
>ONGM01000168.1 GCA_900317365.1 uncultured Planctomycetota bacterium
GAGGATCGCGGTCGCGTCATGCTCGCTCGCCATCGCCGCCGCGATCGGCGACGCGTCGAGCAATTGACGCTCTTCGAGACCTTCGAGACGCGAAATCCGCGTTTTCAGGACATTTAAAGCCCCCCCCCGTTTATCCAGGTTTTCTTTATTACCCAGTTTATCACTGAACGCTTTTCTCAACGTCATCTTCTTCATCTTCTCCATGCTCCGTCTAACAAAATTTGAATTGAGGATTCCGGACTCGCGTCGGCAAACGCGAACTCATAATAATAGTAACGCTTATCGTACGCAAATACAATACTTCAACAATAAAAGAGATATTAGTTTGACTTTTAAATCAAAAATTCGGCGCGTCAACTCTCGCCCGATCGACGTAGGCTCGATCCAGGTAAAGTTGACGCGTCGGCAACCTTTGCGCGGCAACCTTTGCGCGGACGTTGCGCGCATGAAACCCGAGATTCGCGCCTATTCCATGCGACGTTTAAACATGACGCGCGCGGCGGTTACGCAGACGATCGCGATCGCCGTGAGCGGAACGAGGTTCGGAAGAATCGACGCCGTCGACGATCCGCGTATCAAAAGTCCTTTCAAGACGACTAGCTCCCACCGCACCGTATTGATTACCGTCAGCGACTGGAGAATCTGCGGCATATTCTCAACCGGGGTCGCAAAGCCTGAAAGCATGATCGCAGGCGGCAGAAAAAGAAACATCCCCAGCGTCGACTGCTGCTCCGTCGTCGACATGGCGCTAATGAAAAGCCCTATGCTAACGATCGACGTCAAATAAAGTTCCGTCGACGCAATAAAGAGCCATAGCGGTCCCTTCAACGGTATCTTAAAGCCAAAAACGATAATCGACAACGCAAACGCCGCCGCGACGCTCGATAAAAACAGCCCGGCGAGCGCCTTCCCGAAAACGATCTCCGTCGGAGAAAACGGCGATACGACAAGCTGATCGAACGTCCCCGTCTCCCTCTCCCGCGAAATCAACGGCGCCGACGCGATCATCGCCACCGACGTCATCACAATGCACGCAAGTCCCGGTAAAAAGCCCGTCCGCGCAACAAGGTTCGGATTGAACCAACGCCGCGTCGCCAGCCCGCGCGTCGAAACCTCCGCGGTCGCCTCCACCTTGTGCGCCGACACAATCTGCGATATGTACCCGCCGAGTATCCCCGACGCGTTCGCCCGCCGCCCGTCAAGCGTGATCTGCACCGTCGCCGTACCCTTCGGATCCAAAAGACTGCGCGAAAAATCCTGCGGTATGACGATCCCCGCCAGGGCCCGCTGATTCTCCAACGCCTCGTCTAACTCGCGATAACTCCCGACCCGCAAAACCTCGCGAAAGATCGGACGAACGTTGAACGCCTTCATGAGCGACTCACCTTCCGCCCCGACGTCGAGATTGAGCGCCACGATTCGCGCGTTCGTCACCTCCTGCGATATCGCAAAGGAAAAGATAATCAACTGCATAATCGGCGGAATAAAAAGAGAAACGAGCGCGAGCCGATTCGTCGCGATCGACATAAGTTCCTTTCGCGCCAACATGAGCGCTCTTACGCACGATTCAAAAAACATTGCGCTTGCTCTCCACACTTCGTGAACGCTTCCCTTAGAATCAACGTCTCCGCGCGCGATTATTCGAGTCGGGTCGGAGTCTTAACGATCATCGCCGTTATAAAAACGAGCGCGATCAGACCGATATACGACGCCATGCGCAACAACAACGGCCAGACGTCCCCCGCCATAAAGATCGTCTGAAGGCAAACCGTGTAATATCGCGCCGGAAACGCGTACGTCAACGCACGAATCGGCGCCGGCATGGCGTCGATCTCAAAGAGTACCCCGGAAAAAATGTAGTTCGGTAAAAAACTCGAAAGCAACGCGATTTGCGACGAGAGCGTCTGACTCCGGCACACCGTCGAAATCAGCAGTCCCTGAGACGTCGCCGAGATCAAAAAGATCGACGACGTCAAAACGTACGCAAAAATCGACCCGCGAAAGGGAACCCCAAACACGTATCGGGAAACGAGCGCGCATATGCACGCCGCCGCAAGTCCCAAAAGAAAATACGGCGTCAGTTTCCCGACGATCATCTCGAATTTTCCCACCGACGTCGAAAGCGTCGCCTCCATCGTGCCCCGCTCCCATTCCCGCGCGACGACCAACGTCGTGAGAAGCGACCCGATCATCGCCAGAATGAGAACGATCGAACCCGGCGTTATGCTGTTCCGCGTCAGACGCGAGACGTTGTACCTCATCTGCGTCTCCACGTTGATTCGCGACGCCAAATTCGACGTCGAAATTCCGCGCTCGTAACCCTGGTTCGATAGGAACCTCGCGTAAACGCCCTGCGCGTACGCCTCGATTATCAGCGATAAATTCGTCTCCGATCCGTCCGTGATCAGCTGCACGGTCGGCGCGATCCCGCTCTCGAACTGCTGCGAAAAATCGCTCGACGCCACAAGGATCGCCCGAACCTCGCCGTCGGTCAGCGCCCGCTCCGCCGACCCGCGATCCGCGTAGAAAATCGGACTCAGATACGGCGTCGCGTCAAACGCGATCCAAAGCGCCCGCGCCGTCGGTGAACGATCCTCGAGCGCGACCCCGACCTTCACGTGATCCGCGTCCAGCGAAAGGCCGTACCCGAAAATAAAAAGCATAATGAGCGGCAACGCGAACGCAACGAGCAACGCGCTCGGATCCCGAAATACCTGCAGCCACTCCTTCTCAATGATCGCAAGGAGTCGTTCGAGCTTATTCCCAAAGCCTCTCATCTCGTTCGACTCCTTTCCCGCTCTATCAACTGAATGAACGCGTCCTCCAACGTCGGAGAGTCCGTCTCGCAACGCTTCGCGCTCGCCTTAATCGCGTCCGGAGCGCCTTGCGCTATCTTGCGCCCGTCCAGAATGAGCGCGATCTGATCGCAATATTCCGCCTCGTCCATGAAGTGCGTCGTTACCAGTATCGCGACCCCCTGCGCCGCAAACGCCACGACCCGGCGCCAAAATTCCCGACGCGCAACCGGGTCGACTCCCGACGTCGGCTCGTCCAAAAAGAGCGCCTCCGGAGAATGAAGCGTCGCCGACGCCAACGCCAGACGCTGCTTGTAACCGAGCGGCAAGAGTTCCGCCCGCTCGTCCGCGTAACGCGTTAAATCGTACTCGACGAGCGCGCGGTCGATCCCGTCCCGTCGCTCGCGCGGCGAAAGTCCGTAAACCCCGCCGTAAAAATCTAAATTCTGACGAACCGATAGATTCCCGTAAAGAGAAAACTTCTGCGCCATGTACCCGAGCCTCTTGCGCGCCTCGCCTGACGACTTCCGCAAACTGACCCCCGCGACGAACCCGTCCCCGCTCGTCGGCTTCAGAAGTCCGCAAAGCATCTTGAAACTCGTGCTCTTACCCGCACCGTTCGGTCCGAGAAGTCCGAAGATCTCGCCCCGACGGATCGAAAACTCGATCTCCGACGCCGCCGTAAAGCTACCGAACCGCTTCGTCATCTTGCGCGCCTCCACGACGACCTCGCTCGAATCGAACGCCCGAAGCGCCGCCCCGCCCGAACCCGACTCCGGCGGCGCCTGAGCCACAGGCAAGGCTGAAGGCGACTTCGCCTCCGACGCCTTGGCAACGAGCGCGTCGACGAAACCGTCTTCAAAGCAAGGCGACGCCTCCTCGACCGCCAGCCCGGGAAAATACCGCCTCATGACCTCCGCCGACGACAGTGTCGAACGAAACGAGACCCGCAGCGCGTCCCCCTGGATCAGAACGTCGACGACCTCCCGTTCCTGCGAAAGACGGGCGAACTCCGACCTCTTCCGCGCCGGGTCGTATCCGCGAACGCGAAAGACGCGCCCCTTCATTCTCTTCGACAGTTCGCTCGGCGCGCCGGCGAAAAGGAGCTTGCCGTTATTGAAAAGTAGGGTTTCGTCGCAAAGCTCCGCCTCGTCGAGGTACGACGTGCTCCACAGCACGACCGTCTCCGACGTCGTGAGTTCCCGTACCATCTTCCAGAGTTCGCGACGACTCAGAGGATCGACCCCGACTCCCGGCTCGTCGAGAAGAAGGAGCTTCGGCGTCGTGACCAGCGCGCACGCGAGTCCGAGCTTCTGCTTCATACCCCCGGAAAGACGACGCGCCAACCGCTTCTGAAATCGTCCGAGATCGGTAAATTCCAGAAGCTTGTCGAATTGCGCCCGACGTTGCGCGCGCGGCAGGTTCCGCAACTTCGCGTACAGATTCAAATTCTCCATGACCGTTAAGTCTTCGTACAGCCCGAACTTTTGCGGCATGTACCCGAGAATCGCGCGAACTTCCCGCGTCTGGCGCGTCGCGTCGTAACCGAAAACCTCGATTCGCCCCGACGTCGGCGTCAAGAGTCCGGCGACAAGGCGGAGCGCCGTCGTCTTACCCGCCCCGTCCGGTCCGACCAGCCCCGTTATGCGTCCCGGCTTCACCGCCGCCGAGATTCCGTCGAGCGCCGGAGACTCGCTCCCGGGAAAGACTTTGCGCGTTTCGACAAATCGGATCATTTCAGCCCCTTAGCGTTCCCGCGCGTCTTGACCTGCGTCGGAAGTCGCGTTCTCCGTAGCGACGTCCGTAACTGGCGAATTGAAGACGCCTTCCGACGGATTCTTCGCCGTCGCGTAAGGAATAACGACGTCGACCGGCATGCCTTGACGCAGAGAATCGTCCGGATCCTCGACGCGAACGCGCGCGCGATAGACCAGGTTCGGCTTCAGACTCTTCGTCTCGACCGTCTTCGGCGTGAACTCCGCCTCCGGCGAAATATACCCGATCACGCCGCGATACGACTTCTCTCCCGATTCCGTTGTGATTTCGACCGGCGCGCCGACCGCGATTCGACCGTTGTCGACCCCTTCGAGATAGATATAGACCCAGATTTCGTCGCGTATCGAGAGGGTCGCGACCGTCTGACCCGCCGTAATATTCGCGCCCGGTTCCGCGACTCGCGTCAAAACGACGCCGTCGTTCGGCGCGACGAGAGCGGCGTCCGAAAGCGCAATGCGCGCCTTGCGCAACGTCGCCTCCGCCTTCTTAACCGCCGCGTTCGCGCGCTCGACCGCCGCCGCGCTCGCCGCCAAGTCCTCTTTGCGCGTTCCCTCTTCGAGCAGACTAAGCGCCTCCTTCGCCCTCGCAAGACGCGCCTTAACGACCTGCGCCGACTCCTCCGACGCTTCGAGCTGGCTCTCGCTCACCGCGCGCGTCTCGCGCAACTTCTGATCCCGCGCGAACTCGCTCTCCGCGCGCGAAAGATTCGCCTCGTACTCCGCGACGAGCGCGCGAGCCTCCTCGATCTCCTGCGGCCGAGCGCCGTTCTCCAGACGCTCCCGCGTCGCCTCCGCCTCCGCGCGCGCCGCCTCCGCCTCTTTCAACGCCGCCTCCGCCGCAACGACCTCGACCTCGAACGGCTCCGCGTCGAGCGTCGCGAAAACCTCGCCGCGACGCGTCGCCGCGCCTTCGTCGAATTCCACCGTCGAAAGTCGCCCGGAGACGCGAAAACTCAAATTCACGCGTCGTATCTCCACGTTCCCGGAATACCGCGCCTCCTGAACGCTCGCCGGGTCGACCGCCGAAGAACGACGAACGTAAAAATACGCCGCTATCCCTAAGAGAATGAGGACGACGATTATCAGTTTCTTCTTCATTTTGACTCTCCCAACGCTCCGCCGTCGACAGTAAATAGACACAATTTCAGCAGAGCCGCCCGCGCCGCGTCGACCCGCGCCTGCAAGTCCTCGTCCGAAAGCGCCGTCTCGATGAAAAATCCGCGCGCGTAACGAATTATCAATAAGGCGATCTCCTCCGCCGAAAGACGAAAAGAACAGCCTCGCCGCGCCGCGATCCGCTCGACGTACTCCTTCATCGGAAGTAAAATCGCCGACGCAAACGCCGAAACGACCTCCTCCCGCCTATTCTGAAAGACGAAACTGCCAAAGAGCGTCGCCCGAACCATGCCGACCGGAACGTTCGTAATTACAAAGTCGATTAACGCCTGAAAATCCGACTCGACGCTCCGACCCTGCACATCCAAATTCTGAACGTTCCGCCGAACCTGCTCCAAACGCCGCAATAAGATCGCAAAGACCAAATCGTCCTTGCTGCCAAACCACTTGTAAAGCGTCGCCAGCGACCCGCCCGCCTCGCGCCCGATCTCGTTGATCGAGACCTCGTGATAGTCGCGGGTCGAAAAGAGTCGCTCGGCAACGTCGAGGATCTTGTCGTATCGCTCGCGGCCTCGCCTGCTCGCCGGCGCCGCGCGCCGGCGCGCGCCCGCCTCGCGCTCGTCCGGATTCGCCGCCGCGCTCGAATCGTCTCCGCCCGGCGGGCAGCCTTCCGGCCCGCCAGCCCGCCTGCCCGCCAGGGCGCCCGCCTGATCGCCGACGCCGGTCCGCGTTTTCATCTGCTTAGCCATAGCTTCGCGCCTCCTTTGTGTAGCGTAGTATACATTACACTTTTAAAAAAACAAGGGGCAAAGATCGAACGTAGAGAAAAATCGCCTCGCCTTCCTCGAGTTTGCGTGAGAATCAGGGCGCGCGACGCGTTATTTCGCGCCTGCCTCCCGATTGAGGAAGCGACGCATGAACGCCTGCAGCCTCCTCGCCCGCCTTTGCCGTAGACTTAACGAAAACGCGACCCGCTTCCGAATCGCCCGCCTGAAGCGGCGTGTTCGTAAATAATACAGGAACGCCTCGCGACGGTGAACCCAGACGCCAGTATGAGGAAAAAACTCGGCGTAATGATAGGTATCCTTGCCGAGAAGCGTACGGTCTATATAGACTTGTTCAGAATATTGAAGCTCTTTACAAATTGCCAAAAGTATCATGGAGACGAGAAACGGTATGCACGAGAAAAAAGTCATTTTGGCCGCCAACATTCGTACGTCAATAAACTCGGAACGTTTGGCTTCATTCGCTTGAACAAAGAGAACGATACCTACGATAAAACACGCGACAAATATCAATTTGACGTTCCGTATGCGAATCCACGTTTTATAACTCGACGTCAAGACCTTGCGGTTTTTAACCCATTTTTTTGTGTATTGTGTTCTCATCGCTTCGACGTCCTCTCGACAACAATCGACTTGATTTCCCTACGAACACTCCGAGTTTCTTAAGGGAACCTCTAAAAACAATCTGAAAAAACTCTCAACTTCGTTTCCGCTAATAAAAAATCTGTTTTTGCAAAAAAAGTTGAGAAATTCTCCAAAAACGCATAAAGTCAAACGATCTGTGATCAGGAACTCTGTATAGGTTCGTCGGAAAGATTGTTCAGGCGTTGAAGGCTCAAAACCTTGAACATGACTACAACGTCGAAAGAAAGGTCGACCGCCTTTCTCACGGCAAAAACGTGGGAGCGCCGATTCAAGTGTGGAACGAAACACTTCCCAGTCTATCACGGCGTTGAGTTTCGCAAGAGGATCGCCTAATTCTTCAAGCCGCGCTTGACGCGCGCTTTCATCAAAAAATCCCCGTTGTCTCTTGCGCATGACGACTTCTCCTCTTACGTTATGCGTCAAACGTGCTACTCTGACAAGTATACTTCCTTGGGGACTACTTGTCAGCTACATGCGAAGAGTTTTTTGAGGTTCCCCAAAGTCAATAGGGCGAGGCAAAAAAGAAAAAATTTTTCCGCTACAGATCGCAGAAGGACGAAAAAGGTGCGCGCCGCAACGCTATGGTTGCGACGCGCGCTTATTAATCAAGGCCAGGCGGGGAAGCGTTATTCAATCCAGAAGACGCGATTCTCTTTTCGCGGCGGAGCAGGCGGGAGGGGAACGTCGGCGTATCCGAGGGCGCAGTGGCCGATTCCGACGTATTCGTCCGTAATTCCCAGATCTTTCAGGAGCGCTTTGTATTCGTCCGTCTCAAACTCTTGCTTCGCGCGGTGAATCCAGCAGCTCGCAAGTCCGAGGGAATGCGCCGCCAACATCATGTTGCCCATAACGAGACTTCCGTCGTAACCGCAAGTCGGCCAGGATTTTTCGTCGAGCACGATCAACGCGCAAGGCGCGCCGTAGAAGGGGTCGAAACCTTCGTCCCACCCGCCGATTTCACAGTTGATCTTCGAGAGTTTCGCCAAGAGTTCCTTATTCGTAACCGCAATAATAATCGATGTTTGTCGTCCTCGACCACTGGCGGCGTAAAGCCCCGCTTCGATCACTTCGTTAATCAGTTCGCGCGGCGGTAGTTCCGACTTGAATTTTCGTATGCTGCGCCTCTCGCGCATCGCTTTAATCACTTCGTTCATCTCAAACTCCTCGTTCGTAACGTTATCGGCGGCGCGAACTTAATCGCGATATAGCGTCGGATCGGGAACGCCCGCCTCTTTGAATCCGTTTTTACGCAATAGGCACGATTCGCACCGACCGCACGCGCGCCCTTCGTCGTCGAGATCGTAGCACGTTCGCGTGAGCGAATAATCCACGCCGAGCGTCGTTCCAAGTCGAATGATTTCCGCTTTCGTCATGTTTAAAAGAGGCGTTACGACTTTAATTTCGTTTCCTTCGACGCCAG
The DNA here is from genome assembly GCA_900317365.1 of uncultured Planctomycetota bacterium. GTDB lineage: Bacteria > Planctomycetota > Planctomycetia > Pirellulales > Thermoguttaceae > RUG369. Next base: position 8,537 of record ONGM01000168.1, read on the forward strand.
TCTTCGTCGCAAGGTTGACAAGGCGTTGGTACGCTTCGATATATTCCGGTCGGCAGTCCGGATATCCGCTGTAATCGTACCGATTGACGCCGATCCAAATCTCTCCGGCGCCGCGCGTCTCCGCATATCCGAGCGCTAAGGAGAGGAATATCGTATTGCGCGCCGGAACGTACGAGGACGGAATCGTCGTTCCAATTTTTTCAAGCGGGACGTCCTTCTCAACGGCAATTTTCGGGTCCGTCAGGGACGAGCCGCCGAAAACGGACAGGTCGATCGGAAAGACGACGTGTTCCGCAACGTTCGCTGCGGCCGCAATTTTGCGCGCCGCGTTAAGCTCCGCTCGATTGCGCTGACGATAATCGTAAGAGATAGCGTAAACCTCGCGACCTTGCGACGTCGCAAGGGAACAAAGAGTTGAAGAATCAAGTCCTCCGGAAAGTAATACAACCGCTTTAATTGACAACGTTATCAACCTTTATCGTTATAAATCTAATTCTTTTTACTTTAATTGTTTTTGCAATACGCGCGTTCAATTGATAAGCTCGTCGACGCTCGGCATCTTTGACGCGAATCCGTCGTCCGAATCGTCGTCGTCGTCGTTTCCCGCGTCGTTCGGCGCCGTCTGATCGAGCGGAAAAGAGACCGCGAACGGATTCGGCGCGTAACACGGGAAGTTTTCCAGCATGGGGTCCGCCGGATCCGGCGCCGGCGGCTCGAACGGGAACGGCGGGCTTATAAAGTAACGCCCCTCGGCGTCGACGTTACGCGCGCCGTACGAGGTCGCGGTCGTGCCGGTTCGCGTCGACGTAATCGTTCCGGTGGAGTCCGACGTCTTAGGCGCCTCGGAGTCAGGGGAAAGGAGTTCAAAGTCGTCGTTCAGTTTGGGATCGTCGGAGACGCCGGCGCGCTCGGCGATAGGCTCCGTTGCCGCAGACGGTTCCGTACGCGGCTCTTCCGTTTGCAAAGGTTCCGTATGCGACGACTCCGGCGTCACTTGCTCCGTTGACGCGCGCTCCGTTGACGCGGCGCCGGACGGTATTAGAATCTGAGCGCCGCAAATCGGGCACGGAACGGTTCGACCGGCGAACCGCGAATCGGCGCTCATGCGTTTGTCGCAGTTAGGACAGCGGAATTGTGTCTTCATCGAGCTTTCATTCCCATAGCCGCAAGTTCGCGACGTTTACGGCGGGTCGTATCCGCCTTTACAGAACGGGTTGCAACGGAGTATTCTCCACGCGGTTTTCAGTAGTCCGAGAAGAACGCCGTATTTCTTTACGGCGAGAATACAGTATTCGCTGCACGTCGGGGTAAATCGACATCGCGGACCGAGTAGCGGGCTGATCGCGAGCTGATAAAATCGCACAAGTTTCAGCACGCACCATGCAGGCGCGCGCGGAACGAAGGCGACAACGCGGGAGACGAGGTTGTTCCAATTCACGGATTCGCCTCGTTCTCGTTCTCCAGGCTCGGCGTCTTCTCGGCGCTCGGGAGCGTCTCCAGACTCGGGGTCTCGGAGGGGAGCGTCTTCGGCGAATTGAGAGCGTCGAGGTTGCGTCGGGCTTTTTTAACGGCGCGCTTCGTGAGATCGCGCAGATCGCTCATAACGACGTCGAAGTCAGGGGGCGCGACCCCTTTCTGCGGAATCGCGACAAAATCGTATCCCTGCGGAATTTCGGAACCGAGGAGTCGAAACGCCTCTCGAACGAGTCGTTTCCAGCGATTGCGCGCGCATGCGTTTCCGACTTTTTTTGAGACGGAGAGCCCTAATCGAGCCGGCGCGTTCTCTTCAGTCGGCGCGCAACAGATCGCGACGCGCGGATTGTACGCGCGCGCGCGAAAGGCGTAGACGCGTTGAAAATCGCGCTGAAGTTTCACGCGTTTGCGTCGCGGAAACCGGCGGTCGGCGGGGTCGGGACCGTCGTCGCGCGCCGGAACGTCGGAAATCGGAACGTCGGTCATCGGAAAAGGCGTCAGGCTATTCTTCAACGGTCGTATCGGCGGTCGTATCGGCGGGCTCGTCGTCCCGCACGGCGTCGTCGGAAATCGTCGCGTCGGCTGCGTCCGTCGCTTCAGTCGCTTCGGCAGGCTCGGGGTCGGCCGTCGGTTCGTCGCCCCAGAGTTCTTCTTCAAGGGACTTTCGCTTCACTTTTTCGGCGGCTTCTTCCGTAGGGATTTCGCGCTGAACGACGCTTTCGACCACGCTCGCGATCGATTGCGGATCGTATCCGGAGACGTGCGCGTAGGGCTTGCCGTCGATAAAGACGAAGGTCTCGGGAATCGACGCAATATTGAACGCGCGGGCCAGTTGGCCGAGTCGATCGACGTCAATGAGCGCGAAGGAAATATCAGGCGCTTGGAAATATCCGGCGATGCGTTCCAGTTCGGGATCGAGTTTGCGGCACGGGGGGCACCAATCGGCGCCGAATTTAACGACGGCGACGCGGTTTTTCTGAATGAACTCGTTGAATTCCCGCTCCGATTTCAAGGTCGGCAATTCGACGGGGGTCGCCATGGCGTAGTCGATCTTTCCGACGGGGTTGTTCTCTTCGCTAGGCTGTTCGTTTTTTTCAGGAACAGGAGTGCATCCGCAGTGGACGAGCGCGAACGCGACTAAGAGCGCGACGCAACCCAACGCGATTCGGTTCGTCATAAAACATTCTCCGCACTAAGCGCCGAGTTCGGCGCGGTCATAAGTAATGAAAAGCGAGGTAAGAATTCGGCGCGGTCGTCGTCGTGAAGTTCGCGACCGCGCCGCAATGTCAGGCAGGCAAAGTCGAGCGACTTACGCGCCGAATTTGCCGAGTCGATTCGCGTGAGCCATCGCGAGGGACATGAGATGGATCGCTTGGAAGTGTCCTAGACCGCCGAAGTTGTTCGCTTCCGTCTCGCCGAACTTTTGGCACGAGTCGGTGCGCGCGTTGTTCGCGACGATCATAGTCGGCACCGGGTGGAAGGAGTGGGAAGCCATCTTCGCCGGAGTGCTGTGGTCGCCGGTAACGACGAGGCAGTCGTTTTCGCCGAGGAGGGCTTCGATCGAGGGCATGACTTTGTCGAGTTCTTCGACCATCTTGCGCTTCGCTTCGAAATCGCCGTCTTCGCCGCGGCTGTCGGTGTACTTGAAGTGGAGGAAGAAGAAGTCGTACTTGTCCCAATTTTCTTTCAGGACTTCAACTTCTTCTTGGAGGGTCGCGGGCTTGCCGACGAGTTCCATTCCGACGAGGCTCGCAAGACCTTTGTACATCGGGTAAACGGCGATGGCGGCGGCGTTGAGACCGTAGAGTTCTTTGTAGCTGGGCAGATTCGGCTTGGTGGCGAAACCGCGCATCGTGAGGCAGTTCGCTTTCGGCTGACCTTTGAGGATTTGAACGGCTTGATTGAAGAACTCTTTTGCGACTTGCGCGGTCTTTTCGGACGCGGCGTCCTTGGCGACGGGGTCGAGGGGCGCGGCGCCGGTGCGTTGCGGGTCGGTGTCCGCGACGTTTCCGCCGAGTCCTTCGCCGCGGAAGACGACGACGAAACGGTGCTCTTTCACGGGTTCGACAAAGACTTCGACGCCGGGGATCTTGATCGCTTTGAGGAGCTTAACGACTTCGGCGCTTTCTTCGGTCGGAATGCGTCCGGCGCGACGATCGGTGATCAGTCCGGCGTCGTCGATCGTGCAGAAATTGCAGCGGACGCAGACGTCGTTCGGTCCGACCGGGAAGGCAATGCCGGCGGCTTCGAGAACGCCGCGACCGATTTGGAAAACGAGCGGATCGTAACCGAAGAGTCCGAGGTGTCCGGGTCCGCTACCGGGGGTAATGCCGGGAAGAATCGGGAGGGACATACCGCAGACGCCCTTCGCGGCGAGTTTGTCCAAGTTCGGAGTCGAAGCCGCTTCGAGTTCCGTCGGTCCGCCCGGTTGAAGCGGGAGTCCGCCGATCCCGTCGGAGACCACCATAACGATTTTGCCGCCGTCCGTTTTCAACGTTTGAATCAGTTCGTGCAATTCCATTTTGGGTTCTTTCCAATAAGAAGCTCTGTGTTGATAAGCGCCGCGTCGTCGGCCGCCGCGCCGCGCCGTCGATCGGCGCTTCTAATCGATAAATATTGTATACAAAAAGCGCGTCGACGTCTAGACCGAGCCTGACTTCTTTTCCGCGACGACTATTGAAACGCGCTTCTCTTTCGTCTATCATAATGGAGTCGCGCAAACGTAGCGCGCGGCGTCAACGCGCCTTCGTCAGCGCGCCTTCGTCAGCGCGCGCCGCATTATTAGGAGACCGCCATGCAACCCATCGCCGCTCTATTCATTCTTGCGCTCGGAGCCTGGACCGTCGAGTTCAACGAAGACGCGCAAACTTTCAAGATGACGCACGAAGCCGCGCAGGTCGTCGTCGAAGGGTCCGTCGCGTTTGAGTCGAAGGAGCCCGGCTGGCGGATCGCAACGCCGCGCGACGCCGTTCCCGGGCGACTCGCTCTTCTCGATCCCGCCGGAAACGCGCAAGGTTACCTCGTCTTTAACGCGCAAGGCGACCGACTCGAAGCGCTCGTCTACCACCGCACGCGGCAGTTCTATCAAGGGACGATTCGTTTCGCCGGGGTCGCGACCGCGCCTAACGACGCATTCGCGTGCTCCACGCGCGAAAAGACCGGCTCGAAAACGATCTCCTTCGCCTCGGGGAACGCGACGTCGGCGAAGTTCGACTCCGTCTTCGCCCCGAAAACGGATCTCGCGCTAAAATTCGACGCCGCCAGCCTCGTCGTGCGACCTGACGAATCCGGCGAACCGGGTAAATTCCGGATCGAAGCGAGCGGAAGAATCGACCGCGCCTCCGAAGCCGTCTTCGCCGTCGAGGCGGATCAAAACTATTTCCAAAAGCGCTGGGTTCCCTACTACGCCCCGATCGATCGCGCGCGCTGTCCCAAAGCGCCGACTGGATGGATGTCCTGGAACGTCTATTTCGACAAGGCGACGGCGGAAGACAACCTCGCGGAAGCGCGAATCGGTAAGAAGTATCTGCAACCGTTCGGACTCGAATTCTGGTCGATCGAAAGCTGGCAAGGGAACTCCGACAAGCTCCCGGTCTCGAAATTCTATAACCTGAATCTCGAGCGCAACGAAAAGCAATTTCCGCTCGGTATGAAACGCCTCGCCGACGATATCCGCGCCCTAGGATTCCGACCGGGGCTATGGACGGCGCCCTTCGGCACCGGTTCGACCGAATTCTACGAAGCGCACAAGGACTGGTTCCTCCACAATCCCGACGGCTCGCCTATGTCGACCTGGAACGGCAAATACACGATCGACCCGTCGAACGACGAAGTGATCGACCATTTGCGCAAAATTCACGAGATCGCGTCAAAGGAATGGGGCTACGAATTCTTTAAGATCGACGGTATGTCCGGCTCCGGACCGGGCTACTGCGCGCACTTCTTCGAACGCACGGAAGTTCGCGCCGCCTTTAAGAACCCCGACGTCGTCGCGCCTTTCGAACGATGCGTCCGCGCGTTCCGCGAAGGAATCGGCGACGACCGCGTCTTCCTCGCCTGCCAAGGGCATTTTACCGGTCCCGAAGCGAAATACGCCGACGCCGCGCGAACCGGCGCCGATATCGTTCACCCGAACGAACCGGTCAAGTGGGCTAACGTCCTCAATCAGGCGGGAAGAACCCTCAATCAGGTCTTCGTCAATAATATTCTCTTCTACAGCGACCCCGACACGCTCCTCGTGCGCGACCTTCCCCTCGAAGAAGCGCGCGTTACCGCGACCGTCGTCGCCTTGCCCGGTCAGCAGACCTTCTTCGGAGATTTTCTCGCCGACCTGCCCCAAGAGCGAATGAAGATCCTGCAACAGACCCTCCCTGTCTGCGAATCGAAACCGTGCGAACTCTTCCCCACCTTTGAACAGCTCCCGATCTGGGACCTGAAGGTCGCCCGAGATTTCGCCGAATGGGACGTCGTCGCGTTATTCAATTGGAACGACGAACCGCAACGCAACGAGGCGACCCTCGACGACCTCGGACTGCCTCAAGGGGAATACGTCGCCTACGAATTCTGGACGAACGCCTCCCCGACGATCTTCGATTCGAAGCTCGTCGTCGACGCTCAGCCCGCCCGATCCGTCCGCCTCTTCGCCGTGCACAAGCGCCAGGACGTTCCGCAGTTCCTCTCGAGCGACCGCCACCTGACGCAAGGGGCCGTCGATCTGGAAGATCTCGCCTGGGACGCCGAAACGAACGCGCTGAAATGCGCGCTCCGCCTCGTCGGCGGTTTTCCGACGACCGCGCGTTTCCTCGCGCCGCAAGGATATAAATACGAGGGAGTCTACGCGGAAGGCGCGCTCTGTAAAGCGGAGAGCGAAACGACCGCCGCCGGAGAAGTCGTCGCCGTTACCCTGACGTCGAAAGAAAGCGGGGTCGTTCGTTTTGAGTTGAAATTCGAGAAGAATTAAACGGAACGCGTCGCGTGCGGCGCGCCGATAGCCTGCGGATCGCCCGCCCGTCGCGACGCTTCTTCACGCCGTTCGAGCGCGCGGGCTACGCTTTGTCCCGAGCGCTCGCCGACGATCAGTTTGAATACTCGACTTTTCGCCATTCGACGTTTGACGAGCTGTCATTCTTTCCAAAAAGGAGAGACTCGACGACGCGACGTCAAAAAATTTTTAATATTTCTTTACCTCATTGTTTTTTGTCATTTACAAACAAAACAAAGGCGTTATTATAAAGCGTGGGCGTTTGAAGCCGGGGCGCCGTCTCATTAAATTGGAGCGACGGCAAATGGAGCGGCGAGCGTCGCCGAACTCGTCTTTGATCGAGAGAACGCGAAACGAATCAAACCGTCAAAGCGCAGTCCCTACGTCGCCGGATCCGCAGCGCGTGCAGGCGACGTCGAAACGCGTCGCGTCTTGACGATTCAAAAAAAAGGACGTTGATTATGAGAGCCATTGCAGAGCTAATTTTCGCGTGTTGCATTGCGTTATCCTTGTTCAACCCAAGTTTCGCAAGCGCTCTAATTGGAGACGCCCGCGTCGTAACCGGCGGTCAAATCGCCGACGTCGACGCAGACAAAGCGCTCGACGCCTCGGAGTTGGAAGAAGAGAAAGTCTTTGTTATCCCGTCAGAGATCGATGGGGAACCGGTCGTCGAACTTTCGACCGACACGTTTCTTAAACTTGCGGCCGACGATAAGTATTCGGAAGAATTGATCGGCGTGAAAAAGATCGTTATTCCCGATTCCGTTACCACGATCGCATACGACGCGTTCAGGTTTTGCGGTAGCCTGACAAGCGTGGAGATTCCGAAATCCGTAACGTCCATCGGAGACCAAGCGTTCATTGGTTGCGAGAGCCTGACGAGCGTTAAGATTCCCGATTCCGTAACGTCGATCGGAGACAACGCGTTCGACCGTTGCGATAAACTGGCAAGCGTTGAGATCCCCGCCAACGTTAAACTTGGCGACGCCGCCTTTCCC
>ONGM01000170.1 GCA_900317365.1 uncultured Planctomycetota bacterium
GATCTTTTCCCTGCCTGGGACGCGCGATCTCGGCGCGTTCGGCGCTCCCGTCGTGAAATTCTTCGATTTCCTACGCGACGCCGAACAGACCTACTTCCAAACGCTCCCGATTAGCCCGATCGACGCCAACGCGTCCCCATACGCCGGACGCTCCGCGTTCGCCGGCGAAACGCTCTACCTCGATCTCGAAGAATTCCGACGCGAAGGCCTCCTCGACGACTCCGACCTCGACGTCGCCTTTCGCCTCCCGGAGCGTCCCCAACCCGGCGACTCATCCGACCCGCAACGCGACCCGCGCTCCGAACGCATCGATTACGCCCAGGCGAGATCGCGTCGAACGCCCCTGCACTTCAAAGCGTTCGAACGCTATCAGTCGAAGCGCGGCGGAGAAACCTATCGCGCCGCCGAAGACGTCTTTCGCGCCCAAAACGCCGACTGGATCGACGACTACGCCCTCTTTCAAGTCGCCGCCGAAACCTTCGGCTCTCACGACTGGCGACTGTGGCCCGTCGAAATCAGACGACGCGAGCCCAACGCCCTGCGCGAATTTGCACGCCGCAACCGCGACGCGCTCGATCGCGTCGTCTTTCTGCAACTCGCCTTCGATCTGCAATGGCGCGAAATTCGACGCCAAGCTGCGGATCGAGGTCTCAAAATTTTCGGCGATCTCCCAATCTACGTCGGAAGGTTTAGCGCCGACGCATGGGCGCAACCTGAACTCTTTATGATCGATCGAGACGGCAATATGCTCGTCGAAGCGGGCGCCCCGGCCGACGACTTTAACCCCGACGGACAACCGTGGAATTCGCCCACGTATCGCTGGTCCCGACATAAGGCGACCGGATACGAATGGTGGAAACGTCGCGTCGCCAAGACCCTCGAGAGATTCGACCTCGCGCGACTCGATCATTTCATCGGCTTCTACAATTATTACGGATTCCCTCGAAGCGACTCCCCCGATTGGCCGGAAGAACGCGCCGCCGCATTCAAAGCCGCCCGACCCGGCGACTCCTTCGAGCCGGAATGGACCCCCGGTCCGGGACGCGATTTCTTCGACGCGCTCTTTGCCGAATTCGATCAAGCCCGATTCGTCGCGGAAGATCTCGGCGTAATGAATCGCGGCGTGCGCGAACTGCGCGATCATTACGCGCTCTACGGAATGCTCGTCGCGCAATTCGCGCTCGGCGCCTTCAAACGGAACCCCGACGCGGACCTCTTCGCAAATTGGAAACCGAATTACGTCGCATATACCGGCACGCACGACGCCCAGCCGATTATCGGGTGGCTCGACGACCTCGCCCAACGCCGTTCCTCCCGCCGTCTCTTTCGGGCGCTCGAACGCCTTCTCGCGACGACCTACGCTCGCGCGGAGGATTCCCCGGCGACGACGTTCGCCGTCTCGCGCCGCGAGGCGTTCTTCAATCGCGTTAAAGCCCGCCTTCCTATTCGCAGGAAATTAGGGGTCGATCCGAACGCGGCGCCCGCCTCGCCTCGCGTTCTTTCGTTGCACGCGCCGATTCTGCGCGCCGTCGCTAATTCTCCGTGCCAAATTGCGATCTTTCCCCTCCAAGACGTCCTCGGTCTCGGGGACGATTCCCGCGTGAATTTTCCCGGCGTCGCCACCGGAAATTGGACCTGGCGCGTCGCCCCGCGCGCCTTGACGCCGGACGTCGCCGCATTTTTGCGCGAGATTACCCGCGACGCTCGACGACAACGCTAGGCGTGGAGCGGTTGCAATCAGGCAAGCGACCAACGGGAACGACGATTCGCCAACCGAGCGTTTCCGGGAACCAACGTCCGAACGTTGGTTGACGCGGGCAAATTCTGACAATATACTATTGAGACGCCATACGATTGAGACGTCGCGGGAAAGTCGACGCTCGCCGCTTGGCGCGTCGTATCCCTATCGTCTCCGTCAATAAGAAATCACAGAGGACGTTCACAATGACAAGCGCTCGCGCGTTTCTCGTTCGCGCAATAATAGTAACGACCGCGATCCTCGCGGCTTCGCCTGGATTCGCGCACGCCGCCGACGACGCCCCTGACCTCGCGCAATTTGAAGCTCAACGTCGGGAACGCCTCGCCTCATTCGAGTTCGCCTGCGATTACGACTATAAAACCGCCGTCTTCGACTCCCTTGAAGACGCCAATCAACACGCCGGATCGCAACAAAGAAAACTCGACGACGTCCCAATTTCCGCCTCCGGATTCGTCGCAAAACGCGGCGAAAATTACCGCTTCTCCGCCGCCCACGATTTTCATAAGCAAGGCGACTACGTCCTCTCCACCGGCGTCGACTGCGATCGCGCCCTAAACAACGTTCTCGACGCCGCCTTCTTTCCCCCGGTCCCCGATCAAGGCGGCGCGGAATCTCTCGGCGTTCTCAAACCGACCGCGCGCGGCGACGTTCTCGCCGTCCTCCCGGAACTCGCCCTAGAATCCCCCCTCGCGCTCGAAACGCGCCCTCTCGACTCCTTGCCCGCCCAATACGGCGCCGTTAAACTGTCCCTCCATAAGGCGGAAAGGATCGGCGACGACCAGGCGCGCTTTACGTTCGTCGGAGACTCGCCCCGAGGAAAATGCGTGAAGTCGGTCCTCATTCGCATTATTTCCAGTTCGAAAAGCGCCGTCCAAAAGATCGAAACAAAGTTCTATAACGCCTCCGGAACCAAGGTCGTCGACGCCGTTCTCGAAACCGCCGAAGACTGGATCGACGTCCAGGGCGTCCCCGCGCCCGCGCGAATCCGACGCGTTACCGCTAATAATAAGGGCCCCGACGGACGCTACCGCTACTTCGTCGCCGAATGGTCGACCCGAAATCTCGGAAAAAGACGTCCAAACAAATTCGACTTCATTATTAACATTAAAGACGGAAAAGACGTCGACGACCCCGCGAACGATCCCGAAAACGGAATCGTCGACCTCGCCTCCGCCACCGCCAAAGACGTCGCGCGCGAATCGATCGTCTTCCGAAACGGTCAACGCGCCTCGAAATAAACCTCGCATTACGAGCGTTCGCCTAACCTTCACCTGTCAACCAACGCGCAAATTAAGGAAACGACTATGTCCCAACGCCTTCTCGCATTCGTCGCGCTCCTCGCAGCGTTCCTCTCCCCCGGCGTCGCCGCCGTCGCCGAAGACTGGGGAGCGCCGGAATCCTTCGCCGTCGTCAACCCGGTTGTGCGATCGCCGTACGCCGACGCGATCTCGCTCGCCGGAAAATGGGATTTCTCTGCGGCAAACGCCATTTTTCAACGCCTCGCCCTCCCGAAAGACGACCACCTCTGGGGCCCTCAAGCGCTCGTCGGCGCGCGGCAAATCGACGTCCCCGGTATCTGGGAAGCGCAAGGCGTCGGCGAACCCGGACCAGGAAAAACCTGGGACTGCCTCTGGGACTGCGGGCATTGGGACCTGCAAAATCAATATTCCGGAATCGCGCTCTATCGAAAATACGTCGACGTCCCCGAACGCTGGCGCGGCAAACGCGTCTGGCTTAAAATCGGCGGCGCCGCCTCGCAAGCGTACGTCTGGGTCAATCGCGGACAAGCCGCGTTCTACGACGCGTACTGCGGCGCGCGAAAATACGACGTTACCTCGCTCGTCACTCCCGGAGAAAAGGCCGAAATCTTAGCAATACTGCGCAACGACGTCCCCGCGCGAATCGGTCTCTTCGACGTCAACGAACATTTCGGTGGATTCTATCGCGACGTCGAACTTGAAGCGACTCCGAACCTCTATATCGACGACGTCTGGGCGCGCGGCGACCTGAAAAGAAACCGCGTCGACGTCCGCGTCTATCTGAAATCGACCTCGCCCGACGGCAAAGCCCTCCCGATCTACGACGAAGAACTCGACCTCATCGAACGCGAACGACTCGAATCCCTACGAGCGACCTGCGCGACGCAAAACGAATCGTCCAAATTCAAAATTGACGGCGTCGGCGCGATCGAACTCACGATTAAAACGCTCGAAGGCGACGTCGTCGCGACCGTTGAAAAGAAGAACCCGGCGACGCCTATCGGCGACTTCGGACTCCCGAAGCCTTTCGTACTGTCGGCGACGATTCCCAACCTGCGCGCGTGGACCCCGGAATCCCCGAACCTCTATCTCGCCGACGTCGTTCTTAAAGACGACAAAGGCGTCGTCCTCCACGGCTGGACGGAACGTTTCGGCGTTCGCGATCTCAAAGTCGTCGGAAAAACCTTTGAACTCAACGGTCGCCCGTACTTCATGCGCGGCGGCGGAGATCACAATTACGACCAAATCAATCTGATCGAACCGCCGGATCGCGATCGCTTCCGCGAACATATGGCGATCTACAAAGAGGCGGGCTTCAACTATATGCGTCATCACACGCACTCGCCGCTGCCGGAATACTTCGAAGCCGCCGAAGAGGCGGGGATCCTCCTCCAGCCGGAACTCCCCTATTATCACGACGTTCCATGCGAAGGCTTTGAATTCAACCCGCGCCGCGAACTGTGGGAACTCTTCCGCACAAATCGCCGTTACGTCTCCTTCGCGACCTACTCGTTCGGCAACGAAGGCTTCCTCGGCGAGCCGCTCGATCAAAAAATGTATCAATGGATCAAAAAGTACGATCCCGATCGACTCGTCGTCCATCAAGACGGCGGCGTCAGAAACGTCCCCGGCGTCAATAGCGACTTCGCCACCTCGGGGCCGCGCGGAGAAATGATCATTCAGCCGTGGCAGGCCGGCGCGTTCGACGATCATAAGGCGCCGTTCCTCGCCCACGAATACCTCAACCTCGCGATCAAAATGGACCCGCGTCTCGAACCGAGATTCACCGGCGTCCGAACTCCCCCGGTCAGCGTCGCTAAATGGCGCGAAAAGCTCGAACGCCTCGGGCTTAACGAAGATTGGGGCGGACGTTGCGTCGCCGCATCCGAAGTCCTTCAGGGGATCTATCAAAAGCGCGGTCTGGAATCGGCGCGCCTCGACTCCTCATGCGACGGGTACATGTTCTGGTCTCTTGTCGACGCCTCCATTCCGCAAGGATCCTGCATCGCCGCGCAAGGCTACCTGAACCCCTTCTGGGAACCGCGTCCGAACGGGGTCGCCCCGAAAGATTTCTATCGTTTCAACGGTCCGACCGCCCTACTCAAGACGGACGAACTCGCCGCCCCGATTCTCGTCGCCGGCGACGCCTTCGCCGTTACGATGAAGATCTCGCATTACGACGCCTTCCCGCTCGAAAACGCGACCCTCGACTGGCGCCTCGTCGGGAAAAAGACCGCCCGCGTCTACGATTCCGGCGCGCTCGATTCGATTAACCTTCCCGCCGGGTTCGCCGGCCCTCTCGGCGACGTTCAGGTCAAAACGCCGACCGACGTCGACGCCCCGGAAGAACTCGAATTCCAGGTCAGCCTTCGCGATTCCGAAATCTCTAACTCCTGGAAATACTGGATCTTCCCGAAACGCGTTCGACCTTCCCTCAAAGCGTGCGCCGTCTCCAAGACGTTGCGCGACCGCTTCGCCGAACTCTACGACGACGTCGCGCCGATTCCTAGCGAGACCGACGCGCAAGTCGCCTCGCCGAACGTCTGGATCGTCTCCCCGACCGATCTCGAATTCTACCAAGGTCTGAAGCTCGGCAAGCGCCTCGTCGCGATTGA
>ONGM01000172.1 GCA_900317365.1 uncultured Planctomycetota bacterium
AAATTCAAAAACGTCTATTTCGGCGAAGTGTGGGTTTGCGCCGGTCAGTCCAATATGACGTTTCCGTTAAAGAAAGAGAAAGAAGGTTCGCAAGAGTCCTCGACCGCGCGCTATCCTCAGTTGAGAGTCTTCACAGTTCCCCAACGGACCGCCGACGATCCTGTAAACGACGTCGACTCGAAGTGGACGCTATGTTCGCCGGAAACGAGTCGTGATTATTCCGCCGTCGCGTATTATTTCGGTCGGCTACTGCACGAAAAATTACAAGTTCCCGTCGGAATAATCGTCGCCGCCGCAGACGGTTCAACCTGCGAAGCGTGGACGAACCCTACGGCGCTACAAAAATACCCGGAACTAGCGTCCTTACTTTCGAAAGAACGACTTGCAAAGACCCCGGACGTTCAAAAAGTCGGCGCGCTCTTTCACGCTATGATCTCCCCTATCGTACCGTACTCGATTAAAGGAGTCGTTTGGTATCAAGGAGAGTCGAACGCGAACCGCGCGTGGCAGTACAGAACCCTCTTCCCGTTGCTCATTTCAAACTGGCGCGAAGAATGGGGGCAAGGAGACTTCCCATTCTACTTCGTTCAGTTGCCAAACTTTATGGCGCGAAAACCTAATCCGGGGAACAGCGCCTGGGCGGAATTACGCGAGGCTCAGCATAGAGCGACGGCGGAGCGAAACGTGGCGGAAGTCGTCGCAATCGATCTCGGCGACGCGTTGGACTTCCATCCGAAGAATAAGCGCGCAATTGGAGAACGACTTGCCAATACGGCGCTGGCGAATTCCTACGGATTCGACGTAATGTACACGGGTCCGATCTTTCGGTCGATGACAATCAAAGACTCGAACGCAACCCTGACCTTTTCAGAAGTCGACGGGTCGCTTAAAATTGCCGACGAGCTTGACGAGTCGGAATCCGACGTCGTCAAAAGGTTGCGCGGCTTTGCAATTGCCGGCGCAGATCGCAAATTCTATTGGGCCGACGCCGAGATAAAAAAGGACGTGGTCGTCGTTTCGTCTCCAAACGTGCCGCAACCGGTCGCCGTTCGTTACGCTTGGGCGGACAATCCGGATTGCAATTTGACAGACGAGTCCGGCGTCCCGGCGAGTCCGTTTCGCACGGACGAATGGGCGGGCGTTACGCTCAACGCAAATTAGTAGTTATTGTGCAAAGAACGCCGAGAAGATTTCCATGCGCAAAAAGCAAGACAAGACTCGTTCTTTTTTTGACGTCGTCGACGTCGATCGATCGTCGTTCCTTCTCGTCTGTTTCGTCCTATGCGTACTCTTCTGCGCGCCGACAAACGCCGCGAACGTAAAGAAAAACCAGAATGACGTCGATTTCACGCAACGCGTCTCTATAGTCTACGTCGGCGGGTCGATCTCGGACTTTCTCGAAAGACATTCAAAAGAATATGGTTTCCCATACTTTCTCGATAGACGCGTCGACGCCTCGACATTAATTTCGTGCTCGACGAACGACGCGCCGTTAGTCGACGCGCTAGACGAAGTTTTCTCAAGCGCCGGTTTAAGTTTCTGCGTCGTTGACAACTCGTTTATATACGTCGGTCCTCAAGGAGCCGCGAGCGACGCGCTAACACTCTTTGAGATCACTCGTTCGCAAATGGAGTTGGGCGAAATTCCTCAAAAGACCGCTTACGCGCTCTCTTCCGTCGTGGATTTTCAAATAGCCCCCTATTCCGAACCGCGCGACGTTTTCAAAGCGTTGGCAAAAAAAGCGCCCCGAGTTAAAATTTCCGGATTCGACAAAACGCCCTTTGATCGGTGGCGCGCCTGTTCTTTTGAAAACGTTTCCGTCAACGATCTGCTCGTTATTCTTGCGTTGGGTTTTGACGTAGAATACTATTACGACCGCGCCGACTCGTTAATTAAACCGCGCGCGTTAAAACGTGATCGAAAAGCGACAATTCTCTATTCCAATGAAATCGCTGGGAAACTGTCGCCGAACCAGTTTCCCAAATGCGCGTTCAAAAACGAGGGTCTTACCCTTCGCGTCGACGGCGAATTCCAGGATCTTGTCCCGGTTGCCGAAGCGGCGGCGAAAATTCGACGCGATCTGGCTATCGATCCACAAAAGGAAAACGACGCCGCATCAGCTTCGCGATCAAGATCAAATCACGCAAATTCCGGGTCGCGACGGCGCGCAAATGATAATTCGGAGCAGGTGGTCGACGGAAACGTTAAAGACGTACGTTTGCAATCCCTCTTTAACGATCTTGAAAAGAGATTAGGAATCCGATGCGTTCTCGATTCCAGCCTCGTCAGATCTGGCGTTACGCTCAATACTCGGATCTCTTGCGAGTTTCACAACGCCGGTAAAGAGATTGTAGCAAACGTTATCGCGCAGAAAATCAACGCGAGACCGGTCGTCAATAACAACGAGATCATTTTCGTAGCGAAATAACGACCGCCGCGCGTCGACTAAACAATTGCCAAATCGAAATTCCTACCGTTGAATTTTAAGATTTCGGCTCCAGTTGCGTCTGCAACCATTGTTGGATCTGTTCATGATCGGTGCAATAGAGGTCGACGGTTCGAACGATTTTCTCTTTGCGAGAACGTTCAGACTCATCCTCTATTCCAACGACGTAGTACCCTGCGCGTTTTGCCGTCAAAATGGCGTAGAACGCGTCCTCAACGACGACGGTCTCTTCTTGTAGAACGCCTAAACGACGTTGCGCTTCTTCATAGATTTTCGGTTGATCCTTGTGCGCCTTAATATCGGCGTCGCGGCATGAAAGAACGTGATCGACATACTCTAAAGCGCCTACTCTTGAAAGTCCCGCGATCGCAAGTTCTCGCGACGTCGCCGTCGCCACCGCGACTTTGACGGCATGTTTCTTGAGAAGCCGAAGCGTGTCGACCGCGCCGGGCTTTTCGCGCGCCTCGTCCGAGTACAAATGCGACAGTCGCTCATGCAACTCCGATAACATTGTCTCGATGATACGCTCAATCTTGTACTCTGATTTGAAATACGCAACACACTCGCGAAGGGACATGGCGCCTATCTTGTCTATGGTATCGGCGCGAGGCTCGTAACCAAGTTGACGCAAATAATCGACGCCTAAAGAATTCCATTGCGTCATGGTGTCCAGCAATGTCCCGTCAAGATCGAATACGACTCCGGACACGCGTTGTAAACTATCTTTACTGGCAATCTTCATCATAACGCCCTCAATTAATCAACGACCTGACGAATCGCCTCTAAGCACGCGGCGGCGCTCGATCGGATATCGGCGGCGGCAAAAATCCCCGTTACGATCGCCGCGCCGACCACTCCCGTGTTCTTGAGCGTGTGCAAATTGTGAAATTTCAAGCCTCCGATCGCAACTACCGGGATGGAAACGGACGCGCATATTTCCGTAAGCGTCTCGAGCGACGTCATAATGGGAACGTCTTTTGTCTTCGTCGGGTAAATGGCGCCTGTGCCGAGATAATCGGCGCCCATCGACTCGGCGAGTTGAGCCTGCGCCACTGTCTTCGCGGAAACGCCGATGATTTTATCCGCGCCGAGAAGTTGGCGCGCCGTTCGCGCGTCAAGATCGTCTTGACCAACATGGAGTCCGTCGGCCCCGCTGCGTAGTGCGACTTCAACGGAATCGTCGACGATAAACGGCGTTGAATATTTACGACAGACCTCGCATACCCGCGTCGCCTTGTAAACGTACTCCTCAACGCCGAGCTTCTTTTCGCGCAACTGGATCATCGTAGCGCCGCCAAGAATCGCTTGTTCGACGTCAAGCGCGAGCTTGTCCGCAGGCGTGTTCTCTATTGCTATCGCATATAAAAGCAGACTTTTAGTAAGGTCTTCTCGATTTACCATCTTCTATCGCTCCGACGCCTAATTTAGACGTTGCGTTTGTTATGCGCCCTCGAAAAGATTTTCAAACAAATCCCAGGTTGTCGACGGCGAAAAGGCAAAAAAGCAAAAGGCAAAAACGAATCGTTACGCCCTAAAATACTATTTAATTTTTGCACGTCTTCTGGATTCGTCAACGCCTGTTCAGCTAGTCTACGTAAATACGGCGAGGTTTAGACGCTCGCAACCGTATGCGCAATTGAAGAAAAGGGAATCCGGAACAAATTTCAATCCGTCTCAGAAATTCGCCCCGTCGCGATCGTTCCGTCTCGTAAAGAAAAAGTTGTAAAACAAGAGAAAAAATCCGCAATTAGTGATAGATTATATCACGCGAAGTCTTTAGAATAATGACGTTCGAGCCGCGGTCAACGCTGTGCGCACTCGATAAACTTAACTGTCAACGCGCAAGGAAACGATAGCATGAAGTCTTACATATCGTTCGTTATCCGTCTTGGAGTCGCGCTTCTTTGTATCGGAAGCTCGACGCTCTTTGGAATTGAGCCGCGCGACGTTTTCCAAAAAGAATACAACGTCAAGCGCGACGGAACCGAATACGGTCAATTCGTTGATTTCAATTATTATTCTAGCGTCGCGGAACAGGATCGAAAGGCGATCGTATGGTTGCCGCCGCGCTATAACGAAAGTCAAAAGTACCCGGTTCTTTACCTTTTACATGGAATAGGCGGCGACGAACGCGAATGGCTCGGCGGCGCGCCAAATGAAATCCTTTCCAACTTGATCTCTGAGTCCAAAGCGGCGAAAATGATCGTCGTATTACCGAGCGTCCGCGTGCAACACAAAAGCGTGTCGAAACCGTCGGGAGTCTTTTCAATCGAACGTTTCCGCGAATTCGATTCGTTTCTAGACGATTTTCAAACCGCTCTCAAGCCTGCGATCGACGCAAAGTTTCCGACGCTCCAAGATCGGAAGCACACCGCCGTCGCCGGACTGTCAATGGGCGGAAGGTCGGCGATTCAACTCGGAGTCAAACTGATCGACAAAATTGCTTTTATTGGCGCGTTCGAGCCTGCGCCAGGCGTCCTTCCATATAACAACGAGCCGGGGCTATTTAAAAAGGAAGAATTGGTATTCCCAGCGGAATTTAAAAGCGACACGTTCCTGACGATTATTCGAGGAACGCGCGACGGCGTCGTTGGCGAATGGCCGAGCGCATATGCCGACGCGTTTAAAAACAATGGGATTGACCCACATTTCGAGCTACTTGAAGGCGGGCACGACTTTTCGGTCTGGCAGCAGTCCCTTTATCTTTTCGCCCAGCAAATCTTCCGCGACTCCGTTAAGGAAACGCCTGAAACGCTTGAAAAAGTCGACTCCTCCGCAACTCCGCTCACAGAGAACGCGAAGGTCGAATACTCTGCCAAAGAATACGGGTCCATTACTTATAGCGAAGCCGACAAAAAATTCTCGTGCGACGTAAAAACTCGCCCTGAAACGCCGTGGTCTGTCGTGATTCGCTACATCCTTCCCATGGAAATCCAAAGAGGCGAAAAATTAACGTTGCGCTTTAAAGCCAAGGGAATCCACGCGCAAACGGAATCGGGACTCGCAGTTGTCGTACCGTTTTGCGAACAAAACGCCGCGCCGTTTACGAAGTCCCTCTATCGCTCGGTCGAAATCGGAGCCGATTGGCAAGATTACGCTTTTTCCTTTACTTCGGCGCAAAGCTATAAGGCGAACGAATGCGCGTGCGGGCTATTTCTAGGGACGCAGGCTCAAACGTTAGAAATTGCCAACGTTGAACTCGTACGAGGCGGAAACGCGAACGACGCGCCTGTTCAGGCGTTCTATCCTGGCGCCGAACCGAACGCGCAGTGGCGAAAAGACGCTTTGGCTCGAATCGAAAAATTCCGCAAAGGCGATCTGACCGTCAGAGTTTTGGATCAAGACAACCGTCCGATACCCAACGCCGTCGTATCGCTCCGCCAAACGAACTCCAAATTCCAGTGGGGAACGTGCGTCGTCGCGAATCGGCTGTTAGACAATAGCGACAACGCGGAAAAATATCGTCAATTCGTCAAAGATTATTGCAACGTCGCCGTCTTTGAAAACGATCTGAAATGGTTTTCATGGCAGAACGTAAGGAACAGGCAAAACATTTTCAAAGCGATCGAGTGGCTAAATCAAAACAACATTGTCGTCCGAGGACATTGCCTTATTTGGCCAAGTTGGCGGAATACGCCGCGAGACCTGCGCGCGTTGCAGGATTCGCCGGACGAACTTCGTGATCGTATTAAAAATCATATCCTCGAGGAAGCGACGGCTCTCTCCGGCAAGGTCGTCGATTGGGACGTTGTTAACGAACCGTACGACAACACCGATATCTGGAAGATTCTCGGAAAGGATGAAATCGCCGAATGGTTCAAAACGGCGCGACAAGCGGATCCTAACGTCAGACTTTATATCAACGATTACGGGATCCTTTCCGGCGAAGGAAACGATCGAAGAAAGCAAAACTTCTACTTCGATTTGATCAAATCCCTCGTCGACGGCGGCGCGCCGATCGGCGGTATTGGGCTACAAGGGCACTTCGGTTCAAGAGCGACTCCTCCGGAACGTATCGTTGAAATCATCGAACGCTTCTCTCAATTCGGACTGCCGATCGCGATTACGGAACACGACGTCGACGCGCGCGACGAAGAATATCACGCGCAATTTACGCGCGATTTCCTAACCGCCGTCTTCAGTTGTCCCAGCGTTGACAAGTTCCTCGTGTGGGGATTTTGGGCAAGAGCGCACTGGCGACCCAACGCGGCATACTTTACCGAAAACTGGGAATTAACCCCGGCTGGAAAAGAGTTCACGACTCTCGTCGGAAAGGAATGGCGAACCAATGAAAATGGCGTAACCGATCAAAACGGCGTCTTTAAAACTCGCGCGTTTTTAGGAAGTTATGAACTCGAGATCGAAACGTCGCGCGGCGTTCAAAAGGAATCTTTTGAAGTTGACGACGTCGGAACGAACTCCGTTGACTTCATTGTGCGCTAACGATCGCGTTCCGGATTTCTCTTTGCAAAATTCCGTTTCGTGGTAAACTAACGTCTTGTGAGTAGCGTTGAACTCCGCTATGCGCGTTCAACGCTACGTTCATTTCGCATCACGCTACTTACATAGGACTTTTATTCTATGACGCTACGTTCCCAAGTTGCCGTTCCTAAACTCGTCGTGAAAATCATCGACCGTTTAATCGGCGGAGGAGCGAAAGACGTTCTCATCGTCGGCGGGTTCGTGCGCGACGTACTCTTGGGTATTCAATCGAAAGACGTCGATCTTGAGGTCTACGGATTAAGTTACGCCGAAGTGGAGCGCATTCTTGCCCCGCATTTCCGCGTGAATTTAGTCGGGCAATCTTTCGGCGTTATCAAAGTTGAAAACACGGTCGACGTCGCTTTGCCGCGCCGAGAATCGAAAAACGGTATCGGACATAAAGGCTTCAGCGTAGACGCTCGTTGCGATATCGAACCGGCGGAAGCGTTTTCACGGCGCGACTTCACAATCAACGCGATCGGTATGCGTCTAAACGGCGAGTTTTACGATCCATTCGACGGAATTGGGGACCTCCGTCGAAAGCTTTTGCGCGCCACGAGTCCCGCGTTTAAAGACGACCCGTTGCGCGTCTTGCGCGGTATGCAGTTTGCCTCGCGATTCGGATTCTCTATGGACGCGCAAACCGTCGAGTTTTGCAAAGACGTCTACGACGAATACCCAACGCTGTCGCAAGAGCGCGTGTATATGGAGTGGGAAAAGTGGGCGCTAAAGGGACTTTACCCGGATCTGGGTCTCGACGTCCTGCTACAAACCGGCTGGATCAACGCGTTTCCCGAATTGGCGGCGATCGTCGGTTGTCCGCAAAACCCTCAATGGCACCCGGAAGGCGACGTGTGGACTCACACAAAACAAGTCTGCTGCGAAATGGCGCGCTCGCTTAATGCGCTCGAATCGACGTTGTCGTCAGACGAACGTCAAGCGCTCATGTTCGCCGCGCTCTGCCATGATTTTGGCAAACCGTCGACTACCCTATTGGACGAAAACGGGGTCTTGCGTTCCTACGGACACGCCGAGGCCGGCGCGCCGTTGGCTCATGAATTCATGACTCGAATGAAAGCGCCGTTCCGTATCGTCGATATGGTCGTGCCGCTTGTGAAAAATCACATGGCGACGCAAGGCGTGCCCGAATCGGGACCGTCAAAACGAGCGGTGCGGAGACTTGCTCTCAAATTGTTCCCCGCAACGATAAGACTGTGGGCGCTACTCTGTCAAGCGGACGCGTTCGGGTGCGGCGTTCCTGAACGCTATTTAACGCGCGATTCCGTTCCGTCCGTTTACGACCCGGATTCCATTCGCCAAGAGCGCGAAAACCACAAAATCCGCTTTCAAGCGGACGTATGGCTCAGCGTCGCCGAAAAGCTCGAAATCAAGGACACAAAGCCCGAACAACTCATTCAAGGACGCGATTTAATTCAACTTGGGATTCGTCCGGGACCAATTTTTTCCAAGATTCTCAACGCCGTCTTTGAACGTCAACTTGACGGCGAATTTGAAACAAAAGAAGACGGTCAAAAGGTTTTGCAAGAAGTTCTCCGCGCGGAAGGTCTCGTCGAGTAACCTTTTCCGCAATGGGACGTTTCGACCATGTCAAGAAAATCGTCGTTTGATCGGGAAGTTTTTGCGAAAACGTTTGAATCTTTTTATCGCTATCTTTATAATGAAGAAAACGTGTGAAAAAAGCGCGACGTAAAGAAAGATTTATTCCGTTTGTGTCGCGCGGCAAAATAAGGACGATACAGACGAGCCATGCCTGCGTTGACGCCTAAAGAGTTTTTGGACTACCTAAAACGTAGCGACCTCCTTGACGTCGCCGAATACGAGAACGCGCTGGAAACGATCAGACAAGAAACGCCTCGCGCCTTTGACGACGCCGACCTTCTCGCTTCGGAATTTGTCAAGAGAAATCTGCTTACGTCGTGGCACGTTCGTCAACTAATGAAGCGCAAGTACAAGGGCTTCTATCTTCGTCAATATCGTATTTTAGGTCACCTCGGATCCGGCGGTATGAGTTCCGTTTATCTAGGCGAACATACCGTTATGAAGCGGCGCGTCGCGATCAAGGTGCTTCCGAAAAAGAAGCTCAATCCGACGTATCTAGACCGTTTTGCTCGAGAAGCGCAAGCCATCGCAAATCTTGACTCCGAACATGTTGTGCGCGCCTACGACGTCGATCGTTTTGAAGACGTCCATTACATCGTTATGGAGTATTTCGAAGGTCAGAATCTTCGCCAACTCGTCGACAAAGAAGGTCCGTTAGATTATGAAGACGCGGCGAATTATATTCGTCAAGCCGCTCTTGGTTTAGCCGACGCGCATAAGCGCGGTATCGTCCATCGCGACGTCAAACCGGAAAATATCGTCGTCGACGATCATAACCTTGTTAAGTTGCTAGACCTAGGGCTCGCGCTACTCGACGAAGGCGCGTTTGCTATTCAAGGCTCGATGGCGGACGAAGACAAAATCTTGGGCACCGCCGACTATCTCGCACCGGAACAAGCGCTAGACAGCCACAACGTGGACGCGCGCGCCGATATTTATGGTCTAGGAGCAACTTTATATTTTTGTCTCACCGGAAAACCGCCGTTCCCGTTCGGCACCATTTCTGAACGGCTTCTCGCGCATCAGAAAAAAGAGCCGGCAAGCGTCTTTAACGAACGTCCCGACGCTCCTGTCGACCTCGTTGAGATTTGCAAAAAGATGATGGAAAAGAAGCCGGAGAACAGAATTCAATCCGCCGCGCAAGTTGCCGAAATCATGAAGCAATGGCTGATTCGAAACGGCTTCGCTCAACCGAACGACTTTGCATTCGACAAAAACACGACGGTCGGCGCCGAAGATTTTAACGATCTTGTTCAGAGTTCGGAAGAAGAACAACGCTTTCTCCTGAATAACGAAAAAGCGACGGAAATCGGATTCGATAAACCTTCGACGACGTTTCGAATGTCGGACGCCGAACTCGCCGACGTCGTTCAAAAGCGTAGCGCCGACGCCGTTGATCTCTACGACGCGACGGAAAGCGCCGGGTCGATTTCTAAATCCAAACTGGCGCGATCGTCCGTAAACGCTCGACGCTCGACTCTTTCCGCAAGCGACAATATCGTTCTGTCGCAAAAGTCAGGCGTCGGTTCGCAGACGACGCTCGACCCGCTCGAATTAGCGCTCGACGAAATTGCCGCCGACGCGCCCAAAATGGCGTCAACGCTGGAAGCAAACGACGACGCCAATCTCGAAGCGGCAAATTTGTCCCGCTCTGATTCTTCGGCTCGATCAAACGGCGACCCACGCGTTCCAAATTCAAAAGCGACGGCAAACGCAAATATCCAACAAGACGCAATGGAGTCGGCGACGATCAGGTCGGATGGCGACGCCGTCGAGGTCAACTCGAAAACAAACGCGAACGATTGGTACAAACACGTTCCGATTTGGTTTTGGACGATTGTCATCGGCGGTTACGCCGTCGCGATGTTTCTTGCCGGCGCCCTTTTCATGGTTATTTTGAACCTCAATAAATAATCTGATTGCAAGGAGATTGCCTCGAAAAAAGCATTTGACAATACAATTCGACAGAGCGAAAAAGAAAGAACGACGCCCGAATCAAATTGATTTGGACGTCGTTCTTTGTTGTCGCGTTCGGCAGGACGTCTTAACGCAAGACGGCTATGCCGACGAGCAAGGGATCCGATTATTGTCGAGGATTCAGTTCCTTGTATTTCGCCCAGACGGCGGGATCCGGTTCGAAGAGTTGAGCGTCTTCAGCGGACGGAGCGACGAGCGGACGAACAACGCGGAAACCGACGTAAGGAGCGTCCGTCATCCACCAAATGCTTTGCGGGAACTGCGGATCGTGTTCTTTCCAAGTTTTATCGGAAACAATACGCTTGGCGCTACGGCAATCTTTTGCCTCATGCGCGCAGGAACCGCCGCGGCAGACTTCGTCAAACATCTTATAGACGGAAAGGGCTTTTTTCGGAGTTACGAACGGCGCGCTTGCCGGCTTGGTAACTTTACCGTCGGCAAAATCTTTGTACGCTTTTTTGTCGTACTGATCCATGACCCACTCGCTGACGTTGCCGTACATGTCGTAAAGCCCCCAGGAGTTCGGCTTCTTACCCATGACCTTATTGTAACCGTCGATGCAGTTGTCGAGATACCAAGCGTATTCGTCAAGATCGGACGCGTCGTCGCCAAATTCATACGCCGTGTCGGTTCCGCAACGGCAAGCGTATTCCCATTCGATTTCGGTCGGAAGACGATAGTAACGACCAGTCGTCGCCGTCAGCCATTTGCAATACATTTGCGCGGCAAAGCGCGTCATACCGCTCGCAGGATACCCTTCTTTATTGCTCTTGTCGTAACTAATCGTCCCGATGCTGTACGGAGCCGTCGGCGCCGCGAGCGCGTCGGCGATTTGATCGCGCTCAGACTCCGACTTCACTGCGCCAGACTTACGAGCGTTGGCAAGATAAATAAGCGCAAACAACGAATATTCTTGCCAGGTAACTTCGTGCTCTTCCATCCAGAAAGACTCTACCGTCGTCTTAAAAGCCGGCGCTTCGTCCTTTTCGCCGGAATCGCTACCCATGGTGAACTCGCCGCCTTTAATCGGAATCATTTTAAAAGAGAGCGTCTCGCCGGCAATATTCGTCGGTAAGGTTTCTTCGTAAACCTTCATTTCGTCCGGCGTGGTCGCTTCGGAGTCCGGATTAGCGGTCGGATTGGCGAGCCATTCCGTTCCGTTGCTATACGCAGGGTTAGAACTGGCGTCTTGCGCAAGCGCCATCGAACCGACTGCCGAAATAACGGCAAACGTCGCGATTAACAAAGCTTTTTTCATTGATTCTCCTTAAGCCGTCGCCCTAAGGCGATCGTTGCGCTCAGTTGTTACAACTATCTGATTACGTCAGGCGGTCGCGCGCGTATGATCGCGCGCAATTCCTTCGGTAGTTTTTGCGTTTACGACAGGGCCAACCGAAGTTGACAATCGCGTTCCGCAAGGGGATCGAACCCCGACGCGTCGCGCGTCGCCGGATCTGAACGAACCGTCCCGACGCGCCCCAAGTCGAACGACATGATATTTTATCGTGGCGTTTCGGGCTTGTCAACTCTTCGTCTTACTTCCGCTGTCAACCGACAAGTCGTCGCGCATTCTGCGGCAATCGCGCAAAGACGAACGTTTTCTTTTAACGCTGCGCGAATGGACGTCAAAAAATTACTTTTCAAGCATGCGCGCCCTTATTACAATGGATAGTAAATGTAACCGAAGAAAACTTCACAATCCGAAGACCGTTTTATTCAGATTAGCTCAAAGGAACAGGTGTGGACGCCTTTTTAATCGTTCAGGGAAACGACCAAGGTCGACGTTACGCTCTTGACGCGTCCGTTATTGGAATCGGTCGCGATCCGACTAACGCTATTTGCCTTCATGACTCGGAAGCCTCGCGATTTCATGCGGAAATCAGCAAAGGCGAAGCCGGACGTAGACTCCTGGTCGATTTAGAAAGTCGAAACGGCGTCTATGTCAACGGCGAAAGAGTGCGCTCGTGGCTCTTGCGCAACGGCGACCTTATTCAAATCGGCAGTTCGCTCATTCTCTTCACTTCCGCCGCGCACGAACAGCCTTCATGCGACCACTGGACGCGTTCTTCCGGAATTGACGAGTTCTCCTTTCCATGCGACGAGCGACAATTCGAAATTACCTCCGGCGAGTCGATTATCTGGAACGAAAACGGCGTTATCGACAACGAAGCGCCCGACTGGCTCGTTAAAGCGCGCGCACACTTCAACTTCCTATATGAAGCCTTAATCGCGACAAGCCGCACGCTCGACGTCGACCAACTGCTTAATAAAATTCAGGATCTCACGTTCCAGTGGGCGCCGATCGATCGAATGTGCGTCTTACTCTATAACGCATGCTCAGACTCGCTGGAACTAAGAGCGTCTCGCTCGCGCGACGATTTCAAGACCGTCGCGCCTAGTCGCCCGATCGTCAATTACGCCTTCTTCAATAAGAAAGGCGTTCTTACCCGCAACGCGCAAGACGACGAAAGATGGGACTCCTCCGATTCCGCCGAGCTCGCGAGCGTCAAAGAGGCCGTCTGCGTCCCAATGCAAGGTCGCTACGGTCAAGTAGGCGCCATTTACATCGACGTCGTCGTTCCCGATTCGAACGAGCGCGAACGCGCGCCTTCTTGTCAAGAGTCTACCGACAATCCTACGGAACATCATCTGACGATCGACCATCTCAAGCTCATGATGGCGATTGGACGTCAGGCGGCGCTCGCGATTGAAGACACTCAATATTATCTTGGCATGGTTCATGCGGAGCGTTTGGCGGCGATAGGTCAAACGGTAGCAGTTTTATCACATCATATCAAAAACATTCTACAAGGCGTCAAAGGCGGCGGGTATCTCATCGATTCCGGACTAAAAAACAACGATCGCGCTCTTATCGAACGAGGTTGGCAACTGGTCGAGAAGAACCAAATGAAAATCTCTGATCTCGTTCTCGACATGCTTGCGTTCAGCAAGGAGAGAGCGCCAGAAATGGAACTCAACGATTTAAACGACGTTCTCACCGAAGTTGCCGAACTCATGCGCGGAAGAGCGCAAGAATTCAACGTCGACCTGCTACTCTTTCCCGATAGAACCATGCCGAAGTTCTATTTCGACAGCGAGCAAATCCATCGCGCGGTCGTTAATTTAGTCGCAAACGCAATTGAAGCGTCGAACGACTATAAGCCAAGCGAGTCGACCGAACGAGCGTCTTATCCGCGCGGACGCGTGGAAATCGCCTTACGGTATGATCGAGATCACAGGCGAGCGCGCATTATCGTCGACGACACAGGCAAAGGCGCGCCGGCCGAACTCAAAAACGGATTCTTTCGTCCGTTTCAATCGAAAAACAAAAACGGCGGCACGGGCTTGGGACTTGCGATCACGCAAAAAATCGCGCAAGAGCACAAAGGCAAAGTTATTGTCGAGGATTCGCCCTTAGGCGGCGCGAGATTTATTCTCGAAATTCCAACCCCACTCGATAAAGTCGTCGACGAAGACGAATAATTGTTTGCACGTTTACGCTAACGACAATGCTCAAAGGAGTTCGTTATGGCAAATTCCAAAGCTGCTGACGACGCCGATCAAGCGCGCGAATCTGATGTTAACAAACGCGCTTTGAAGAATCAACCTTCGAGCGACGGCGCAAACGCGAGTCCTCCGCAAAAAATCGTCGCCAAGGATTCCGAACCAGGCTCTGAGACCGTGCCCAACCCACCGCAAGACGCGAATCCATCCGCTACGAACACCGCGCGGACGAATGAGTCTCAACAGCGGCGTCAGTCTCTCGCAAGCCGCCAAGCTACGTCGACGTACGTTATAAAGACGCTAAAAGAGCTCAATTCTCAGACTGATTCCGATTGCTTCGCGCAACTTGTCGGAAAAGATAAACTGCGCACGAAGCAGGGGAAACCCTACTATAAAGTTACGTTTCGCGACAAAACTCACTCGGCGCAAGCGTTGATTTGGAACGACAGCGCCCTATTCGAAGAGTGCGATTCGTCGTGGACGCTTGGCGACTTCTTCAAAATTCGCGCGACGATTCACTCTTCAAAGTACGGACCGAAACTCGAAATACGCAAAGCCAGACTCACCTGTCCCGGAGATGAAGAGAACGGTTTTGCCCCCGATAAATGTCGCCCAACCTCTCTCGATTCCGCTGAAAATATATTCTCGGAAATTGTCGCGATCGCGAATAAACGTCTCGGCAAGGGACCGCTGTTGCAGACCGTCCTCAATATACTGAAGGACAATCGGCTGAAACTACTCGAGTTAGGCGCGTCAAAAGCGCATCATCGTTCCTATTCCGGCGGTCTGCTCGAGCACACGCTCTCCGTCCTCAAAATCTCGATCATGATCGCAGATCATTTCACCGCGACGTTCCCGATTTTGAAGGGGTCTTTATCGACGCCGCTCATTGTGGCCGGCGCCATTTTACACGACGTCGGCCAAATTGGCGAATTGGAACCTTTCGGAGGCGGATTTCGGAAAACGACGCGCGGAAAGCTCGTCGGACACGCAGTCATCGGCGCCGAAATCCTACGCCGGTACGCAGACGCTTCTAATCTGGATCCCCAGACCGCTTGCAAACTCGAGCATCTTATTCTGACTCATTCCCGTTTTGCCGAATGGGGTTCCCCGACCCCTCCGGCTTCGCTTGAAGCCATGGTGTTGCATTACGCCGATTACGCAGACTCGACCTTTGCAAGCGCTCTGACAATTATCGCGGAAGACAACAATTCCGACGATTTTACTCTGCGCAAGGGGCCTTTTGACGTTGCGATTTTAAAACCGTAAAGAACAAACTACCCGGACTTTTAAACTATTCGCTTCTAACACAAAGAGATAAACATGGGATTAACAACGCTTGACGTCATTGTCCTCATTGGATATTTCGTCGTTATGTTTGTCATCGGCGTCTGGTCGATGTTATTTGTCAAAAAACAAGAAGACTACTTTCTTGGCAGTCGAAGTTTTGGCAAGCTGTTTCAAATGTTCGCCGCGTTCGGAGCCGGCACCAACGCGTCGGATCCAATCGTTACCGCTAAGACCACGTTCACAAACGGTCTGAGCGGCGTCTGGAGCGGACTACTCTGGCTCTTTGTTACGCCTTTCTATTGGATTTGCGGCGTCTGGTACCGACGCATGCGCTGTTTAACGCTCGGCGACTGGTTCCAAGAACGGTATCAAAGCAAGGCGATCGCCGTCGCTTATATGATCTTTGGCGTCGTCTTTTATATGTTTTACCTCGGGGTCGGAATGACTGCTATTGGCAAAATGGCGGCGCCGTTGGTCGGGGTCGATTCCGTGCAAATCTTCGGGCACATGATCCCGTTTGACAAACTGATTATTGTCGTGACCGCAGTATGCGTCCTATTCTACGGTGTGCTCGGCGGTTTACGGGCTGCGTACTGGACCGATCTGATTCAAGGAATTTTCATTGTCATTCTATCGGTCATTTTAATTCCCGTCGGTCTCAACGCGCTTGCCAAAGACGACGCGTCCAGATCGCCGACTCCAGCCGCCGTCGCCCAAGCGTCTGCCGAAACGCAACTCGCCTCGAACGACGCGTCCGCGACTCAAATTAACCCTGACGCCGAACCGACTTCAAACGGCTTCGTCGTCCTGCACCGTCGCGTGCCTGCTGAATTTTTCGAAATACTCACGAGTCCGAAAGGCGGAGAATTTCCCCTCCACTACATTATCGCAATCACCTTGTTAAACTTATTGGGGATCGTATGTCAGCCCCACTTTATCGCAACGGGAGGCGGGTCGGCAAAAACGGAATTTAGCGCGCGATTTGGACTCGTCGCCGGAAACGTGCTAAAACGGTTCTGTACGATCGGATGGGCTCTGACCGCTTTGATTGCCCTCGCGTATTTGGCAAGCAACGTGGAACTCGCCGCCGACCCCGATAAAGTCTGGGGAATCGCCACGAGAGAGTTGCTCGGTCCTTTGAACTTAGGACTCGTCGGACTCATGCTCGCTTGTCTACTCGCCGCGCTTATGAGTTCCGCAAGTTGCTATATGCTCGTCGTTTCCGGGTTGGTCGTGCGCAACGGGTACTCGGCGTATATTAACCCGAACGCCGACGAAAAAACTTGCGTGCGCGCCGGTCGTATTTGTAGCGCCATCGTCATTGTCGGAGCGACGATCAACTCCATCATGAAGATGAACGTCTTTGAACAACTCAAATTTGCCTGGGAAATTCCGATTGTTTTCGCCGCGCCCTTTTGGATTGGAATGTACTGGCGACGCGCAAACAAAACGTCGGCGTGGTGCGCTATTCTACTCACGCTCGTTATCTTCTTCGTTATTCCGCTAAACGCGTCGAAGTTCATTCCGACTCTGTCGACGAACCCGAAGTATCTCGATACGAATGAATTTGTCGTTACCATGGAAGAAAGACCGGCGTCGCCAAGCGACGTTCAGCGACGCGACGCTATGATCACAAACTGGCGGAAACAAGCGGACGCCGTCGCAACAGGCGAACTCGCGACGGAAACCGAGAAAGAAAACGCTATTTACCGCTCCATTGGTCCGGAGCCTCAAAAGATTGCCGTCGGCGATCAGATTGTCGACGAATTCAAGACCGGCGGTAAGGCGATCTATTGGGGCGGCGGAGTCGTGCCGCGCGACGCCAAAGGCTCTGAACTCCTCTTTAACTCCAAAGGCGTTGTTTACGCCAAAGTGGTCGACGGACAAAAAGTTTTCCTCGACCAATCGGAGTCTGCCCTCGAACTCTTTGACCCCGACTACAAAACGGTCGAGCAACTTGGCGCCAATCGTAAACGCGTTACGAATCGCTTTAAATCGATTCAAGATCTCGCGGAACAAGGAGTCTTCCTCAACGGCGAGGGAAGTTTTGAAATTGATTTCCTCCTCTACGACAAGCTCAATATCAATCTTCGCGCTCAAAGCAACGGGACGCTCGAAGCGTTGCGTCTTCCTACGCGACTCTTCCTTCCCTTCCTGATCTTGATCGCGCTGAGTTTTATTACGCCGCGCGGCGATAAAGAGAAACTCGATCGCTATTTCGTCAAAATGAAGACGCCTGTCGATCCGGATCCCGTCAAAGACGCCGAAGAAATGCGGCTTTCTTATGAGAATCCGGCGCGTTTCGACGATAAGCGACTCTTTAAATTCGGCGGGCTCGAATTCAACAAACCGACCTTGGTCGACGTTCTGGGATTCGTCGTTAGCTTTGCCGTCTGCGTCGGCGTCGTCTGGCTGATTGTCTTCGTTGCAAACTTCCAGCCTCGCTAGCGATCGACTCGTTAAGCCCGTGTGAAAAGGACGCGCTCAATCCTTTTCGAAATAAACGTTGTCATTAAGCAACAAAATCGTTAAACGTTGGGGGCCATGCGAACGATCTCGCATGACCCCCGATCTCTTTAAGACGATTCCTACCTATCGCAACGTCGCTTCAAACGACGGACTAACGTTTCTCGGCGTACCTTTCGTAAACGTTCTTTAAGACGTTCGGCTCGACCAAGCCGCGATGAACCCAAAGCCGCGCTTTCATAACGATCGGTTTGCCCGGTTCAAATCGTTGCGCTTCAACTCCCGGATATCCGAGACAGAGAGGACCGTAATAACGCGTCAGCCACGTCGGAGGATAATCGGGAAAACTGGGATCAAGGAAGATCGCGGCGCCGGAAAGTCCGGCGTCGGGTTCCGCAGGACTTTCGTTAAAGCCGAATCGCGAAGTGTAATCCGCCCAGCGAAGCCGTTTCTCCGGCATATCGTCGGCGGCGACTCCTTCGTCGGTCGTTATGAAGCGATCAACTCCGATCTTACCCGAAGGACGGAATCGAATCGTCAGACCGCCGTAACTTTTCTTTTCCGCGCCTTCGAGGGAAACCGGTTTGCTCGTCGGCGTCAAAACGAGTTCAAAATCGATGGAACGCGAATCGACTCCGTCGATATTGTCTATGCGAGAAACGATGAGCGTAACGCGTTCGTCCATGATTTTTTCTCCGTAGCGCGACGCGTTTTCCGCAATAAGTTCACCTTTCTTCTGCGGTTCAATGCGACTGTCCTGCGTCGTCGAAGAAGGTCCGACAAACCAACCGTTCTCTACCGTAAGCCTAGCAGCGTCGGCGTCGGCGCTCATGTCCACGATCTTTAAAAAACGTTGACGAATATTCGTATTCGACGTCCAAAGATCGTATTTGCGCGTCGTTCCGTCGGATTCATGAACGTAAACGCCCGGCCAGGTCCAGAAAACGCCGTGGTGATGATAATGATCTTTCGGCGCGTTCTCCGTGAGATTTTCGCCGTCGAGTCCATAAAGCGGATAAACGTAGCTTCCGGCATAACGACGAGGCTCATGATCAGGAACAAGCGGCGCGTGATCCACGAAAGCGTACCAATACGTAAACACCGGCTTGTCGCCGTCGAAAAGCGTAACGGACTCGTCGGTTTGACTCCACGAGAAAGGCTGATCGTCCGAAAAAGCAGTCTTCACAAACAAGGCGGCGCAAATTGCCAAAAAGACGCAACAACGCATTTTAAACAGCGATATATTCATGTTTTCTGTCATCCGTTAAATCGCCCCGAAAACGAGGCTGTCGTTCAATTTTCCGATCTCTCCGATCGTTTCTTCGCGGCTGAAAAGCGCCGCGTCAAACGGATTCTACTTACCGGCGACGAAAAAGTCAACAAATCGACCTTTTCCAAGCGTCGTCGCGGCGTTCGAGAACGTGGTCTACGACTCTTGCGCGCGCCAACGACGACGCAAATATGCAACGCTTTCGTTCAAGATAAAACGACACGCTTTGCATTTTATAACGATTACGATACAATCGACATATGGTCGTGGGTTTAAAGCGCGAGTAATTTAATGAAACCGATTCTATTTTTTGACGCGGAAATCAATCCTAACACAAAACAGATACTCGACGTCGGCGCTGTCGATTCGTTAGAACGTAAGTTCCATGCGACGTCGTTGGAAGAATTTTCAGCTTTCGCCGAAGGATACGAGTTCGTCGGCGGACACAATATTCTTGCGTGCGATCTAAAATACGTCGAGTCCGCAATACGCCGGGACTCTTCCGTTCGCTACGTCGACACGCTGTACTTATCGCCGCTATTATTTCCGGCGAAACCTTACCATCGACTAGTAAAAAACGATAAGCTCCAGTCGGATTCTCTCAGCAATCCCCTCGACGACGCGATTAAATCAAAAGAGCTGTTTTACGACGAAATCAACGCCTTCGAATCCCTTCAAGACGACTTAAAGCAACTCTGGTTTCTGCTACTGCGCAACTCGCCTGAATTCTCTGGGTTCTTTGCCTACTTAGACTACGCGGCCGATCGCGACCTCGTCGATCTCATTCGAACGCTTTTCCATGATAAAGTCTGCGCAAACGCGCATCTCGAACAAATGGCGCAAGACCATCCCATTGCGCTCGCGTACTCCTTGGCGTTAATTGCGGCGGACGATCGCGGCTCGATCACTCCTCAGTGGGTTCAAATCAACTACCCGATCGTCGACGAATATATGCGCGTTTTACGCAATCAACCGTGCGACGACGACGAATGCGCGTACTGTAAACGCAATCTTAACGTCAAACGCAAACTCAAAGAAATCTTCGGATATGACTCGTTCCGCACTTATGAAGGCGAACCGCTACAAGAGCGCGCCGTCGAAGCGGCGACGCGCAACAAATCTCTCTTGGCGATTTTCCCCACCGGAGGAGGAAAATCGATTACATTTCAGTTGCCTGCTATTATGGCGGGAGAAAACGCAAAAGGTCTAACGGTCGTCATTTCGCCTTTGCAGTCCCTCATGAAAGATCAGGTTGACAATCTGGCAAAGTTCGGAATTGCGGACGCCGTTACGATAAACGGTTTGCTCAGTCCGATCGAACGAAAAGAGGCGATCGAACGCGTCGCCGACGGCGTTGCCTCCTTACTGTACATTTCTCCGGAATCGCTACGATCCCCGACAGTGGAAAAATTGCTTCTCTCGCGCAACGTCGTTCGATTTGTGGTTGACGAAGCGCACTGCTTCTCCGCATGGGGACAGGATTTTCGCGTCGATTATCTCTATATAGGAACCTTTATCAAGCAGTTACAGGAAAAGAAACAACGCCAAAGTCAGATTCCCGTCTCATGTTTTACGGCGACCGCAAAACGCAAAGTCGTCGAGGATATTTGCGATTACTTCAAAACAAAACTGAACCTAGATCTGGAGCTTTTTGAATCGTCCGCGACGAGGACAAATCTGCGCTATAAAGTACTCTTTCAACGGAATGAAGCGGAAAAATACGAAACTTTGCGGCGTTTGGTCGAAGAAAAAAACTGTCCGACGATCGTCTATGTCTCGCGAACGAAGCGCGCCGTGCAAATCGCGACAAAACTAACGGCGGACGGTTTTGAGGCAAAGCCGTTCCACGGAAAGATGGAAAGCTCTGAAAAAATTGAAAATCAAGACGCTTTCATTTCCGACAAAGTCCGGATCATTGTCTCAACCTCCGCTTTCGGCATGGGCGTGGACAAAAAAGACGTCGGACTCGTCGTCCATTACGATATTTCGGACTCTCTTGAAAACTACGTTCAGGAAGCCGGTCGAGCCGGACGCGATCCTTCGTTGACCGCCGATTGCTACATTCTTTTCAACGAAAACGACCTCGACAAGCATTTTATCCGACTCAATCAAACAAAGTTAAATCAAAGTGAGATTCAGCAAATATGGACGGCGATCAAGAGGATTTCCGGCAAGCGCGCGTCGTTCAGTCGGTCCGCGCTTGAGATCGCGCGAGAAGCCGGTTGGAACGAAGACGGAAAAGAGTTGGAAACGCGCGTTAAGACGGCGATCGCCGCGCTGGAAAACGCCGGATATATTCGACGCGGTATGAATTTTCCGCACGTCTACGCCACTGGGATTATGG
>ONGM01000274.1 GCA_900317365.1 uncultured Planctomycetota bacterium
AGCAATACCGTGTCCCAAAAGACGAAGGAAACTCCGTCGGTGGTCGTGAACTCAACGCTCGACGTTATCGACGCGTACGACGGCAACATCACGTTGCGCGAGGCGCTCATTACGTACCGCGCGCAGGGAACGACCGTTACCTTCACCTCGGGTATGGCGGGTAAGACGATCACGCTCGGATCGCAAATCGCGCTGACTCAGGCGGCGACGATCAACGCGAGCTCGCTCTCGTCGGCGGTTACGGTAAGCGGCGGGAACAACACGCGTATCTTCAGCCTGTCGAACGCGTCGTACACGATCAATAAGGTAAACTTCACGCAAGGCAAGTCTGCGTCGACAGGCGGCGGCGCGATCAATCTTTCGAGCGGCTCTCTGGCCATAAACAATTGCGCGTTCACGTCCAACTCGGCGGCTGGCGCCGACGAAGACGTCGGAACGGTCAGAAGCGGGGGCGGCGGCGCGATCTACGCTGATCCCGGCGCAACGCTCAACGCGACCGACTGCACGTTTACGAACAACACGGTAACGGGCGGACGCGGCGGCGCCGTTCACGCGTACTGCGCGACGGCCAATTTCACCAGGTGTTCGTTCCAAAGCAATACCGCGAGCGGCGGCGGCGCAATCGCTTATTCAAACGATCAGGGTTCCGTAAGCTCTAAAATTGGCGAGATTGACAACTGCCTCTTCGCCAAGAACAACGCAGGCACGCGCGGCGGCGGCGTCGCGCTCTTTAAGAACGTGTACGTCGTCTTCAAAAACGACACGTTTGCGAAGAATTCCGCCGGTCAATCCGGCGGCGGCGCCTACGTTTGGGACGACGAAGTGTCGCACGGCGTGTTCTACAATTGCCTCTTCGCCGGCAACAGCGCTGGAACAACCGGACACGGGCAGATCGGTTTCAACACGACGATGTGTCCAAACGGCTACACCAACGTTGAAGGCTATAAAACAATGGCGAACAACGTAACGTGGGCAAAGAGCGGAACGACCTACACGTACGACTCCACCAAACCGCTGTTCGTCAATAGCAACAGCGATTGGCGACTTACGAACGATTCGCAAGCGTGCGGGAAAGGCAACAACAACCACTATCCGAGCGGAACCGACCTTGCGGGCAACACCCGTAAAGTCGGAAGCAACGTCGACTTGGGGTGTTATGAAAACCAGTCCAATTCGGGAGCGCTTCTCGACGACGACGCGGAGCTCTTCGACGAGTTCGAAGATTCTCTCGACTTGATCGCCGCGAGTCTGCTTGGTTAACGTAACGTTCCGGAGATAACGTTTTGCGTTGCGGCGACGTCGATCGTTTAGAGTCGCCGCGACGCATGACGTCCGAAACGAGATACAATACCGTCTTGACGCGTCGGCGCGCGCGAAACGTAATGCGCCCGCTTTTGCCGGTCGTGGGGCTTGCGTCTAGCGCGCGTCGCGCGTCTCTTTTATTGCTACGTCGTACGATATAAACGACGACCTTGCGCCGCTTGCGGTCGAAATTCTCGTGAACTCTTCGACGGCGGCGGCTCGAAACGCCGTCTTATGCGTCTTTAGCCAACGAGACGCGCGGCGATTCGTAAATACCGTATAAATCGCGCAAGCGAATTCGATCCTCCTCCAAGCGGAGGTCTTTAATTCCATTTTCCCTTAAAGGATTTCAAACAATGAATCTCGACGTTATCCTGTCGTCGTTACGAACACGCAAAGTCGCCGCGTCTCAAAGGACTCCGCGCGCTAAACAATTACGTCTTGAAGCGCTCGAAAATCGCGAGTTGCTCGACGCCTCGCCTGTCCTTGAAACCCTGCTCGCAAACGTTGCCTTCGACTGCGGAAGCGTTCTTGACGCCGCGCCGGAACCGATCGATCTAACGACCGCCGCGTCCCATTTCGCCGACGACGATCCTGCGGAAAAGACGATTACCGTCGACGCTGCCGATGAAAACGAGGCGGTTCTCATCAACTCCATAACGCAGGATCTCACGCTTGAAAGCGAGAGCGTCGAAGCGTTGCCCGCGCCCCAAATTACCTCCGCTCGATCAACGCAGAACTCCATTTCCATTACGTGGAACGCCGTGGAAAACGCCGCGCGATACTACGTCGCATACGCGCCGGAAGGCGGCTCCTTCACAAACGTCTCAATCGCCAAAACGACAACGACCTACACTCTTTCCGGTCTAACGTCGGGCGGTACGTATCGCTTTAAGGTGCGCGCGATCGGCGACGGCGTTACAGGCACAAACTCTCCTTTCGGCGACGTCGTCTCCGTTTCCATTCGGAGTACGGAAACGTTGCCGACGCCGCAAATTACCTCGACCGATTCGACCGAATCCTCGATTACGATCACCTGGGGCGCCGTCTCAAACGCCGAGAAATATTACGTCTCTTACGCCCCGGAAGGCGGCTCCTTC
>ONGM01000087.1 GCA_900317365.1 uncultured Planctomycetota bacterium
AGCGGAAAATCGACGCCGTCGTTGAGGAGTTTGCGAATCTTATTTGGATCGTCGGTTCCGAAGAAATTGATCTTGATTCCGGCGGCTTTGAGACGCGCGATCTCTTCCGCCGTGTAATCGTGAGTCAACTGAATAAAATCGCATTTCCATTCGATCGCGTTTTTAATGTATTGTTCCGGATTAGGCTTACGATCCATGCAGCAAATCTTGGCGTCGGGACAAATTGCGCGAATCGCTTCCATTTCCGCCTTATTGCACGCAAAGAACACTTGATGAAGTCGATCCTTTTCCATAACGAGACGACAAGCGTCGGCGGCGATTCCTTCGCCCGGCTTCACGTGGACGTTGATCCAAACATTGCGCGGCAACGCGTCGAGCGCTTCTTCAAAGGTCGGAGCCGTGAGTTGATCGTAGATAAAGTTTTTGGTTCGAATCGAAAAGGATCGAATTTCGTCGAGCGTCAGGTCCTTAACGGCGCCTTTTCCCGTCGTCGTGCGATCGACGGTCAGATCGTGCATAATAACGAGTTTGCCGTCCTTGGTTTTCTGAACGTCGAGCTCCACTTGTTGAGCGCCGGCGAGCGCGGCGGCGACGAACGCAGGCACGGTATTCTCCGGCATGACGCCTTGATCGCCCCGGTGCGCGCATAACCCGCGCTCCGGCATGACGACGTCGGCCGCGATCGCGCTCGTTCCGGCGGAAAAAGCTAAAATCGCAAAGCTCGCGACAAAGGACGAAATAAATCCAATTGGTGATGAAATCGACATGTCGACCTCGCAATCTGATGAGCGCTATCTTGCTGAGACAAAGAAAAAGGCTCCGTTTCTGCGAACGCCGAAAACGGAACCTTTTCGTTTAACAACACAATTTCACGTAATGATAGAAGACCGGAGCGGCAAAACACAAGGAATCGATTCGATCAAGGACGCCGTTGTGTCCGTCGATCAAGTGTTCAAAGTCTCCAACTCCCTGATCGCGTTTCATGGCGCTGAGCGTAATATTTCCGGCAAACCCCATACACGCGACGACAAGTCCGGCGAGCGCGGCCTCAACCCAACGGTCAAAGGGCGTAAAATAGCTCAAACTAATCGCGACGATAACCGTGGTCAAAGCGCCAAGCGTGAAGCCTTCGTACGTCTTGCTCGAATTCACCGCCGGCGCAATAACGTGTTTACGAAACGCGAGGGACCAGAAGTACTGAGCGACGTCGCTAATTTGAGTTAAGAAGACGAAGAAGAATAGTAGCGTAACGTTCGAGGACGCGTGTTTGTCGCGAGACGAGCGAGCGATCGACTGCACCTCGTCGCTCCGAGGGGAAGAATCCCGAACGTCTTTGTCGACTTCCGGCGGGGAAACGAGGTCGCTTTGCGAAAGCTCGATCGACGTTATCTCTTCAAGCGTTGAATTTTGAAGCGTTGCGACCGGGTTGTCCCTTACGGTCAGAGCCTTGTCGACTTTCTCGCCGAGTCCAAGCGCGGGTATCTCTTGTTGCTCGCTAACGGACGCGCCGCCGGTCTTCGCGGTCTCCAACGTGAGAAGCGCCGGCGCAAAACTTAACGAGTAGACGCATATCAGCAGTCCGACCTGAAGCTTGGCAATCCGCTCAAGATACCGTTTCGTGTCGTTCGTCATCGCGACGACAGCCGGTAAGAGCAAGAAGATGCACGACGGAATCAGAGCGGAGTAAAAGGAGTACGGGTCATGTTTGAAAACGGAACGAAACCACGCGGGATCGGCGCCGACCAAAATGAACTGCAACGGCGTCAAAAGGAAGAAGACAACGACTAGCGGCTTATGATCGGACGGGCGCGTCGGAGTTATCGTAACGTACTCGCGCAACGCCCAGAACGAAATCACGGCGAAGAAAAAAACGGTTACGCCCGTTCCAAGCAAAAGCGCGCAAATTAAAGATCCGAACATCAGCCACCAAGCGTTGACGCGCGACCTGCACGTCGACAGGGTCGCCGCGTCAATTCCGCTCGAATGCCGCCGAAAATATTCTATTGCGCAACTTGCGCAAGCCAACAGCGCAAGAACGCCGCATATTAATATGATACCGCGAATTTCCATACGTCGTTGCCTCTACGCCCAAGGATCTCGATGCGACGCCAATCGGCGTTACCCTTTGTGATTCTTTCGCCACCAGTTCCTAAACGTACCCGACGATTGCGGAACCGCGCGTCCGCGTTTCCAATTGGCGACCTGACTCGGCAGAATGCAATTGGGCACAATTCGAGCGACTTTGGCGCCGAGACGAATTCCCAACATGAAAACGCGATAACGCCGCGCGCTCGACATAAATCGCGCGAAGGTTTTCCAAACGAAAGAATCCATTCCGGAAGCGGCGGGAGACTTCGGACGCGCCGTTACCGACTTCGAACGCAGTCGAACCATTTGGTGCGCCAAATCCACTTTCGCTGGGCAGATCTGCGAACACGCCGCGCACAAGGAACACGCAAACGGCAACTTACCCGCCTTCTGCATGCCGAGCAGTTGCGGCGTCAAGACCGCGCCGAGCGGCCCCGGGTAAACCCACCCGTACGCCCAACCGCCGACCTGGCGATAGACCGGGCAATGCGTCATGCAAACGCCGCAACGGATGCAACGCAGAACGCCGCGCGTTTCCGGCGAAGCGAGCGCGTTCGTGCGCCCATTGTCGACGATAATCACGCGCATATCGCGTCCGTCGGTCGGCGCCGTGAAAAGGTGCGTGTACGACGTCAACTTTTGACCGGTGCCCATGCGCGGGAGCATATTCAGGAAGAGCGGCAGGTACTTCGCTTTCGGAATGATCTTTTCAATTCCGATCAACGCGACGTGCAATTTCGGACAGGTCGTCGACAGACCGATATTCCCTTCGTTTTCGACGAGGCACAGCGCGCCGATATCGGCGATCCCGAAATTTGCGCCGGACATGCCCATATCGGCGTTGACGAACTCGTCGCGCAGTTTTTCGTGCGCGATCATCGTGAGTTTCTCATGTTCCGCCGTATACGGCACGCCGAGTTTTTCGTGGAATTTTTCTCCGATTTCCTCGGCGCTGAGGTGGGTCGCCGGGGTAACGATGTGGGTCGGTCGCTGTCCGAGAAGTTGAACGATATATTCGCCAAGGTCCGTTTCGAGCGCTTGAACGCCTTCGGTCGCGAGCGCGCGATTCAACGCCAATTCTTCGGAAACCATCGATTTCGCTTTGACGACGCGTTTCACGCCGTTTTCGCGCGCGATTTGCAGAACGATTTTATTCGCTTCTTCCGCGTCTTGAGCCCAATAGACCTTAACGCCTTTTCTTGTCAGGTTCTCTTCAAATTCGACGAGCGTCTCGTCGAGTCGCGAAAGGGCGTAGTCTTTGATTTGTTTCGCCGCTTCACGCCAACTCGGCCACTGTTCGAGGCCCCAACAGAGTTTCAGGCTCGATTGCGAACTCTGTTCCGCAGTAATCGCCAGCGACGGCGAGGCGTTCTTATCGGGTTCCGCAAGTTCCTTTGTTTTCTCCTGCCAAAATTCCGCGCCCTTGAGAGCGTCCGACTGTTCCGACATTTCCAGCCTCTTCCAATCACAAATACACGATGATACGTCGCGAGTCTAACCGCGCGGGCGCAAAAAAGCCCACAACTATTTTGCTCCTAACAATCCCCTTTGTCAATCGTCCGGAGTTAAAAACTTTCATTTCTATCGCGCGACGCTCGTTACAAAGCGGCGCAGCGCGCAATACGAGAACGCGCGACGTCGAAGAAAGGAGAGGGAAAAGGAAGGAGAGAAAGGGGGCGGCCAAAAACAGGCAAAAAAAAACTCCCAAACGGAATCGCTTGGGAGTCGTCGAGTTTTGAAACTTTGCAGAGCAAAGCGGAGGACAAGGGGCTCGAACCCTCAACCGGCAAGCCGGCGCCTGATTTCGAGTCAGGTTGCTAACCATTCGCGTATCCT
>ONGM01000176.1 GCA_900317365.1 uncultured Planctomycetota bacterium
CGTTTCCTACAAGGAGTCGGGCGCGTCCGCATGGACGACGAAGTCGACGACGGCGACGAGCTACGAAATTGCGGATCTCACGCCGGATACGTCCTACGATCTGCGCGTGCGCGCGATTGGCGACGGCGACGAATACCTGTCGTCCCCGTGGTTCTCGACGACGCTTCAGACGAAGCCGCTCGTCATTCCGCTCGAGGTTCCTAGCCCGGCGCTTGTCTCAAAGTCGGCGTCGGCGATTACGATCGAATGGAGTCCCGTCGAAGACGTCTCCGGATATACGTTGCTCTGGAAAGAAAGTTCCGCCGCTCAGTATACGTCGGTTCCCCTCGACGCGAGCGCGACGAGCTTCCAAGCGACCGGTTTGTCCGAAGGTTTGAACTACTGGTTCAAAGTTCGTTCGGTCGGCGACGGCGTCAATACGACGACGTCCGCGTACTCTTCGACGCTCGTCGTCAAGACTCCGATTCAGTTGGCCGCTCCGGCAATTACGAATTTGGTTCCGTCCGCGAACTCGATTCGCGTCGCGTGGCAGTCGATCGAAAACGCTTCGAAGTATTACCTTGCGTACGCGCCGGCGGGATCGTCGAGGTTTACGACCGTCTCGATCGCTCAAGGAACGAGAACGCACACGGTTACGGGACTCTCGTCGGGCGCCTCGTACGACTTCAAAGTGCGCGCGATCGGCGACGGCGACTTCTGGGCGAGTTCGTCCTACGGCGCGGTGAGAACGGCGGCGACGACCGCCGCAAGCTCCGCTATGCTCGATAGTTACG
The DNA here is from genome assembly GCA_900317365.1 of uncultured Planctomycetota bacterium. Classification (GTDB taxonomy): domain Bacteria; phylum Planctomycetota; class Planctomycetia; order Pirellulales; family Thermoguttaceae; genus RUG369. The sequence continues at coordinate 774 of ONGM01000176.1, forward strand.
GAGTCGCCGACTACGTCGTCGAACTGTCGAACGACGACGTTGCGTTCGAAGAGGCTCGAGCCGCGTTCTACGGCGCGTTTGAAGACGAAGAGTTTGGCGAAGAGTCCGCGCTTGACGCCATCGACGACGCGTTAGCCGAGAATCTTTGCGAGTCGATCTTTGAATTCGACGATTTTGATCTAGCGTAACGGAACGAACGCCGACGGTCGCGTCGCGCGATCGTCGGGGGCCGGTTCGCAAAGTTGTTTCGTAGGTTTGTTTTGCAGGGGGCGTTTTTTCGGAAGCGCCCTCCTTTTTTTGAGAGCGGACGTTTGTTGCTCGGCCGTCGAACCGAACGATCGAGCGTCGGAAGGCAAACGGAGGGAGGGGCGCGACCCGATCTTCTTCAAAACTTTCGAGAAGATTCTCGATCTCCCAGCGTCGGTCTTCCGCGCGACGAGTTCCCATTCGGTCGCGATCCGTTCCGTCGCCGCCGGAGAACGCAAAATCCAGATTCGATTCAACGATGTGTTGCCACGTTTGATTTCCGACGTATAATTATCGGAAAGTAGGGCGCTTATCGATTGTCCGCGTTCCATTCGACGGGTTGGATTAGCGGTCGCGCCTCGATGGGTATCGTTACAAAGAACGCCGATCGCACGCTAGCGTTCACTTGGAGGAAAAAATCGCCATGACGTTTAAAAACAAGGGTTGTCGTTGTGATCAATTGGACGCGGCGCGCAAAAATCGCGCGCGGGAACTCAACGCCGCGCGTTCGCGCCTTTTGCGGTTTGAAGTTTTGGAAGAACGCCAACTCCTGGACGCGTCGCCGATTTCCGCCGCCATGTCGTGCGAACGCGACGCCGTAATTCTCTCCGAGCTCGATAGCGAGTCGATACCGGTCGAACTTTCGATCGGGTCGGCGAGGAGCTGGGTCGTTTCGACGACGGAGCACGCGTCGACGGTCGACGCGGCGTTTGCGGAGCTAGACTCGGTTTACGTGGTTACGACGTCGTCGGACGAGACGAACGCGGAAGACGGCGAGACGACGTTGCGCGAGGCGTTGGCGATCGCGCCCGAAGGGGCGACGATCGTCTTTGCTCCTGAATTACAAGGCGCGACGATCGAACTCGGAGAAGGCGAATTGACGGCGGCGAGTTCGGTAACGATCGACGCGAGCGCGCTCTGGGACGCGAATAGCGAGCGTCCGGGCTTAACGATCTCCGGGATGGGGACGACGCGAATTCTCAATATTCCGGACGGCGCGAAGACGGTCGGACTGAAAGGCTTGACGTTTGCGAACGGTTACGCCGAGACCGGCGGGGCGGTTCGGCTCGGTTTGAGCGCGTCTCTCGTCGTTGAGAATTCGTTTTTTACGTCAAATAGATCGACGAGTTCAGGAGGCGCGATTTCAGCGAGATCGTCGTCGACGCTGACGGTCGTCGACACGTCGTTTGAAGGGAATACGGCCGGCAATACCGGCGGCGCGATCTATAATTACGGGACCGCAGTTTTGGAAGGCGCTTCTTTTAGCGGGAATACGGCCGGCGGCTCCGGCGGCGCCGTTTACAGCGACTCCGGCGTCTCGCTTACGGCGCGCAATAGCGTTTTCTCCAATAACGTCGCTTCCAACGGCGGCGCGATTTATCTGCAGCGAGGCGTTTTGGATCGCGTGACGGTCGTTGGCAATCTGGCGAACTTGAACGGCGGCGGAATCTATATCGACGGTTCAAGCGTCGCGATAACGGACTCGATCGTAACGGGCAACGTTGTGGTTGATAATTCCGATGGAGACGACAATATTCGCGACGTGTCCGGCGTCGTTGTGAACAACGTTGAGGAGTCCGGGAATTTAATAGGAGTCAATCCCGGTTTTGTAACGTCGCCGATTTGGAGTTCAACGACGCTTTTGAACGGCGAGGAATTGGATTTGCGCGTACGCGCGGACTCTCCGTACGCGTCTCGATTCAACGACGGCGCGTATTGTGGCGCGTACGCGGAACTTGGCGCGGCGTCCGCGATCGACTATACCGTCGTGACGACGAGCGAGGACGTTGTTGACGCGACGGACGGGTTGATTTCGCTCCGCGAGGCGCTTTCTTACGCGCCGAGCGGCGCGACGATCACGTTTGCGCCGAGCGTGACGGACGCGATTACGCTGAACGCGGAACTGGCGGTCATGTCGAGCGCAACGATCGCCGGCGGGGAGAACACGGTCGTCGACGGCGAGAACGCGAATCGGCTTTTTAGGGTTGGCGCGGGTTATTCTCTGACGTTGCGCGATCTTTCGCTGACAAGGGGCTTCACCACGAATTACGGCGGGGCGATTTTCAATAAGGGTTCGCTTACGGTCGAGAACGTTGAGTTTTACGGGAACGTCTCGGGGTCAGGAGGGGGCGCGATCTACTGCTCGCGCTACGGCGAGCTAACGGCGCGAAGCAGCGCGTTTTACGGCAACGTTGGGAGCGCGATCTATTTCAACTCCTACAACGTGCGTTCGTCGACGTTCGATCACGTTACGATCGTGGGTAATAGAGGAGTCGGAATCGCGGGAAGGACTCAAGACGGCGCGAACAACTGGAATCTCGTGTTGACGGACTCGATCGTAACGGGCAACCATTCGGAAGACTATGGCGACGTTCGCGGCGACTATACGAACAACGGCAGTCTGATCGGGATCAATCCCGGCTTTGTTACGCCGGCGATTTGGAACGGCGCAACGCTTTTGAACGGCGATGAAATAGACGCGCGCGTGCGTTTGGATTCGCCGTACGCGTCGGAGTTTACCGAGGGGGCGTATCTCGGCGCGTATTCGGACTTGGGCGCGGCGTCGAGCTTGGATTATACGACGGTAACGACGACGGAAGACGTCGTCGACGCGGCGGACGGCTTGGTCTCTTTGCGCGAGGCGTTTTATTACGCGCCGAGCGGCGCGACGATTACGTTTGCGCCGAGTTTAACCGGTTCGATTTCGCTTGCGAGTCCGTTGACCATAAATTCGAACGCGACGATCGACGGCGGGGGACGCGTTGTTGTCGACGGTTGCGGAACGACGCGGCACTTTGTTGTCTACAAAAATATGGAACTTACGCTGCGTAATATTTCCTTAACGGGCGGCTTCGGGTACGGCGGCGGATCAATCTACAATAAGGGTCGTCTCACGGTCGAAAACGCGACGTTCTCCGGGAATAGGGCGTCGGGAGACGGCGGCGCGATTTATTGCGTCAACGACTCGACGTTAATCGCGCGGAGTAGCGTTTTTTACGGCAACGTCGCTAGTAATTCGGCGGGCGCGATTTACGTTGAAGGTTATTCGGGCGAGACGACGCTCGATCACGTTACGATCGTCGGCAACTCGGGTAATAACGCCGGGGGAGTCCATGGAAACGGTAATCGTCGAATCAATGTAATTGATTCGCTGATAACGTTGAACTATCATTCGAATAAAGATAATCGCGCTACTAACGATATTTCGGGGTACATCGGAAACGACGGTGGATTGATAGGCGTTAATCCGGGTTTTGTAACGCCTCCGATTTGGACCGGTTCGTCGGCGCAGGTCGCGAATGTTTCGGAGATTGACCTTCACGTTCGGGCGGACTCTCCTTTCGCGTCTTTCTTTGCGGACGGGGCGTATCTCGGCGCATATCCCGACTTAGGCGCGGCGTCGTCCGTAGATTATACGGAGGTAACGACGTCGGAGGACGTCGTTGACGCGACGGACGGCTTGGTCTCTTTGCGCGAGGCGATTTATTACGCGCCGCACGAGTCGACGCTTACGTTTGCGCCTAGCGTTTCCGATTCGGTTACTCTCGCGAGTCAATTAACGATCGCGTCGAACGTTACGATCGACGGCGGCGGTCGCGCGGTCATTGACGGAGAACAAAGGAAGCGTCTCTTTTGGGTAAGTTATGGCGCGAGTCTTACGTTGCGCAACATTTCCTTGACAGGCGGCAAGACGGTGTACGACGGCGGAGCGGTATATAATTTGGGAACGCTCTCGGTCGAGAACGCGACGTTCTTCGACAACGCTTCCCCTTCCAACGGTAGCGGCGGCGGAATTTATAATCACTACGGCGCGTTAAACGTTAAGGACTCCGTTTTTTATAATAATCAGTCGAACTCTGGCGGCGCAATTTATAATTACACCGGCGCGTTAAACGTTAATAACTCCGTTTTTTATAATAATCAGTCGAACTCTGGCGGCGCAATCTCCTTAAACGGCGGTACGACGACGATTACGCGCTCCGAATTCTACGGTAACAACGCCACTTCCAGCGGGGGCGCGATCTACGCGCCGTATTCGCCGATTCTTGATCACGTTTCCATCGCGGGAAATAAAGCGAGCGCCGGAGGCGGACTCTATATCGGCGGGCAAGGCGCGATTAGGAACTGTATTATTGCGGAAAACTACGCTCCGACGGACGCGGACGTTAAAGGGAGCTACAACGCGACCGCGACGAACGTGATCGGAACGTCGCCGGGATTCGTCGTCGCGCCGGTCTTTGTGGACGGAACGCTCTCGAATATGGACGCGATCGATCTTCATTTAGCGTCGAGTTCGGAGTACGCGACGGTCGACGTCGGCGCCTACGCGTCTCCAGTCGAGGATCCTTGGAGCGTCGTAACGACGCTCGACGACGTCGAGGACGCGAACGACGGACTCGTTTCTTTGCGCGAAGCGGTTGCAAACGCGTGGAGCGAAATAACCTTCGCCGTTTCCGGTACGATCGAACTTCAGTCGCAACTGACGACGTCGCGCGCTATTACGATCGATGGCGGCGGCGCGATTACTCTCTCGGGGCGGAATTCGAATCGCGTTCTTGAAGCGTTGAGTTACGCTACGGTTACGCTAAAGAATCTCGACGTTACGGGCGGTCGGAATAATAACGGCGGCGCGATTTACGTCAACAGCGGCGCGAGCATGACGCTGGAACGCGTCGCGCTTTATGGCAACTACGCGACGAATTACGGCGGCGCGATTTATAATACTGGAACGCTAAGAACGTCAAACGTCGCTATTTATGGCAATACGGCGACGAATTACGGCGGCGGAGTCTATACGTCGGGAACGGCGATCTTTGATCATGCGACGATCTCGGCGAATCGCGTAACGAACGAGGACTCTTCTAATGGCGGCGGCGGCGTTTACGGGCGTGGAACGACGACCTTTCGGAACGCGATCGTCGCGCTCAACCGCGCGGGCGGTTCCGGAGCGAACTTTTCTCTGGAAACGACCAGTTCGCAGACGATCTGGAACACGCTCTTTAACGTCAATCCCGGTTTTGTCGTCGCGCCGCTCTTTGACGTCAACGGCGCTCTCCTCAATTTAGAATCGCTCGACTTGCGCATTGCCTCCAACTCCGTGTACGCCGCCGGACTTTACGACGAGCGCTACGGCGCGTACGACGAAACCGGCGCGTCTCTTCCGACGAACTATAACGTCGTTACAACGCTAGACGACGAGTTCAACCTCGCCAACGACGACGTTTCTCTGCGCGAAGCGCTCTATCTGACTCCGACCGGCGTCGAGATCGCTTTCGCGCCTGCGTTGACCGGAACGATTACGCTGACGTCGCAACTGACGACGCTCGCGTCGGCGGTCGTAGACGGCGACGGTCGCATAACCCTTTCGGGCGGCGGCGCGGTTCGGATACTTCGCAATATAGACGGGGACGTAACGCTCCGTAATTTGACGCTTGCAAACGGGTTCGCGTCGTCCGGTGGCGCGATTCACAATTGCGGAACGCTGACGATCGATAGGGTCGTTTTTGAGAACAACAGGGCGCAATACGGCGGCGCGATTAGGAACGCGTACAAAGGCGTTATTACGATTACGGCGAGTAAGTTCTTGAATAACGTCGCAACAGGGAACGGCGGCGCGTTATATTCATATTCTCCGTACGTAGGCATACACGGTTTCGTAACGGTTCGCGATAGTCTTTTCCTTGACAACGCCGCCGCAGACGGCGGCGCGGTCTATATCGCGGGTTACGACTCAACGTTCGCGAACAATGCGTTTGTCAATAATACCGCGCAAAACGGCGTCGCGATCAGGGGCGGCAGGGGCGCGATGCGTTTCTATAACAATATCGTCGTGGGCAATAGTCAGTCGGGCGGCTCTTCGTTCGTCGGAAATTCCGTCTTGCGCTATAATATTCTCGATTCGACCGACTCTTTTGCGTCGATCTCCGGCAATATCGCGTGGGACGGGGCGGCGCCGCTCTTTAAGGACGCGGCGAACGGCGATTACACGCTCGATCCGTCATCGATCGCGATCGATCGGGGCGGGAACGATTACGTAACGACGTCGACGGACTTGGCGGGCGCAGAGCGCGTTGTGAACGGTCGCGTCGATATTGGACCGTACGAATTCAAGGGCGTCCGTTTTTCTTCGGGACGCGTTTTGGACGGCGAGACGGAGCTGTCGTGGACGGGCGTTTCCGACGCGACCTTTGCGAGACTGACGTGGAACGGTCAAGGGGCGCCGGTCTATTTAGGTGAGTTCCCGGCGACCGGGTCGCTCTTGTGGGACGTTTCGAACTATCGGAACGGCGCGGGGGTTCTCACGGTCGAGTACTATGACGCGGATGGCGCGTTGGTCGGAACCGATCTTGAGAACGCGCTCGTGATGAACGGCGGCGGGTTCGTGGTCGACACGACGTCGGACGGTTTCGACGAGACGGACGGCAAGACGTCGTTGTCGGAGGCGCTCGGCTGGACGACGGAGTTCGGGATCGAGTCGACGATCACGTTCGCGCCGACGCTTGCGACGCGTCGCTTTGTCCTTTCGGAGCCTGCGTCGTTTGCAGGCGCGAGCCTCGCCGGGGGCGCGCAAGGGGTAACGATCGTCGTTTCGAGCGCGTCGGTCGAGTCGGGCGCGGCGCTCTTGACGAACGCGACGTTGGAGACGAACGCGCTGACGGTCGCAGGCGCTCTGACGCTCGTCGACACGACGTTGCGCATGACGGGCGCGGACGCGGCGATAACGTCGCCAGGCGGATTCGATATGACGCGCGGGGCGCTCGAAGGGACGTTCGTCGGTGGATTCTTCGGAACGACGAATTTGTCGCACGTCGCGCTGAACGGGGCTGTCGCGCTGGCGGCGGGCGCGAAATTAACGGTCGCGGACGTCGCGACGATTAACGGAACGCTCACGATTTCGGGCGGGGGCGCGTCGACGCGGGTTCGTTTGGCGGAGGGCGCGACCCTCGTCGGGTCGGGGGAGATTCGATTCGGCGGAAACGTTTCGGACGCGCTGGAGGTTCTCGGCGCGACGGGAACGCTCGGCGCAGGCTTGACGCTTACGGGTAACGGTTCGATTCTTGGAAGAGGGGAATTCGTCGTCCAGGGCGAATGGGAGCCGGAGGGCGCCGTTAGCGCGGCAGGCTCTTTGACCCTCGGCGCGGACGGGAGAATCGTCATTGGGATCGCGGGGCTTGTCGATTACGCGACGATTACGGTCGCCGGGGACGCGACGTTGAGGGGCGAAATCGAACTTCTGAAGGAGAACGAAACCTTTATTCCGACAACGGAGAACGCGTTTACCGTGTTGCGCGCGTCGAGCGTCGATTACGCGGACGTTTTCTACGAGGGAACCGATTTCGGCGGATACGCGGAACTGACCGCGCAAGAGACGAACGGCGCGCTGATCTTTACGGTCGGGGATATTCCCGGTCCGCACGTTATTGCGCTCGCGCCGATTCACGCGTCGGGAACGCAGACGGCCGCGCCTTACGTCGACGTTTATTTCTCGCAAAGCGTGAATCCGTCGAGTTTTACGAAATCGGACGTAACGATAGCGTCCCCATCCGGCGAGTCGGTCGCGATTCAATCGATCGAGAATCTTTCTTCGGCGAACGAGAACGACAACGTTTTTAGAATTTGGCTCAAGAGCGCGGACGTCGAGTCGGGGAATTATACGATAACGATCGGTCCCGACGTTCGCAATAAGAACGATCTGCCGATGAATCAGGACGGTCAGTCTCCGAACGGGACGTCGACGGACGCGTTTGTTACGAGCTTTGCGTTCCCATTGTCGAACCTTCAAATCGGTTTCGGTGCGACGCTTCCGACGGTCGGCGATCTTGGGAGCAAATTCGTCGCGCCGATCGTTGTAACGAACGCGGGCTTGAGTCCGGCGCTCGGGGGCTGGGCCGATCGCGTTTACCTCTCGAAGGACGCGACGCTCTCTTCCGACGATCGGCTTCTCACGACGATCAACGACGGCGACTCGTCGTCGCGGTACGCGGTCGCGCTCGAGGCCGGCGAATCGCTAACGCGCGATTTTACGCTGACGCTTCCGATGGACGCGACGACCTGGACGCCGGGTACGTATTACCTGATCGCGATCGTCGACGCGACGAACTCGACTCCTGAGCTGAACAATAGCGACAATACGGCGGTGAGCGCGCCGATAACGTTGCGCCGACCGGAGTCGCTCGCCGACTTAACGGTAACGACGGTAACGTCGCCGTCGACGGCGACGCCGGGGGATCGCGTTCAGCTGGCGTGGACGACGCAAAACGCGGGAACGCGCGCGGCGACCGAAGGCTGGACGGAGGCGATCTACCTGTCGACGACCGGAACCCTCGAAGGCGCGACCCTCTTGAATCGCTTGAGCGCGACGTCGGCGCTCGAACCGGGGGAATCCGCGCAACGTCGCGAGTACGTTACGATTCCGTCGACCGGCTGGACGGGGAACGTCTACTTTATCGTTTCCGTCGACGTCGGGGATTCCGTCGTCGAGTCGAACGAAGAGAATAACGCGACGGTTGCGAGCGCGACGACGTTGACGCAGAAATTGTCCCTTTCGGTCGCGTCGAAGCAAATCAACGAAAACGCGTCGAATTTGCGCGCGATCGTTACCCGGACAGGCGATATTTCGCAACCGCTTCTCGTTTCGATCGCAGTTTCCGACGCGACGGAACTTTCGGCGCCGAGCTCCGTCGTGATTCCGGCGGGTCAGAGTTCCGCGACCTTCTATTACTCCGGCGTCGAAGACGGGGAGTACGACGACGATCAATGGGGGGACATAACGGTCTCCGCGTCCGGATTCGACGCGCATACGGAGACGATCAACGTCGTTAATATCAATCGCACGGCGCTTACGATTTCCGTAGACGGCTCGACGCTCACGGAAGGGGAAACGGCGACGGCGACGGTAACGCGCGATTACGTTACGGATCAGCCGCTCGTCGTGAAGTTGCGCGCGTCCGTTACGGGGCAGCTGACGATTCCGGCGTCGGTAACGATTCCGGCGGGATCCGCCGTCGCGCAATTTGAGATCGTCGCGACGGAGAACGACGCGCCGGAGAGCGACGCGACGATTACGATAACGGCGTCGAGCGCCGGCGCCGAGCCGGGAACGACGACGTTGACCGTCGCGGACGACGACGAAGCGACGCTTTCACTGGCGTTTACGACGTCGACGATATCGGAAGGCGCGGGAGGTAACGCGCTCGTGGGAACCGTCTCGCGCGCGGAAGCGGCGGACTCCGCGCTCACGGTTCGACTTTCTTCTTCCCGCGCGGACAAACTGATCGTTCCGAGTTCGGTCGTAATTCCGGCGGGTAAGGCGACGGTCGAGTTCCACGCGACCGCGATCGACAACGGGAACGTCGACGGAAGCGCGATCGTAACCGTAACGGCGACCGCCGTTTTAGAGAATTGCGGATGCTCGGCGTCCGCCGGAACGCCGGGCGTAACGAGCGCGACGATCACGGTAACGGACGACGACGGGCCGGCGCTCTCCGTCCTTTTCGACAACGCCGTTTTACGCGCGGATCAAGCGGTCGCGACGACGCTTACGGTCAAGCGCAACGTTCAGTCGTCGGAGGAGCTCGTCGTCGCGCTTTCGAGTTCCGATCCCGCGCTGACGGCGCCCGCTTCGGTAACGATCCCGGCGGGCGCGAGTTCCGCGCGGGTCGTCGTCTCGACGAGCGCGGTTGCGACCGACGTTTGGGCGACGGTTACGGCGACGGCGAACGGTTTCGCGTCGGCGTCGGCGCTCGCCCTCGTTTCCGACATGACGCTCGCGGATCTCGCGGCGACGGAGCTGGGCGCGGTCGCGTCCCCCGACGGACAAGGCCGGGTCGACGCGACGTATACGGTCGTCAACCAAGGCTTGCGCACGGCGACGGGCGCGTGGACGGAGAAGGTTTGGCTTTCGACGACGCCGGGCGTAAGCGAGACCTCGATTCTTGTCGCGACGTTCTCGCAGAACGAGCCGCTCTCGAAGGAAGTCGGCTCGAACGCCGTAACGCGTTCCTTCTCTTTCAATCTTCCCGATCCGACGGCGGAATATTACATGTGCGTGGAACTCGACGCGGACGACGTCGTCGAGGAATCGATCGAGACGAACAACTTGGCGATTAGCGCGACGATCCGCTCGAATTTCGTCGCTCCTTACCTTGCGGTCGTCGCGACGGAGACGGAGAAAGGGGATCCTTCGGAACCGCTGACCTTTACCGGTTGGGCGTACGATCCGAACACGGGCGCGCGCGTTCCGGGAGTCGACGTTCAGATTTTCATAACGTCGGGCGCAATCGCGCGAACAATTACGGCGACGACGGACGAGACGGGCGCGTTTGAAACGATTTGGACGCCGCTTTCGAACGAATGCGGCGAGTATACGATCGGAGCGACTCATCCGTTCTATCGCGTCGCAGACGTTCAAGATCGTTTCAATCTTATGCGCATGACGACGAGTTTTTCGAGCGCAACTTTCACGATCGTCGAGAGGGAGACAGCGTCGGGCTCCTTTGAGATTACGAACAATTCGGCGGAGTCGATCACCGGTTTGCGCTATGAGATCGACGGCTTGCCGGAGAACGTCGAGGTCGACGTGGACTTCTCGAGCGCGGATCCGACGACGGGCGAAGCGGTGATCGCGGCAGGTCAAACGATCGTCGCGACGATCACGGCGAGAGCGCTCGACGCCGGCGTCGCCGCTTCGGAAGCGACGCTCAGAATCAAAAGCGCCGAGACCGCCGACGTCGCGGCGACGTTGAAATTCCGCATTCTTCCGGCGCAGCCGAAGCTGACGTGCGAAACGAAAACGCTGACCGGCGCGGTTACGCTCGGTAAGACGAAGTTTGTCCAATTCACGCTCACAAACGAGAGCGGCGCCGAGTCCGGTCCGATTACGATCGAGTTGCCCGAGATCGAATGGATGCGATCGGTGAGCGGAACGACGCTCGAATCCCTCGCGCCGGGAGAATCGACGACCGTGCGACTCGCGCTCTCTCCCGATATGGAGACGCCCCTCAACGTCTACCAGGGCAGGCTCGCGGTACGCTACGCGAACACAGGCTTAAACGTTGATTTCCGTTTTCGAACGTCGACCGACGCGTTCGGCAATCTCCGAGTCAAGGCGATCGACGAATACTACTATTACTCCGAGACGACGGATCTTCCGGCGATTACAAACGCGACGGTGAAAGTCGTCGATTCGATTTCGAAAGCGGTTAAAGTCGAAGGCAAGACGAACGCGGAAGGCGTTTTTACCGCTCAGACGCTGCCGGAGGGTTTTTACGACGTCTACGTTTCCGCAGAAGGACACAACACGTATGCGCGCACCGTTTACGTTGATCCGGACGGTTATGATTTGACGGCGTTCTTGCCGATTCAGACGGTGCGTTACGAATGGACCGTTACGCCGACCCAGATTGAAGATCGTTACGACATAACGATCGAAACGGTTTATGAAACGAACGTTCCCGCGCCGGTCGTAACGGTCGATCCGCCGCAGATCGATCTTTCCGATCTACTTGACGTCGGGCAGCGCAAGCAAATCAACTTTACCTTTACGAACCGCGGCTTGATTGCCGCGCTTGACGTCGCGCTCCTCTTTTCGGAGCATCCGAATATTCGTTTTACGCCCCTTGTCGAAAGCGTCGACGTCTTACCGGCGCAGTCGAGCGCCGTGATTCCCGTCATATTTGAACGAATCGATCCCGACGCCGCAGTTGTTCAGAACGGTTTGGACGACAAGAAGTTCTTTGCGAACGACGCGACGGCTCAAGGAGACGCGGAAGCGCCAATCGCGGAAGCGCCGGACGAAAACGGCGCGAATCAAATCAATTCGGTTGTCTTTGAAGAATCGGCGACGCGTTACGCCGACCGTTCCGTTGGCGAGTCCTTTAAGATTACCGGCGCTTACGACGGTAAATGCAATCTTTCGGCCGGATATCTTTACCATTATCTGTGTCATGGAACAACGACGGGCACATACGCGATGTCCACAATTGCTCCAAGCGATTTTGGGTGCGGCGGCGCGCATATCGCCACTATTACCGCTCCGACTCGCGAAATGAAAGGAGACCGTGAGATCAGGACGACGTCGTACGATCCTCGTTCAGATCTAAATGACGTAACCTATATGACGTCTGCGGTTTCATCCGTTTCTTCCATTTGCACCGACGATTGCCTTAAAGAAGTTCTAAAATGTCTCCCGGCGTTTGCGCCTGGCGGTTGGGGGTGCGCTGCGGGAATAGCCGACGCCGCTTCCGATCCGAGCGTCATTGGCGCAGTCCTTGCCGGCGCCGGATGCGTGCCTGGAGCGGTAGGAATGAGCGCAAACCTCGCAAATTGCGTGATAAAATATATAAATTATTGCCTTTCACCTGTTCCTAGTCCAGGTTCGCCGAATAATCAAAATTCAAACGGAACCGATTCTGGAAAATTTATGGCGTCGGCAAACGTTTCTGGGTCAAAAGGCGCGAGCAATTACCTGGATTTGACGATTGACGAACTCTCTGAAGAGTCCAATCGTCTTTTAGACTCCATATATGCGTTCAGCGACGAGTTGTTTGGCGACCGGGTTTGGATTGACGAAGCCACAAACGAAGACGTCGCGAACTTCTTGAATAAATTCATTGAGTTGTTCGGCGACTCTGCGTTGACCTCGGAAGAAGAACAGACTTTACGCGCCATGCCGTTGTCGTCGACAATTTCAACGACGCAAGTTGACGCGCTCATTGAAAGATTCCGCAATACGGTCGAGTATTATCGGCAAAACATTTACGCGCGCGAAGATCTCGACGAGGGAATGAGCCAGAATTTTGTCGACTTCAATAGGCTGAAAGCGGCGGCTCAAGCGCTCGTCGCCTTAGACGAAGAAAGCGTTGCGGAAGGATACGAGAATTACGTTGACAAGTATCTTTCGATCGGCGAGAGAGTTAAGCAAGCCTACGAGGAATCGGCCGCCAAATACGGAACGTGCGCAAAGGTTAAGCTCCAGCTTCATCAAACGGCGGTTCTCACTCGCGACGCGTTCGACGCGAAGCTCGTACTCGACAACGGGCTCGGTAGCGAAATCCAGGACGTCAGCGTCGATATCGTGATCTACGACGAGTGGGGGAACGACGTTACGAATAAGTTCGGGTTCCATGCGCCGGAGACGGAGAATTTCTACGGCGCCGAAGCGGAGAATCTCGGCAACCTCGCCGCGAATACTTCAGGGCAGGCGAACTGGATCTTCGTGCCTTCCACCGACTGCGCCAAAGGCGTGACGGAGCAGGTTTACAGCGTCGGCGGCGTCCTCCGATACTGGAATCAAGGGCGCGAGGTCGTCGTCAATATGGCGCCGGTCAATATTACCGTCTATCCGCAACCGGAACTCGAACTCCACTACTTCTGGGAACGGGACGCGATCGCGGACGACCCGTGGACGGACGAAATCGAAGCGTCGGTTCCCTTCGAGCTTGCCGTCATGGCGGTGAACAAAGGGGAAGGCGTCGCGCAGAACCTCCGCATCGTCTCCGCGCAGCCGGAGATCGTCGAGAACGAGAAGGGCTTGCTCATCGATTTCAAGATCGTCGGGTCGCAAGTGAACGGAAAGAACGCGAGCAAGTCCTTGACCGTCGATCTCGGAAACGTCGATCCGAACTCGACTTCGATCGGCGAATGGTTCCTCGAAACGACCTTGCAAGGGCATTTCGTCGACTACAGCGCCTCCTTCGTTCATGTGAACGGATTCAACGATCTCCAGTTCTCCCTCATTAAGAGCGTCGATATCCACGAACTGATTCGCAACGTGCGCGCCAACGTCGGCGACGTTCTTCCGGCGTTCCTCGTCAACGACGTCGCCGACCCGAAGGATTTGCCCGACACGCTTTACTATTCCGACGGGACGACCGCAGAAGTCGCCCTCAATGAGAACTATACCGTCTACGGCAGACTCGGAAACGGAATTGAAGTCGTCGACCTCGAAGTAACGAGCGTCGGGGGAGGGTGGAACTATGTCTACCTCTTCGACGACGATCCGGGCGCGAACGATTACGAACTCGTGAGCGTTGTGCGCTCCGACGGCAAGGTCCTCGACCCGCGCAACTTCTGGCAGACCGACCGACTCTTTGCCGACGGTCGCGAAGTCCAATATAAGAACACGCTCCACATCTTGGACGAGTTCGCGCCCGACGTTCCCTCGTACACCTACACGCTGAGGTATCGCCACGCGGACACGACCGCCCCGACGATCGCCGCCGTTCAGGAACTCCCCGGCGCGATTCTGACGACGCCTGTCGAGTCGATCGACGTTACCTTCAGCGAGCCTATCCTCGAGGAAACCTTCACGCCCGATAGCCTGAGCCTGACCCGGGACGGCGGACGCAACCTGATCAATTCGAGCGTCTCGATTGCGAAAGTCGGCGACTCGACGTTCCGAATCTCCGGTCTCGCCGGTCTCACGCGAACGGACGGCGAATACGAACTGACGATCTCCGCGCAAGGCGTCGAAGACCTCTTCGGCAACGCGGCGAC
>ONGM01000178.1 GCA_900317365.1 uncultured Planctomycetota bacterium
CCCACATTATCCCCAGGAATAAATAGCAATGGATATCGGACGCTTAGCACAAATCATCTCCAAAGTTTTCTCGGGCGACTCGCTAGTCGCTTCGAAAGATCGCGCTCCGCAGACGTCGCGTTTGCGTCTCGAAGCGTTGGAAACACGCGAATTACTCGACGCTTCCTCGCTGTTTCAGGCGCCGACGATCGAATCGACGATCCAGTCCAAGGCGTTCGATAACGACGTCGCGCCGATTTTGCTAAACGACGAAATCCTCGACAAGATCGCCGTCGAGCACAACGCAATCGTTGAAAGCGGAGTCGACCGCGCGATTACAGTCGACGCGTCGGAACAACTCGAACTCGAAGGCGCCGTCGCTCTGACCGCGCCGAAATTGAGCGTTTCTGAAAAGACGGAGAACTCGATCACCGTTTCCTGGAACAAGGTCGAGGGAGCGACAAAATACTATCTCGCATACGCGCCGAACGGCGGATCCTTTACGACGGAATCCGTTCCGGCGAACGCGACCTCGTACACTCTTTCCGATCTCGGAATCGGCGAAACGTACAGCTTTAAAATTAGGGCGATCGGCGACGGTTCCGCTACGACAAACTCCAAGTACGGAGACGTTCTTTCCGTAACGACGTCGACCGGAATCCAAACGTTGTCGACCCCGACGCTCTCCGTCGCCGTCCGCAAAACGAACGCGATCACCGTCTCTTGGACGCAGGTCAGCGGCGCGACCGGCTATCTCTTCGAATACATGACGGAAAACGCGTCGGAATATACTTCCGTCAAGCTCGCGGCGAGCAAGTTCCAGCGTCAAGTCTCGGGACTTACGGAAGGAGAAATCGTCGATTTCCGCGTTACCGCGCTCGGAAGCGGCGATTTCCAAAACTCCAATCCAGCGGAACTGACCGTAGCGACCCAGCAGACGCTCGCCACGCCTGACGTCTCGCTAACGGAAGCGACGGACAGCTCGCTCTCTTTCTCCTGGTCGGAAGTCGAAAACGCGCTCGGATACCGCGTCATGTACGTTCGCGCCGGCGACTCCGCGTATACGACCGTGAACGTCGGCTCGAAAACGTCCTTTACGCTTAACGGTCTGCAAATGGAGACGAGCTACAGCTTGAAAGTGGCCGCGCTCGGCGACGGCGACGCTTATAAGACGTCTCCCTACTCCACTCTGACCGCGTACTGGACGATCAACCCCTTCAAATTACAGCCTCCTACGGTAACGGCGACGGACGCTTCCAACGACTCCGTTCTTCTTCATTGGGACTCCGTGCCGAACGCCACGAAATACTATGTCGCTTGGGCGCCGGCCGGTTCGACGAAATTCACAACGAAATCCGTCGCGGCGACAAAGACCTATTTCCAAGTAACGGGTCTCGACTCGAATACGGAATATCAGTTCAAACTTCGTTCAGTTAGCTCCGACTCCTCATATATCAACTCCAAATACTCGCCCGTCACGACGATCTCAACGACCGGCTCGGCGCTGGCAAGAACTGCGCTCGCCGTTCCGACCATGGATCTCGATCGAGCGACCGCAACTTCGTTCACCGTCTCTTGGTCTGCCGATCCGCGCGCGGTCGGCTACACTGTTATCTACAAGGAAAAGTCCGAATCGGCGTACACGACCGTTACCCTTCCGGCGACTGAAACCAGCCTGACGATCAACGATCTCGCACCGAATTCGAACTACTACGTCAAAGTGCGCGCCTTGGGCGAAGGCGTCTTCTGGACGAACTCAGCTTACTGCGCCACCAAAGTTGTTAAAACGCCCAGTCTCCCGCTTGGAACATCGGTCGAATACGACGTCTTCCGAGGTCAATACGCCCAATTGGATCTCCCCGCTTCACTGGAGGACGTGAACGTCGTTGAATTGACCGATTGGTCAGCGCAAGGTCTGCAGTCGGCGCTTGAAATCGCGCGACAGACGCCGACGGACGATATTATTTTGCTCGACGCCTCGAAATTTGCCAACGCTCCTCTGGATCTTTCAAATGTTTCCTTCAATTTCGATTTGAATTTTGAGGAAAGCGGAATCGTTACGATCGCGTCCTACGGCAACGCGCGCGCCAATATTCGCGTCAACCCCAACGACGTTACTTTCAATATTACCGACGGTCGCCTCCAATTCGGCGGTCTGGATCTTATCGGCGTCAACTCCGAGACGTCAACGTATCAAGCTGTCTCCACTCCGTCGAGCAACGGATACGACGGAGTCTTTGCTTGGGACGACGTCAATTGGTTCTCAATGAACGGTAAGGCGATCGATTTCGACGCCGATTCGCAAAACGTCCCCGTTCACCTCGGCGACTACTCGGAAAACGATTACGCGTTCATTTTCATTTCCGGTCAGAATCCCGAAAAGAATCTCTACGCTTTCTATCAGACGATGAAAGAATGCTACGCGGACTTGATAAGCGTTCATAATGTCGACCCGCAAAACATCTATATTCTTTATGCGGACGGCGACACGTCGGGAAAAAAGCGAACGCTTACGCCTCCCAACGGCGGTCTACCGATCGCGCCGGATTTAAAATTTGCCACGTCGCAAAACACGACTATTCTCCCCGCTACCGGCGCCGGCATGACCTATGCGCTTGGTCAAATCGGCGCGCGAATGGATTCGAATTCCCATCTCTTCGCTTACGTGTACGGACACGGAACGGGAGAATTGGGAAAGATCAACGATTACAACGATTATATCTGGGGATGGGGCGATACGGAAACGCCTAGAGCCCCTAGCATTACGAGCCAAATGGTTCGCGACGCCTTCTTCCAAATCAAGGAAGGATACGTTACGATCGCGATGGGTCAATGCTTCAGCGGCGGAATTATCGACGATATTGTCGATCCCGCGACAAATCAAGTTTCGAGTTCGTACGACGGTTCGGCGCACTTCGCCGTCGGCGCGTCGACCAACCATTATGAGTACGCGTACTTGAATACGTCGCCAGTCGGCGATAGCTATTATTATAGAGGGTATATGCCGTCCCTTTTGAAAGGGCTTCGCACTTACAAAATCAACACGTCTCTCTTCGAGTACGCTGAAAGAGACGATTACTTCCACGCTTCCGGATCTTGGGAACCGAACGGCGGAAGATACGTAGAATCACAAAAGGCTGAACATCCTTGGCACGCAGGCGAAACGTTCTCCGTTTTTGCGCCGACCGTAACCGTTGACGCGCCGACTCTAACGGCAAGCGCGACGACGACGTCCGTTACTGTTGACTGGAACGCCGTTGCCAACGCGACGGACTACACGATCCAATACGCAATCTCCGGCGGCGAGTTCGAAACCATTAGAACGACGGACACGGCGATTACGATTCCCGGACTCGTCTCCGGTCAAACGTACGTCGTGCAAGTGCGCGCAAACGGCGACGGCACGAATTACGGCGGTTCCGGATATAGCGTAGTCACCGTTACGACTTTGAAGGAACAGACTCAGCTTCCCGCTCCTGCCGTTACGTCTTTGGAAGCGACGGCCGACGCCTTCACCTTCACATGGAACGAGATCGATCACGCGACGAGCTATACGTTCAAATACGTCGATCCGGGAACTTCGCAAGAAGTTGTCGTCGAAAATTATCAAGGAACGAGTTACTCCGTCTCCAATTTCATTCCCGGCGCGACCTATGTCGTCCAACTTCGCGCAAACGGCGACGGAGTCGAATATCTCGACTCCCCCTTCAGCACGAACAATCTCACCGTCCAAGTTCAGCTCAACGCGCCGATTCTGTCCGTGTCGGACGTTCAACCGGAATGCGTTACCGTCGTCTGGGACGCAATCGACCACGCGGAAAGTTACACGATCGCCAAGGTCGACGTCAACGGTCAACTTGCGCCGATTACGACCACGTCGGATACGACTTATCAGATTACGGACTTCGTTCCCGGTCAAACCTACGTCTTGAAGGTTCGCGCAAACGCCGCAGAAGGAAGCGGATATCTCAATTCCGAATACAGCGACGCCAATATCACGATCTACGTTCCGTATCGACTCGAAACGACGGAAATCACGTCGTGGAATTCGACGACTAACTCCATTACGATCAACTGGGACGCGGTCTCGAACGCTTCGAACTATACGATCGAATATTCCTTCGACGGCGTCAATTACAATGCGATCGGTTCGACCGACCAAACGAGCTACACTGTTCAAGGACTCGTTTCCGGGACAAGCTACTACTTCCGAATTCGCGCGAACGGCGACGGAACGACGTACGTCAATTCCGATTACAGCGCGCCGGTTAACGTCTCCACGCAAACTCCGCTCGCCGCGCCGTCCGGTCTCGCGGCGTCCGTTTCCGGGCAAGAAATCACGACGACTTGGAACGCCGTGCCCGGCGCGTCGAGTTACACGTTAGAATACCTCGTCAACGGAAGCTCCCAGCCTATCTCCGTCGTCGTGGACGGAACGAGCTACGCTTTCGTCGGCGTTCCCGGATCGACGTACACAATCCGAGTTCAATCGAACGGCGACGACGTCGCTTACGCAAGCTCGCCCTTCTCTCAACCGGTCGTCTCGATCGTTCCGACGCAACTTGCAGCGCCGACGATTACCGCTGTTGACGCCGACGCCGCAAGCATAACGGTCGAATGGAACGCCGTTGCGAACGCGTCCAATTACACGATCTCGTACTATGTCGAAGGCGGGGAAACGAAGACCGAAACCGTGTCGTCGACGAGCTACCAGATTTTGAACGTCGCGCCGGGCGAAACTTACGTCGTAACCGTTCAGGCGAACGGAGACGGCGTTGAATTCGTGAATTCCGCGCCGAGCGCCGCCGCGTCCATAACGGTCGTCGTCGAGCTCGCGGCGCCGACGATTACCGGCGTAAGCGTCGGAGTCGATTCCGCCGAGATTACGTGGAACGAAATTGCGAACGCGTCCGGGTATACGATCGCGTACGCGCCGCAAGGTTCGAGCGACTTCACGGAAACGGTCGTCTCCGGAACGACGCAGACGATCTCCGGACTCGAGTTCGGAGGCAGTTACGTCGTTAAAGTCAAGGCGAACGGCAACGGGGGCGCTTATGAAGATTCCGAGTACTCGTCCGAACGAACCTTCACGGTTCTCACGCCCCTTGCGACGCCGGAAATTACCGGTTGGACGCCGACGACCGATTCCGTTACGGTGAATTGGAACGAGGTCTCCGGCGCGACGAGCTATACGCTCACGTACGTCGTTTACGGAACTTCCCAAGTTGTTACGATCGACGATATCGCGGGCTCGAGCTATCAAATCGGCAATCTCACCGCAGGCGCGTCCTACGTCGTCCAGGTTCAGGCGAACGGGGACGGCGCGGTCTTCGCGGATTCCGCGCCGAGCGATTCCGTAAGAGTCCGGACGCAAGAGGTTCTCGCGCCGGCGCCGACGATCGAGTCGACTTCCGCGACGATCAACTCCGTTACCTTGACGTGGAACGCTGTTCCCAACGCGTCGGGATACGCGGTCGCGTATGCGGTCGTCGGTTCGGACGCATTCCAAACGGTCTCCGTTTCGGGAACGATCGCGACGATTCCGGGGCTCGCTTCCGGCTCGACCTACGTTTTCAAAGTCAACGCGGTCGGCGACGGAACGTCGTACGTCGATTCCGGCTACGGTCCGAGCGTAAACGCCACGATCAAGACGAAGCTCGACGCGCCTGAAGTAACGGCTAGCGCCACGACGAACTCCATAACCGTCGATTGGGACGCCGTTGCGAACGCGTCCGGTTACACTGTTGCGTACGCCGTCGACGGAACGGATAACTTTACGTATGCGAACGTCTCTTCGACGAGTTACGAGATTCCGAACCTCGCTTCCGGCTCGACCTACGTCGTTAAGGTCAAGGCGAACGGCGACGGCGCGCTCTTCGTCGATTCCGATTATAGCGGCGACGATTTGACCGTTACGGTTAAGAGCAAGCTCCAAACGCCGACGCTTGCCTTGGACGTTTCAGCGAGTTCGATCACCGTGAGCTGGAACGAAATCGCAGGCGCGAGCAAGTACGCCCTCGAGTATGCGGTCAGGGGCTCCTCCGAGGTTACGCAAGCGACGGTCAATACGACGTCTTACACGATCGCCGGACTCGCTCAAGGCGAAGATTACGTCGTCCGCGTCAAGGCGGTCGGGGACGGAACGCGTTACGTCGACTCCGATTACGCCGTCGCATATCCGAACACGCCCGACGTCCTGACGGAACCGGTTATTACGGACGCGTCCGCGTCGACCGACTCCGTCGCGTTGAATTGGAGCGCCGTCGCCAACGCGTCGGGATACACGATCGCGTACGCCGTTGACGGAACGACGAATTTCACGTCGATTCCTGTGAATTCGACGAATTACGTAATCAACGGTCTTCTCTCCGGAACGACCTACGTTATCAAGGTTCAAGCGAACGGCGCCGGAGATTTCGTCGATTCGGACTTCAGCGATCCGGTCAACGTAACGGTCAAAACGAAGCTCGATTCTCCGACGATTGCGAGCGCGACCGCGACGACCGACTCCGTTACGATCAACTGGGGCGCGATCGCCAACGCGTCGGGATATACGATCGCGTACGCGCCGGTCGGAACGACCGACTGGTCGACCGCGCCGACGAAGACGACGACCGAAACGAGCTATACGCTCCAAGGACTCGTCTCCGGCACGACTTACGTTATCAAAGTCAAAGCGAACGGAAACGGCGCGCTTTACGTCGATTCGGACTATAGCGATCCCGCCGCGAACGTTACGGTCAAATCGAAGCTCGCGACGCCGAGAATCTCCGCGTCGTCGAACGTCGATTCTATCACGGCGTCGTGGATCGCCGTTCCGAACGCGTCCGGATATACGGTCGCGTATGCGCCGCAAGGCTCGAGCGTCTTTACAGAAGCGGTTGTCGCGAATACGACGTATACGATTCCGGACCTCGTTTCGGGCGAAACTTACGTCGTTAAAGTCAAGGCGAACGGCGACAACGGAATTTACGTCGATTCCGATTACAGTTCGGACGATCTGCGCGTAACGACGCTCGTCAAATTGAACGCGCCGACGATCACGGCAAGCCTTGCTCCGAACGCGACGAACGCTATTTCGGCGACGTGGAACGCGATCGAAAACGCGTCCGGATACACCGTTCGTTACGCGCTCGAAGGAACGACCGATTGGTCGACGGCGCCGATGAGAACGACGACGGGAACCTCGATTACGCTCACCGGTCTCTCCTCCGGCGTGAGCTACGTCGTTGAAGTTAAGGCGAACGGGAACGGAACGCGTTACCTTGATTCCGATTACAGCGCGACCGACGAACCCGTGTGGGTTCCGCAGAAGCTCCGCACCCCGACGATTACCGCGACCTCGTCGACGACCGACTCCGTAACGATCAACTGGCGCGCGGTTCTGAGCATGGGCTATACGGTCGCGTACGCCGTTTCGGGAACTAATACGTTCACCGAAATGGATCCCGTTATGACGACGACGAACACGATTCCGGGTCTCGTTTCCGGCACGACCTACGACGTCAAGGTCAAGGCGAACGGGGACGGCTATGAGAGCGCCGATTCCGATTACAGTCCGATCGTGAGCGTTCTCGTTAAAACGCAACTCGACGCGCCGGCGATTACTGCGGTCAGTTCGACGGTCGACTCTGCGACGATCGCGTGGAATCCGGTCGCAAACGCGACAGGTTACGGCGTCCGTTACGCGATCGCAGACACGGAAAATTGGACGGTTCTCGATCCGACGACGGAAACGTCCGTTACGATTCCGGGTCTAACGTCCGGAGTAACGTACGCGATCGAGGTCATGGCGCAAGGCGACGGCGCGGCTTACGTCGATTCCGATTACAGCGCGACGACGAGCGTGAAGGCTCTCGAGAAACTCGACGCGCCGACGATCACCGCGACGAATTCCGACCACAGCTCCGTCAGCGTAACGTGGGACGCCGTCGCGAACGCGTCCGGCTACGCTGTAACGTACGCCGTCGCCGGAACGTCCGACTGGTCGACCGCGCCGCAAACGACGACCGACGATACCTCGATTACGATTCCCGGACTCGCTTCCGGAACTCGATACGTCGTTAAGGTCAAGGCGGTCGGCGATCAAACGAATTACGCCGACTCCGACTATTCCGCGACCGACAGCATTCTGGTCAAGACGAAGCTACCGTTCGTTCCGACGATTACCAACGCGACTGCGACGACCGACTCGATCTCGGCGACGTGGACCGCCGTGTTGAATATGGGCTACACCCTCGAATACGCCGTCTCGGGCTCGGACGACTTTAATCCGATCTTCGTGTCGGCGACCGATTATACGATTGGGAACCTCGAATCGGAAACGACGTACGATCTGCGCGTCAAAGCGAAGGGCGACGGGAATATGTACGTCGACTCCGATTACAGTCCGATCGTGAGCGTAACGGTCAAGTCGCAACTGAGCGCGCCGACGATCAGCGCGACGCGCGCGACGACGGACGCGATCAGCGTCGATTGGATCGGCGTCGACGGCGCTTCGAGCTACGTCGTTGCGTACGCCGTCTCCGGGTCGGACGAATATACGACTCTGAATCCCGTTACGACGACCTCGCTAACGATTCCCGGACTCGTTTCCGGAAAGACGTACGACGTCAAGGTCATGGCGGTCGGAGAAGGAATTTACGTCAGTTCCGATTACTCCGCTCCTGAAAGCGTTCTCGTCAAGACGAAGCTTCCGCTTCCCGATCTCAATTTGGACTCTGCGGGGATCTCAATTATCGCGACTTGGGACGCGATCGAAGGCGCGCAGAGCTACGCATTGACCTACTGGCTCGAAGGCTCGACCGTTACCACGATGGTCGCCGGTATTACGGACGCCTCCTACGAGATTACGCCCGTCATTTCCGGCATGACCTATAACGTCAGACTTCAGGCGATCGGGGACGACGTCGCGTACGTCGATTCCGACTACGTTCAAGATGACATTTACGTGCAGTCAAAACTGCCTGCGCCGACGATCACCTCGACAAGTTCGACGCCAACCTCGATTACGCTCGAATGGCTTCCCGTTGTCAACGCGCAAGAGTACTGGGTTAGCTATCGCGTCTCCGATTCGACTGAGTCGAAGACTCTCGCCACAAGCGATACGACCATTACCATTAACAGCCTCGCTGAGAGAACGGATTACGAAATTAGCGTGGTCGCAAAGAGCGGCGATCAAGGGCTCCTCGATTCCGATCCGAGCGTCGAGACGATTCGAACCAAGCAGCAGCTCAACCCGCCGACCATTATTGATATCGAAGGCTATCCGAGCTGCAATTCCTTTACGGTGCACTGGACGCCGGTCGACAACGCTATCGGGTACAAATTGTCGTACACGCAACTCGGCGGGTCGCCCAAAGACCTTATTCTGACGCCCAAGACGCCGGTCGGAGGAGTTACCCAATACGTCGATTCGATTCCCGCAAACACAACTTCATATACCGTCAGTCCCGCAACCTCCGGCGCGATCTACAAGGTGCAAGTCCTCGCCCTGGGAACCGGCGAGTACGTCGACTCTGACTGGAGCGGGCCCGAAATGTACACCGTTCCGATCAAACTCGAAACGCCGACGATTACGGTTACGCCGGGCATTAAATCGGCGACAGTCGAGTGGAACGCCGTCGAGAACGCTTCCAGTTACTGGGTCGCGTACAAAGAATCGAGCGCTTCCGAGTGGTACATATTAGATGGAGAACTTGTTTCTAACGCGGAAACGAGCGTTACGATCGACTGGCTCGCCGGCGCTACGTCGTATGACTTTAGGGTTGTTGCCCATGGCGACGAGCAGTATTTCGTCGACTCCGAATTCAGCGCCGTCGTGAGCGCGATCGTCAAGGATAAGCTCGAGAGCCCCGTCTTACAAGAACCCGAATCGGGAATCGACGAGACTACTGAAAAAGCGTTCATCACCGTTACCTGGAATCCGGTCGATCATGCGGAACGTTATCAAGTGCGATATCGAGCCTACGTTTCGACGGAATGGCTCCCGAGTACGCCTCCGGTGACGACGGAGACGTACTACACGTTCCACGACCTCGAGCCAGGAACGCCTTACGTGGTGGAAGTTACGGCGATCGGCGACGGCGTCTATTACGTTAATTCAGACGGCTCCGAAACGGATCCAGAGTTCTCGGAACGTCTTGATAAGCCGGTGATTGTAGATACGGGCAGAGGTCTAGACTACGTCTCCGTCTATTGGGACGCGGTTCAGGACGCGGCGGGATACTACGTGAGCATAGCGCCCTCCGGAACGGGCAATTGGTCGGAGCCTGAATACGTCGAAAACACACTGACTTGGACGAAAGAAGGACTTCCGCAAGGAACCTCTTACGACGTTCGAGTCGTCGCTCACGGTATTGCCCCCCAAATCGATTCTCTTCCAGCCCTGACTCCCCCCATTAAGACGCAGAAGAAGCTCGATCCTCCGACAATTATCGTTACGCCGGGCGTCAATCAGGCGACGGTAAGCTGGACCCGCGTTACGAACGCGTCGGGATACAGGATCCAATATAAGAAATCGAGCGCTTCCTCCTGGACAACATACTCGCCTGATCCGTCGAAGAACACGACGAGCGTAACGATTACCGGACTCGCCGGCGCCACGTCGTACGACTTCAGAGTCATGGCGCTGGGCGACGGCGAAAATGGAGATTACGTTAATTCCGAGTACTGCGACAAGAAATCTGCCGTCGCCCAAGAAAAACTCCCTGCGCCGTCGATTTCCGTTACGCCGGGCGTTTACCAGGCGACGGTGAGCTGGAACGCTATTGCTCACGCGTCAGGCTACAAAGTCGAGTATAAGAAATCGAGCGTATCCAACTGGTCGACACATTCGCCTAACCCGTCGTCTTCAGCGACAAGCGTTACGATTCCCGGTCTCACAGGAGCGACGTCGTATGACTTCAGAGTTACAGCGCTTGGCGACGGAATATATTACGTCAATTCCGATCCAAGCGCCGTCAAGAGCGCTATCGTTAAGGCGAAGCTCTCGCCGACGACGCTCTCCGTTACGGGACATACGCATAATTCCATTTCACTGAAATGGAACGCGATTGCCAATGCGTCGAGCTATACGCTGGAACGCCAGGTCGGAAGCTCTTCTACTTGGGAGACGGTCAGCAGTAGCATTTCCAAATCAGCAACGACTTACAA
>ONGM01000038.1 GCA_900317365.1 uncultured Planctomycetota bacterium
ACGACTATATTGACTGCCCCGCCGGAATTATGGTTCTGAGAAGCCGTTGGCAACCGGAAGGCGGCGCCGCGACGTCCGACGCGCCGGTCGCTAAGGAAGCTACCGCAGAGCCGACCGCCGAGCCTGCAGTAGCCGAACCCGCCGCCGTCGAGGAGCCCGCCGAAGCTCAATCCGAACCTGTCGCGGAACCGGCGGAACCGGCAGCTGAGACGGAAGTCGAATCCGACGTCAATGTCGAAACGGAGCCTACGGATTCCGCTGAGGAAATTTAAACCCGTCCTGCGCAGACGACGTATTTGAAGGCGGATTGGAGACAATCTTCTAACTTCTAATCCGCCTTGCGTTTCCGTTTGCGCGAGCAATACGCGATAGCGCTCATCGTCGTTTTCTTGAGCGCGACGCGCTTTTGTGTTTTCACTCTGTCGCTCTTTCAACGCGTTGTTCGACGCGTCTTGAGGGGGACGAGCGTTAACGGTCTTTTCCCGTTCAACAGCGTAGAACGCCGTTTTATTGCGGCGTCGGGGTGAGGAATGATGCGGGTTCCGTTTTTGACGAGTCGTAGTAATTCGTCTTTTTGTATTTCACGACGAGCGAGCTACCGAGCGACTTCGGTATGCGTAGCGCTTGTCGTTTGTTTTGCCGCGTTTGCGAGCGCGTTTCAAGTTGAAACGCCGGACGCGTACGGCGCCGATTCCGAAGCGTCGTCGAGCGTCGCCGCGTCGGAAAGTTCTGCGACTTCGGACGCCGAGTCCGAGCCGATTCTTACCGTAGATCAGATGACGTTTTCTCAACGTATCAAACGCAGTTTTGAGAAGACGTTCGTAACGGACGGTCGTTGGCGACTCTTTCGCGACGGTCTTAAAGTAACGATTTATATCACCGTTCTCTCGACTGTTTTGGGGACGTTCTTGGCGTTTATACAATGCGCGATGCGCCGTTCGAAACACGCGTGGTTGCGGTATCCGGCGAAGGCTTACATTGCGATTATGCAAGGCACGCCGATCTTGGTCGTCTTGCTCGTTATGTATTACGTCGTTTTCACGAAACTTATGATAGCGCCGTGGATTGTGGCGTCGATAGCGCTCGCGTTCAACTTTGCGGCGTACGCCGGCGAGCAAATGCGCACCGGGGTCGACGGGATTGATCGCGGTTTGATTGAAGCGGCGCGCGCTCTCGGATTTGGCAAGTTAGGCGTGTTCTGGAAAGTGATCTTTCCAATTGCGACGCGACGCATTATGCCGGTCTATAAAGGCGAATTTATTTCCCTTTTGAAAACGACGTCGATCGTAGGTTACGTCGCTATTCAAGATCTTACGAAAGCGAGCGACATCGTTCGCGGTCGTACTTACGAAGCGTTCTTCCCATTGATTGCAACGGCGATTATCTACCTCGTGACCGCGCACGTTCTGGCGTCCGGGTTCGCGTATCTTGAATACCGTCTCAATCCAGAGAATCGACGTAAACGAGCGAAAGGCGTGGTGAGCGTATGAGTTCCGAAAAGACGATGATCGTCGTCGAAAAACTTTGTAAAAGTTTCGCCGGCGTTCCCGTTCTGTCAAATTTAGACGCGTCTTTTAATAAAGGCGAGATCGTTTCGATTATCGGACCGTCCGGCGCGGGAAAAAGCACCTTTTTACGTTGTCTTAACCTTCTCGAGACTCCTGATTCCGGTCGTATTCTCATCGACGGAGTGGACTCTCAAGAGATGGACGTCCGTAAACTGCGCATGAAGATGGGAATGGTTTTTCAACAGTTTAACCTTTTCCCGCACCTCTCCGCGCTAGAAAACATCACGCTTGCCCCGCGTTCGTTATTGAAACTTTCGAAAGCGGAAGCCGACGAGTTAGGCAGCGAGTTGCTCGAAAAAGTCGGACTTGCCGGCAAAGAGTGGGCGTTTCCGAAGGAATTGTCCGGCGGTCAGCAGCAGCGCGTCGCGATCGCGCGCGCGCTTGCAATGAAACCGGAAATCATTCTTTTCGACGAGCCGACTTCCGCGCTCGATCCGACGATGGTCAATGAAGTTCTCGGCGTTATTCGTAGTCTTGCGTACGAAGACGGCATGACCATGGCGATCGTAACGCACGAAATGCGTTTTGCCCGCGACGTTTCCGATCAGGTCTTTTACATGGATCAAGGCGTCGTTTACGAATCCGGCGCGCCGGAAGTGATCTTTGAATCCCCGGTTCGTCCGCGTACGCGCGCGTTCATCCGCCGCGTCGACACTTTTTCGTTCGATATTTTCGAGGACAACTTCGACTTTTATCGCTTCGACGCCAAGATCGACGATTTCGCTATGAAGCATCTTCTCGATCATGAGAGACGCGAGACGCTCGTCGATCTCTGCGAGAATTTGTTTGACAACTTCTTCTTCATGTTTACCAAACGCATTTCTTTCACGATTGGCGTTACGGAAGAGAAGGACGTCGAACTGAGATTCGCATATAAGGGCGAAGAGGTTAATCCTCTGACGGCCGATATCAACTCCGACGAACCGGTAGACAAATTTACGGCGGTTCGTCTTCTGACGAAAAGCGTCATTTTAAACACGTCGTCGAGGGCTACGTATACCCGACAAGGCGACGATTACGTCCTGGAACTCCTCATTCCGCGCGAACAGAAGAGACGCGCGTAGGCAATTCGAGATCGGCGTTAGAGATCGGCGTTCGAGATTGGCGTTCGAGATCGGTAAAAGAAACGCGGGCGACGTCGCGTAACGCGAGACATCGCCCGTGTTTTGTAAAGTCCGAGTCGATTCCGACGCCTAAAAGTCTTTGGGTTTAAGCGCCTGATAGATTCGTTCGAATTCGTCGTTGGAAGCAAATTGAATGACGAGTTTCCCTTTGCCTTTCTCGTTCGACGTCAACCTGATTTTCATACCGAGCCACGACCGAAATTGGTTTTCTAATTCCTGAACGTGCGGACTCACTTCGCGCACGGACTTCGACTTGCCTTTTTCAGAAGTCGTCGGAACCTCAATATTTGCTAAGTATTCGCGAACGATCGCTTCCGTGTCGCGCACGCTTAGTCCTTCGTCGATCACGCGTTTTGCGAGTTCCATTTGATCGTCGTCGTCGAGGGAGAGCAGGGCGCGCGCGTGCCCTTGACTGAGTTCTTCCGAACGAACGAGGTCTTGCACTTCTTCGTTCAGATCGAGAAGTCGCATAAGATTGGAGACGGTGGAGCGTTGTAGTGAAATTCGGCGCGCCAATTCGTCGTGGGTGCCGCCGAATAGTTTGAGGTAATTTCGGAACGCGGCGGCTTTTTCGATCGGATTGAGGTCGCGCCGTTGCATATTTTCCGTAAGAGCGAGTTCCGCCATTTGGCGATCTTCGACGACGATGATAATCGCCGGAGCCTTTTCCCAGCCCAGTTCTTGCGCCGCGCGGAATCGTCTTTCACCTGCGACCAGTTCGTAGCGTTCACCGTTTTGACGCGCGACGAGCGGCTGGAGCATACCGTGTTGCAGTAGGCTTTCCTTAAGGTCGTTGAGTTCCGCGGCGTCGAAGTGAAGGCGAGGCTGGTAGGGATTGCGATCGACGAGATCAAGGGGGATTTCCGTAGCGACGCGACCGTCGGAGAACTTAGCGGCGGCGCGGTCTTTCGCCTCTTCGAACGTTTCTTCGCGTTCGGTTGCGGCGGCGCGTTTGCGCGAACTCGTCTCGTCGACGTCTTGATTGGGAAACGCGACGGTGGGCGCGTAATCGTTTGAATCGTCGACGGTTGATTCGCCGTCGTACGACGGCGCGAGAGACCCTGCGTTCGGTTGCGCCGCAGCGATATGCCCGAACAACGCGTCCAAACCTCGACCTAATCTTTTGTCTTTAGCCACGATCCAAAACCTCCAAGGATAATTCTATATATGCGCGCGCGCCGCGCGATCTGGGCGCGTATTCGATAATTGGCGTTCCGTGACTCGCCGCTTCCGTGAAGGAAACGTCGCGCGGAATTGTCGTTCGGAAGACGGCGTCGCAGAATTTACTGCGAACGTCCTCTTCGATTTCATGCGTGAGTTCGAGCGAACCGTCGCACATTGTGAGTACGATCCCGACGTACTCGAGCGTTTTCACTTTGCGCCGTCGAACGGCGGCGATGACCTCGAGCATCTGAACGAGACCTTCCATGGCGTAGTATTCGCATTGCGCCGGGATCAACGCTTCGTTCGACCACGCGAGCGCCGCTTGAGTGAGCGGTCCGACCGAAGGGGGGCAATCGATAAAAATGTGGTCGTATCCGCGCGTTTCGCGCATGAGTCGAACCGTCATTTCCTCGATTTTGCGAGGCTCTCGAACGCTCGCAAGTCGTTCGACGTCGGCGAATCTTCGGCATCCTGGCAAGACGTCGACTCCGCACGGCGTTTTCCGCACGGCGTGGCGCAACGGTTCGCCGGAAACCAACGGGTGTCGTTCCGACGGCAGTAGGCACATACCGTTAGTCGCGTTGCACTGCGGGTCCAAATCGACGAGCAGAACGGAGGAACCGGCGCGCGCAAATCCTGCGGCGAGCGAAATCGCCGTCGTCGTTTTGCCGACGCCGCCTTTCTGATTGGCGATGCAAAATGCGTGCGTCATTTCCTCACGTTTCCTATAGCGAATCAATCGCGTTTAACATTCGTTGAGCGACCTTCGACGGGAGTCGACGTCGCATGGCGATTATAACGGCGTCTCTCGATTTAAGGAACGTCAATTTTTCTTTTTTACTCGACTCGGCGTCGGAAGCGCGTCGCGCCGAGAAATGGAACGAATCTTTGCGGGAAACTTGACGCGACGTCGTCCGGACAATATATTTAACGTTGCATTGGCTTCCGCGATAATTTAGGCTTTTGGTTCAATTCCTACTCAGGATCGTTGAAGCGTGTCGCTAGCCGCGTATGACGGTAAATATCGCAGGTTGAACTATGGAGTTGAAACGATCCGGTAAAACGCTCTTCGAATCAAGTCTCGAGATCAAATGTCTCTTCTTCTTTGGCGTCGCGCTTGCGATCGTCATCTTGATAAGCGTGGCGCTTTATTACAAAGCGACGAAATCGCAGGTCGAAGCGCAGAATCCTCTAATGGGCAAACTCATTAGCGAGCGTGAATTTCTTTTGATTCACATCAAGGGGTTGGCGTCTCCCGGTCGTTCGCACGACAGTTCGCTCGACGCGCGCGACGTTGCGGATTCCAACGATTTTATCGATTCAATGACGTCGTTGAGCGAGGAAATCGGCGGGGTCGGCGATCGGGCGCGTTTTGAGACGCGTTTGATTCGTCCGTTGCGATTTCGTTCCGGCTTATCCGACGACGAAAACGCGCCGATCGACGAGTTTGAGCAAAAGCTGTTGGAACGACTCGACGCGGAGAAAGACGACGGTTCCGGCGGCGAGCGCTCGATGAACGCTCCGATCGAGCGCGTTGACGAAGACGGACGCTATTATTATTACCAACCGTTGCGTTTAGAGCGCTCGTGTTGGAACTGTCATCGCGGGGTCATGGGGGACTCGTCCCTCGATCTCGGCGCGACGCTTGGGGTCGTGCAAGTAACGATTCCGGAACCGCCGGCGCGCAAAGAGAGCGCTAGACTTTGGACGCTCTTGATCGGCGGCGCCATTGTGAGCGCGTTTCTGGGCATGATCGCGTTCTATCTTGTGATTCGCGTCGTGATCGTCAAGCCGTTGCGAAGTTTGCGCGAAGTGAGCGAAGCGATCGGACGCGGCGAGCTTTCGAAACGCGCTAATCTCCAGACCGGGGACGAATTTGAAGCGCTTGGTCTCGCCTTCAATCAGATGTTAAAATATCTCGTCGCGACGCAGGAAAAATTGCGCGAGTTGAACAAGGACCTCGAAGCGAACGTCGACCAATTGGCGCAAGCGAACCTTCAACTCTTCCAGTCGAACAAGGTCAAGTCCGATTTTATGGCGACTATGAGCCATGAATTACGCACGCCGCTCAATAGTATTCTTGGCTTCAGTCAGATCTTAGGAACGATCAGTTCCCTCGACGAGCGTCAACGAAAGTACGTTAACAACATCAATAATTCGGGGACGGCGCTTCTCAATATGATCAACAACATCTTGGACATGGCGCGAATCGACGCCGGGCGCGTCGAGGCGAAGCTGTCCAGTTTTAAGATCGAATCCGTCGTCATGGCGCAATGCGATATGGCGCGCCCGCTCGTCGATAAAAAGAATCTCGATCTCACGACGAGTTTTGCTCCCAACCTTCCTCAAATGCATCAGGACGAGGCGAGAATACAGCAAATCCTCAACAATCTTCTGTCGAACGCGATCAAATTTACCCCGGAAGGCGGGCGCATACAGGTCGACGTCGATCGAATTTATCGTTTGCCGTTAGTGCGTACGTTATCGTCGCAACCGCAACAGAAGATCCCGTTTTTACAGATGAAGGTTATCGATTCCGGCGTCGGGGTCGCTGAGGAAGACCGGATGATAATTTTCGAGAAGTTTCGTCAAGGGAAGAGTTCAGCGGAAGGAAACGCGATGACGCGCGAATATTCCGGGAGCGGTCTCGGTCTTTCGATCGTTAAAGAGCTTTGCAAATTGCTCGAAGGCGAAATCACGCTCGACAGCCAGCCTGGCTTTGGAAGCGTTTTTACCGTCTACCTACCGTGGAGACTGAGCTTGCCGGCGCTGACGGAATCGCAGATGCAGTCCGAGATTCAGGAGTTTGCCAAAGTCGGCGCGATGCGTATATCCGGGTCGACGACGACGTCGCCGCGCGTTGAACTTCCCGATTCGGAACAGAAATCAGGGAACGAGTAAATCTTCAATTGTTTAACGAATGATTGTCGAGAGGCGTCCACCAGGGCGCTCGCCGCGCGCCACCGCCGATTCGACGCCACATTGCGGTACAAGGAGATCACATGAAGAGAACGTTTCTTTCCATAACGACGCTTTTGCTTGCCGTCGCGCTCGCGACGACGAGCGTCTTAGGGAACGACAATAGCGCGCGATACGACGTTTCCGCGCCGTTAGAGCTCAGAACCGCCGGTGAAATCCCGATCGGCGAGCATTTTCCGCCGACGCTCGATTTTCAGGCGAAATGGATCGTCGCGCCGAATTTGCCCGATCCGATTCTGCCGAACCTCTGGATCGCCTATCGTAAGACGATTCAGCTCGACGCAATACCGACGCGCGCGCGATGTCGCATTGCGTGCGACACGAAATATTGGCTGTACGTCAACGGCAAGAACGTCGTCTTTGAAGGCGGACTAAAACGTGGTCCGACCCCTTACGACACGTATTACGACGTCGTGGATTTGGCGCCTTACCTTCAAAAGGGAACGAACACGATCGCCGTGTTGCACTGGTTCTTTGGTAAGCAAGGCTTCTCGCACGTCAATAGCGGCGTTCCCGGATTCCTTTTCGACGCGTCGACGAACGGCGACGGCGGGCTGAAGCTCCTTTCCGATTCGACGTGGAAGGCGACCGTCTACTCCGCCGTTCCCGAGGGACTGACCTGTCCGAACATAACGGAACGGGGCTCGAAAGAGGTGTGGGCGAAGTTCGACGCTTCCAAGGTCGCGAAAGACTGGCGCGAAAAGACCGCCGGCGCGTATGAAATGATTACCGCCGATCCGCAGCCGAATCGTCGATTAGGCGAATGGAACGTGCGCTTCAACGCCGCGTACGATTTCGACGGCGATTGGAAATCGAGCGACTTCGACGACTCCGCGTGGAAGGGCGCTAAAGAAGTCGGCTATGCCGTCGATCCGACGACGTATAAACCTCTGGCGCCGTGGAATTTTCTCTTTAAGCGACCGTCCCCGCTCTTTAAAGATTGGGGCGAACGCGAATACCTTTCTTTGACGGAAGAGCCGCAGCCGGACGGCGGGCTGAAAGTCGTTTGCCAGTTGCCGTATAACCTTCACGCGACGCCGATGCTCAAAGTGGAGGCTCCCGCCGGTCTGACGATCGATATTCGGACCGACGACTATATGGGCGGCAGCGAGTACAACGTTCGCGGCGAGTACGTAACGAAGGACGGCGTTCAGGAGTACGAGTCGTTAGGCTGGATGAACGGGCACAAGGTGATTTACACGCTTCCGAAAGGCGTGAAACCGATCAAGTTGAGCTATCGGGAAAGCGGTTACGACACGACGTTCGTTTCCGGTTTCCGTTGCGACGACGAGTTCTATAATCGATTCTGGCAGAAGGCGGAGCGCACGCTGTACGTAACGATGCGCGACTCCTATTTCGATTGTCCCGACCGCGAGCGCTCGCACTGGTGGGGGGACGCGGTGAACGAGCTTGGCGAGGCGTTTTATGCGTTGGATCGCAACGCGGACGCGATTCCGCGCAAGGCGTTCTACGAACTCGCGCGATTCCAACGCGCCGACGGCACGATGTATTCGCCGATTCCCGACGGCAACTGGTCGAAGGAACTTCCGGCGCAGATTCTGGCGACCGTCGGCTCTTGCGGACTGGGAACGTACTCGTACTTCTCCGGCGATTTCCATACCGGCGAAGACATTTATCCGGCGATCAAGCGCTACCTCATGATTTGGGAGTTTGACGCCGACGGCGTTATTAAGGTCCGCAACGGGGACTGGAGTTGGGGAGACTGGGGCGAGAACATTGACCTGCGCGCGTTGCTCAACTGCTGGTACGCGCTCGCTCTCGACGAAGCGATCTTCCTCGCCGATCGAGTCGACGATCAACAAGGACTCGCTGAATTTAAGACGCGTCGCGCCGAACTCGACCGCAACTTCAATAAGGTCTTTTGGACTGGTAAAGACTATCGAAGCCCGGGTTACAAAGGTCGCACCGACGATCGCGCGAACGCGCTCGCCGTCGTCGCCGGGTTCGTCGATAAGGCGGACTATCCCAAGATGCTCGAAGTTTTCAAAACGGAAGAGAACGCGAGTCCGTATATGGAAAAATACGTGCTGCAAGCGCTCTTCATGATGAACTATCCCGATTACGCTCTCGAACGACTCAAGAAGCGATTCAAGAAGATGGTCGACGCGCCGGAGTATTCGACGCTTTGGGAAGGCTGGGGAATTGGCGCCGAAGGCTATGGCGGCGGAACGATCAATCACGCGTGGAGCGGCGGCGGACTGACGTGCGTCGCTCAGTATGCGGTCGGACTCCAGCCGACGTCGCCTGCGTTTAGAACGTTCCGCGTTTGTCCGCAACTTGGGTCGTTGAAAGAAATCGACTACGCTGCGGAGACGAAATCGGGTAAAATTTCGATTTCCTATCGTCGCGCGCAAACCGCCGACGCCGAGACGTTGACGGTGAACATTAACGTACCGTCGACGGCGTCGGGAGTCTTTGTCGTGCCGGAGCCTTTCGCGAAGGAAGCGGGGCAAACCGTCGAGCTTAAATCCGGCGACAACGAGCTGGTTTTTAGCGCCGAATCTTCAAAGTAACGCGACGTCGACGCCGCGTCTTTCTCATTTGAAGCGTCATGTGAGCGAACGAACGAGAACTGCGCGTTCGTTCGCTCGACGTTTCATTTGCGATTCGTTTGAACCGCAGTTTGAAAGCGGATTGATTGAAAACGGAAAAATCAAAGAAAAAGACGGTTGATAAAATAGAAAAGCGGGGTAGAATAGCGAAAATAAAATCGCGATCTTTTTAGACTTGACGTCGGAAAAGATCGTCGCGACGCTTGACGACTTCAACCAAAACGATACAATCAAGAATGATTGCGTGCGGCTGGTCGCTGGATTGCTCGCGTCTTGCGCGCGCGGCGTCCGGACGACCCGAAAGCGCCCTGTCGTCGTAGCGTGTTCGCGCGGACATTTCCGCGATCTTGCATTGGGGAGACTGAAACTGCGACGAGCGTGGAGTCGCTCGGCGTAGCGTCCGTCTCCTCCGTTGTATGGACGCCTTTCGTTCACTTTGATACACGGACGCATTGAGCGTAAATAGAAAATCAAAATTACAGTTAGAAGACGTTCGAATGGATTACTCTGAGGTCTTTAGACAACTTGAGTCGCTTGATCGCGCGAACAAACTAGGTGAAGACGTTATTTGCGGTTGCCTTGAGAGCGCGTTGTTGCTTGCCGCGCAACGGCACGGAAGCGCGAGCGACCATCACGAATACGTTATCGTGGTCGATCGTCAGTCGAAAGAGATTCGCGCGACGTGCGACGGCGTTCCCGCTTCGATCGATTCGATCATCGAACGCACCGGCGCTTTGACCGCGCGTCAGATCTTCGCTCAAAAGATTCGCGAAGCGTGCCAAAATCGCGTCTATGAAGAGTATTATCCGCGTATCGGCGAGCTGGTTTCCGCGCGCGTTAAGCGTATTGAACGTTCCGGCGTCCTTCTGGCGCTCAAGGACGATCTCGAAGCTTATCTTCCGAACGAAGAGAGAATCCCGGGTGAAAATTTCAGACCCGATCAAGAGGTTCTCGGCGTTATTTACCACGTCGATCGCGATTGCCGAAGACCGGAAGGACGACGGCGAGAGCCTAAACGTCCGCAGATTACGATCAGCCGCAGATCGCCCAAGTTGCTCGAACGCCTTTACGAATTGGAATGCCCCGAGATCAAAGAGGGCAAAATCGAGATTGTGAAGTGCGCTCGCGACCCCGGTCGTCGCGCGAAAGTCGCCGTGCGCGCTAAAGACCCGAGATTTAGTCGCGACGACGTGATCGGCGCTTGCCTTGGTCCGCGCAACATCCGATGCAATAACGTTGCCGGCGCTCTCAACGGCGAACGCGTCGACGTTATCGTGTGGAGCGAAAACTCCGTGGAGTATATTCAAAACGCTCTGAAACCCGCTACGGTCGACGAGGTGATCCTTTGTCCGAAACTGGATCGCGCGATTGTGCTCGTCCATCCCGACCAGCGATCCCTCGCGATCGGACGTAAAGGTCAGAACGTCGGCTTGGCGAAGCGTTTGTGCGAATGGGAACTCGAAATCCTTACCGCCGACGATAATTACAACGAACTCGACGACCTGCTCAATCGAGCGACCGAACTCTTCCAGAAGATCGACGGCGTTACGTACGAGATCGCCGAGCTACTCGTCGGCGAAGGGTTCCTGACGTTCGAGGATATTACCAACATCGACGTGGAAGATCTGGCGGAGATCTGCAACGTTTCCGAGGAAACGGCGAATTCGATCATTGATCGCGCGCTTGAAATCGTTGACTCGGCGGAAAATTTGCTCTGCGTCGAAGGCGTGAAGAGCCGACTCGCCGAAGCGTTGGCCGTCAACGGAGTCGATTCCGTCGAAGCGTTGGCGAAGATGGACCCCGCGCAACTTGCGCAGAATTTCGAGACCCCTTCGGACGTAGCGGAGAAGGTTATCGCGGCGGCTCGGAGACGACTCGCGGGCGGCGACCTCGATTCCGCCGTTCCTTCGTACATGCATATGTAAGCGGCAATTTCATGCGTCGCGCGACGTTGAAGTCGCGCGAACGTTGCCGCATATTGATAGCGCGCGAGCAGGAACAGCCCTCTTAGTCGCATAAGGAGACCTGATCAAGAAACGTTTTATCGAGTATTGTGAGACGCGTAAGCGATCAATCCCGACTTTGTGACTTGAGTTTGGCTTCAAGTCGAAATTCGAAAGAAATCCCGCGATACGCGCGGTTGACGAGGGTAAGAACGCCTTCACGAGTTTTGATAGTCAAGCTCCCGTAGATTCCGTTTAAAATTGCGAGTCCTGCAGTCGAATGAGCTGCATGGCGTTTAGACAGTTTAGCAAAGAGCAGTAGAACATTGTCAATCCGTATTTTTAATTTAGCCAAGCAACTTTCAGTCGAAAGCAAAGAGATCATTGACGCATGTCAGAAGCTTGGGCTTAAAAAGAAGTCCGCTTTCAATACGGTTAACGAAGAAGAAATCGCGCTAATCGGAGAGTACCTTAAGCGTCAGAACGCGGCAAAGTCTAGTGAAACTACTCAGTCTTATTTTGCCGTTGACCGCTCGATTACGGGACGACAGCCTGCGCATTCCAACTCTAATTTGACAGGTAAAGTTCGTCGTCTGATTATGCCTGCGCGCGGTCGGATTAGCAATATCGACCCCACGGTGCGCGACGTACCCGTTAAGCCGGCGGAACCGACGGAATCGCCTGTTGAAAATGCGAATCTGACGCCCTCTCCTGCGTCCGCTCAACAGCCCGAACAACATGAAGCGTTGCAGAAGCCCGAAACGCAACGCCCGGAAGCGGTCCAGCCCGTCGTTGCGGAACCCGCCGCGCCTGAGATCTCGAAAGCGCAAACCTCCGACGACGTTGCGGAAACGAAACCGACTGAAACGACGCCGGTTGCGTCCGCGCCTGTCGAG
>ONGM01000181.1 GCA_900317365.1 uncultured Planctomycetota bacterium
TTCGAGTACGGAGCTTTCGGACCTTGCGCGCGCGCGGCGAGGCTTTCTTTAAAGGCGGCGACGTGCGCGGCGAGCGTTTCTTTGACCTGGATAATCGCCTTCGGATGAGCGTGCGCTTCTGTGTGCGACGCGGGAACCTCGATCTGCAAGGCGTCGTTCCGGGTCGCGCTCCAGAAGTCGACGATTCCGTCGGTTTTTCTCGATAAGAGCAGGCGATTTTCAATTTCGGGAAGGACGCCGACGATATTGACGAGTTCGACCGAGTCGGGGATCGGACATTTGTCGAGCGCGGCGAAGATCGGGCATTTCGGGGACAGCGCCTCGACGCTCGTCGTTACTTGAAGCAAGTTGACGCCGCGTCCGCCGGAACTGACGCCGGGGAGGACGGAAAGCGCGCGCGCGACCGTTCGCGGGAACTGAATCGCGCGTCCGGCGATCCATTGCGTGAAATTATTCGAAAAATCGCTTCCTTCAAAGGGCGTTGCGATCGAAACGACGCATTTGACCGACTCGTTCGGCTCGAAGAAGAACCAGGACGCTAGGTCCGCGCGCGTCTCCGCGTCGAAATTCGTCTCGTCGAACGGCTTGTCCGAGACGAGGCGCCAAAGCCTGTCCCCGCTCTCCTGAACCTGCAGTCGCGAGATTAGCCCGCCCATACTGTGCCCGATCAGGATCATCTGGTCAAGCGCCGGCGTTTCGCCGTTCGGATCGACCGTTTCCCGGAACCGGCGCAACTCTTCGCGCATCGTCGCCGCCGACGCCCAGAACGGCTGACCCGTCGGATAGAAGAAGAAGAGGAATTGGCACCCGTTGCGCACCGTCTCCGAGTTGCGCAACGCGTTGTACATCTCCATCCACGTTACAGGAGACGACGCCAGCCCGTGCGTCATAATGACCGGGATCTTATTCGGATCGTACGGTTCCATCATGTAGAGTCCCTGCAAAGTTCTTTCGTTCGTGTTGTCGGAGCGATTGAACTTTTCCAAGAGGGCTTCCGGCTTCAGCAGTCCGGTTCTCGCCGCTTCGTCGACGTATTCCGACGACGCGGTGAGGTAATATGCGAGGGGAGTCGTGTAGTCCGTTTCGAGGGGTACTTCGCGCCCTTCGAGAACGACGTTCGGGGACGCGAGCGAGTCGAAGATCTCTAGCGCGACGTCGGCGGTCGCTTGCAGTTCGTTTTCCGGCGTCGCGTTGGGATTGATCGGGGGCGTTGCGCCGAGCGGCTTGGCGGGGTTCGGACGAATGAGCGCGGTTGCGGGGAAACAGACGTCTTCCGGATAGTATTCCTCTTCGCGTCGCGGACGCGTCGGGGACGGACGGCGGGCAACGGCGAGCGGCGCGCCTAGTCCGGAGCGCTTGCAGTCGTACGTCAGCCCGTTGTACGCGAGACTTGACGCGACTTCGAAGTACGCGTATTCCTCAGGGGACCATCCGGAGCCTGTAATCGGAACGTCGCAATAAATTTGGAAACTTTCCGATTCTCCTTGCGCAAAGTAGAAGTCGCCGAATTTGAAAGGAAAGGCTTTTTTGGCGGTTTTCGCTTCGTTGATCGCGAGTCGTAGGAACCGATCGCAGGCGCCGTTGTAGAGAACACGAGCGTCGGCGTACTCTCCTTCGAAGACGGACTCGTCGCGCGAACGAACGAGCGCCGGGTTGAACATATAATGATACGAGCAGATCGCGGAAGAGAGGTAGAGCTGTTTTGCGAGCGCGGAACGGGAGCGTTCGATCGATCGCGCGAGTAAGTAACTTGTTTCGGCGTATGCGTAAACGAGTTCAGCGGAGACTTCGCGACTCATGGCGTCGTTGAGAGCGGCGAGCTGATCGAAGGACAGCTTCTCCGGAATTTGGCGCGCTTTAAGAGTTTGCGCCGCGCTCTGACTGAGATTCGGTCCGGAGGGCTTGTCGAGCGCGAATCGCAGATCCGCCGGGTTATAGCGCACTTGTCCGATGAGCGTCGAGCAGCCGGGAACGGCGAGCGCGACGACGAACGCGAAGGTCAGTCGGGCGATTAAGGCGATCGCCGCTCCAAATCGTGAAGTGCGCATACTCTTTACTCGTAGACTCGTCGGACGCGACGCGCTATAAATTCTGGCTATGAGTTCTGACGATAATTTCTATTGAAGATTATTTTTCGAGCGAGACGAGGAGCCTTTTCAATTCGCTCAAATACGCGGCGATTTGAATCGGCTGAACGTCCTTCCATTCTTCGATCTTGCGCGTCAGAATGGCGACTTTGAGGTTTTCGATCGCTTCTTGGAAGTCGTTCGGCAACGGATCGAGCTTATTGATCGCGTCAAGAACGTCTGCGGTCGTGAATTCCGGCGCAGCGTCGGGATCGGACTCCCACGGCTCGACTTCTCCGGCAAATTCGCCGAGTTCGCTCTCTTGCGATTTCTTCGCCTTCTTCTTTTTCTTGTCTTCCTTATCGTCCTTCTTTTCCTTCGCGCGCTTACCGTCGACGTCTTCGGTGATCTTCGGTTCGACCGCGAGGGATCCTTCGTCGTTGTACGGATTGACGTCTTCGTCGATTTCGGCGGTTACGATTTCGTCGTCCTTCGGCTTCGTTTTTAAGGACGCGCCGAATTTTTCCCAACGTTCCAAACGCATTTGAGCGATCGAGAGACCCTCCGCCGACGCCTTTTGCAACCATTCGTCGGCGTCGTCCCAGTCGAGCGCCGCCTGATAATGGCTCCAATAGAGGTTCGGCAGGATTTCTTGTTCTCCGAAGCGCTCGTAGACGCGTCGTAGCCTTCCGACGTGCTGAGGGGTAACGTCTTTAATGCGTTGCGAAATCGCCTCGTCGGAATAGACGCGCCGGGGCATTCCGGCTTCTTGCAATTTGACGCGCCACGAGTGGATGACCTTGCCTTTTTCCCAGTTCGTCTTGCTAACGAGCAAATTCCAGAAACCGACGAATTCGGACGCGATTTCGTCGATAATCGGTTCTTTTTCCGGCGGCACAGTCTCGTCGTCGATAGCGTCGCGCTCGTCGGGATCGGCGAAGGCTTCGAATTCCGCGATCGGTTGCGGTTCGGCGGTCGACTCTTCCCAAGGCGCCAGTTCAGTCGCGTTTTGCGTCATTTGATTTCCTTTTATAAACGAGTTTCGATCAAACGAAACGGCGCGCGAATCTTAACGAATCGCGCGCCGTCTTTCAAGCGCAATTTTACGTTTTGCCGGATAATTTGCGTTTTACCAATTAAATTGATCGCGCGGTTAGAGCCGCCAAAAGAGATAGTCGTCGCGTTGGAAGACCGAACGGTCGAGAACCCCTTTGACGTCGAGCAGCGCGCGCCGACCTTTCCCGAAGAGTCGATCGATCTCGGCGAAGGTCATGTTGACGTAGTCGCGATGCGCGACGGCGAGAAGTACGGCGTCCATATCGCGGACGGCGTCGACCGACGAGAGTTCCAGGCCGTAAAGCGCGCGGACTTCCCCTGCGTCGGCGATCGGATCGCAGACGATCGGCTCGACTCCGTATTCGCGCAACTCCGTTACGACGTCGAAGACCTTGCTGTTGCGAACGTCGGGACAATTCTCCTTAAACGTGATTCCGAGGATCGCAACCTTCGCCCCTTTGACGGGCTTGTCGCACTTAATGAGCGTCTTGACGCAATTCTCCGCGACGTATTTCCCCATCCCGTCGTTGATTCGGCGACCCGAAAGAATGACTTGACTGCGGTATCCAACCTCTTCCGCCTTATAGGTAAGGTAGTACGGGTCGATTCCAATGCAGTGTCCGCCGACGAGACCGGGATAGAACGGGAGAAAATTCCACTTTGTGCGCGCCGCTTCGAGAACCGATTTCGTGTCGATTCCGAGCTTATTAAAGATGATCGAGAGTTCGTTCATGAACGCGATATTGACGTCGCGCTGACTATTCTCAATGACCTTTGCGGCTTCGGCGACTTTAATCGACGGCGCGCGATGGACGCCGGCACGCACGACGAGTTCGTAGACTTTCGCGACGACGTCGAGCGTTTCCGCGTCCATACCGGAGACGATCTTAACGATCGTTTCGAGTCGATGCTCCTTGTCGCCGGGATTGATGCGTTCCGGGGAATACCCGACTTTGAAATCGGTTCCAAGTTTGAGTCCCGATTCGCGCTCGAGAATCGGGGCGCAGACGTCTTCCGTAACGCCGGGATAAACGGTCGACTCTAAGACGACGACGGAGCCTTTTCGCAGTCTCGGCGCGAGCGTGCGGCACGCGCTTTCGACAGGCGTCAGGTTAGGGCGGCGATCGCGGTAGATCGGGGTCGGAACGGCGATGATATGGAATTTCGCGCGTCTGAGGTCTTCCGGATCGCTTGTGAATAATGCGGACGAGCGTTTGATTTCGTCGTCTCCGACCTCGCAAGTCGGGTCAATACCGGCGTTATAAGCGTCGACTTTCGCCGCGTTGACGTCGAAGCCGACGACGTTCGCGCGTTTTGCGAACGCGACGGCGATCGGGGCGCCGACGTAACCGAGACCGATGAGCGAAATCGCTTCGCGTCGTTCGACAATATCGTCGTATAAGGTCGTCATTTTGAGTCTTTCGGCGAGTTTGGAGAACGATTATCGCGCGTAAGGTTGGGTCCACGCGGCGGGCTTGGATCGCCAGTTATGCGCCTCGTCGTCTTCGCGCACAATCTTGGCGCGAACGTACAAATCGTCCTGTCTCAGCGTGTAGGACGCGTCGACGCCGTCGACCTTTTCGAGAAGAACCCCGATTTGGTCGGAATATCGTTCGACGGTGCGCTTCGGGGAGACTCCTTCAACCGCTTCGACGTCGAACGTCTTCATCGTCGGATCGTAATCCTTCTTTGTGCCGTAGAACTCGATTCGATATTTCGCGTCGTCTTGAACGTCAATTTTGACTTCGAGGGTCTTGCCGTCGAAACGAATCTCTTCAAAGTCGAGTCCGTTCGAGGTATACATGTCCCCTTCGTTGATCGCGGCGAGAATCGCGTTCCATTCGAGTCGGTCGGCGCGCACTTTCGTCCACGCCTTCGCAGGGGTCGCGTAGTTGTGTCTGTCGTCGGAGCCCATGGCGAAAAGGAGCGGCAGGTCGTGACTCGCGCGCCACGCGTTCACAACGTCCCAGAAGAACTCCGGCGTCCACCCGTCGGGATGTTGTTTGAAGTCGGCGTGAATTCCGTTGTTGGAGAGTTCGACGATTCTGACGTCGGAGTTCTGAATGAGCGCGCTCGGGTTCCAGTCGTAGTATCGCCACATGGGGTGGTCGGCGGTGAAGAGGTAGGGCGTGTCGGCGAAGACGTCGCGGGCTTTGTCGTAAGTGTCGCGCATGACCTTGATCGGGTCGTCGTAGTCTTTGAGATACGGGAAGGTCTTTCTGACGCCGATGAAATTCATGTGAACGGCGCGCTTGTCGCGGACGCCGCCGGTCTGCTCGTAACCGGGAACCATGAGGAAAGAGTCGGCTTCGTCGAATTGAGCGGCGAGTTCGTCGAAGGTCTTCATTCTGACGAAAGTCATCCCGCCGACTTCGCGAATCTGTACGGAGCTTTCGCCGAAGAGGTCTTGCGCTTCCTTAACGAACTCCATCGTGAGCTTATTCGTTACTTGGTCGCCGTTGACAGGTTTCCAGAGCGAAGTCTCGCCGTCGAACGCCTTTGAAATTTCGCGCGTAATTTTTGGTTTGGAACCGAAGGATTGGAACCGGAGGTCGGACGATTGGAACGTGTTGTGATCGGATGGACAGACGAAATTGTACCCGTTCGTCTTGTACCAGTTGATCTGAAATTCGGGCATGGCGTTTCCGTCGGACCACTGGCTGTGCATGTGGAGATTGCCTTTGAACCATCGCTTTTGAGGCGCGGCGGCGGTTGCGTATCGCGCGGCGCCGGCCGTAACGGCGAGCATTGCGGACGCCAAGGACGTTTTGAGAAAATCTCGTCTGGTAATCTTCGTCATAATTTTGCCTTCTTGCTCTCGTCTATGTCGGTTCTTCTCGTAATCAACGCGCGAAGGAACGACGCGTTGATTACGAGTATATCAAAGCGCATGGAGCGCGTCAACGTCGCCGGCTAATTGTACTCCGCCGGGATTTCGAGCGCTTCGGCGATGTTGAGGAGCTTTTCGTAGACCTGTCGCCACGCGTTGATCTGGTAGTCGACGGCGATAACGACGTCCGGCTCGATTCTTTCTTTGAGCGCGTTTTGAAGGAATCGCTCTCGCGCCAACTTTGCGCGCGCGACGTACGCCGCGCGACACTCTTCCATTGGCTTCGCGACGTTCGTGTGCACGCGCGAACCGAATTGTTCGCCGAGACGTTTGAGCGCGTTAAGCGCGTTCGTCGCCAACTCGTTGAAATCGTCGT
Source organism: uncultured Planctomycetota bacterium (assembly GCA_900317365.1). Taxonomy (GTDB): domain Bacteria; phylum Planctomycetota; class Planctomycetia; order Pirellulales; family Thermoguttaceae; genus RUG369. The sequence continues at coordinate 6,329 of ONGM01000181.1, forward strand.
CGAGGAATTTCGGCGTCGAGCGTCCGTTGTTTTGAAGTTTTAAATTCGACTTTAACGCGCCGACGAGATAATCGCTGATCGATTCGAGCTCTTCCGCGATTCGAATCTGCTCGCGAGACGCGGTTGCGACGTCGGTCGAGGTCACTTTCGCCGCAAGTCGCGTAATAAAATGGATCGTTTCGTCTTGGACGACGTCGAGCTTCTCTTCCAATTGGAAGATTTCCCGCGCGGCTTCTTCGTTCTGATATCCGTCGCGGCGCTCGATTTCGAGTCGATTCAGCATCGCTTCGCAGTCGAGAAACATTCCGGCGACGACAAGTCGCGACCGTTCGATCGCGATCATCGGCTCCGATTCGTTGAAATCGGCAAGTCCGGTTGTGGACGCGGTTGGTTTCTCCGTCTTGTCCGAGACCTTCTTTTCCAGGAAGTTCGAAATGGGGCCGATCAGCGGAATAAAGAATATCGTATTGACGACGTTGAAAAGCGTGTGCGTGAGCGCCGTTTTACCGCTAACGTTCATGTGCAGAAAATCGCCGAGACTCTCGACGGTCGGCATGAAAATCGGAAAGAAGATCGCGAGCGCCCAGACGACGCCGACCGAGTTAAAGAGCGTGTGAAAGTACGCCGCGCGGCGCGTGTTCGCCGGCGCGTTGATCGCCACGATAAGCGGCGTGAGCGACGTGCCTACGTTGCTGCCGAGGATAATCGCCGCCGCCGTATTCAGGTCGAGCGAGTTGGAGAGCGTCGTGAGCGTGATGGTGATCGCAAGAACCGCTGAGGACGAGTGAACAAGCGCCGTCGTAAAGCATCCGACCGCCGCGCACAGGATCGCCCCGCGTAACGAGTCCGCTCTCGACGCCTGGATCAACGCCGCAAACTGCGGGGAATCGGAGAGCGGCTCAAGACCGCCCTTGAGCGTCGCAAGGCCGAAAAAGATCATGCCAAGACCGAGCGCCACCGACGCGATGTTGCGCGTCCGTTCCTTCTTGCTGAAAAGATAAAAAATCGCGCCGAGACCGATCGACGGAAGGCCGAGCGCCGCGACGTTAAACGCGAGAATCCACCCGGTCGTCGTCGTCCCGATATTGGCCCCCAAAAGCGTTCCAATCGCTTGACGAAGCGTCATGAGACCGCTATTGACTAACCCGAGCGTCATGACGGACGTCGCCGTGCTCGATTGAATCACCGACGTAACGACGACTCCGACCCCGATCGCGAGAAAGCGGTTGTTCGTAAAAAGGGAGACGAGACGGCGAAGTCTCGAACCTGCCGCCGCCTGCAACCCGTCGGACATGAGTTTCATACCGAACAGAAAGAGTCCGCCGCCGCCAAGAACCGCCATGAAAATCGAGAGATAATTCGGTTGCCAGAGTTCCGCTTTGAACGAAATAAACGCGGTCCGCTCCGGATTGTCCGCCGCGTGAGCGCGCAATGCAATCGTCGTTTCCCCCACGACGTCGGGCTTCCACTTCAAGACGAGGGTCGAGGCGTGGAGCGATAGATCGGCGACGTCGTCTCCGCCGGAAACGATTTCCCATTGAACGTTTTCAGGGGCGCCGTCGTTGGCGTCGTCGTCTTTGGCGCCGATGAGGTCGTCTTTGAGTAGCCGCCGCCCAACGGAGGTTAGGTCGACGACCGATTCGGGAACGCCGACGAAAGCGCGAAGATCCGGTAGAAGTTTGACCGGCGCGCTCGCCGCGTTTTCAGGTTCGTCCTCGTTTTGCGCGACCGCGTCGCCGCGCGCGACGCCGAACCCGAAAACGAGCGTTAAGAGAAAAATAAGGAGTCGACGACTCCACGCGACGGACGGCTGATTCCAGTATGATTCTTTCATCGTGATTCTCAACCAATTTAGTAAATCGGCGTAGCGCGCGGCGCGAGTTCGCCGTCGCGCAAACCCGCTTGTATTCGTTCGATTAAACGCGTCGCAAGTTGGGCTGCAACGCGACGCCGGGCGTTTCCATGGCCTCGGCGATATTGAGCAAGTGTTCGTAGACGCGTCGCCACGCGTTGATTTGATAATCGACCGCTATAACGACGAGCGGGTTTACCTGTTCTTGAGACATACTTTTCATGAAGTCGTCTCGGATCTCCTTTGCGCGCGCAACGTATTTTGCGCGGCGCTTGATCATTTCGATCGCGAGTTTGAAGTGATTGCGGCGTTCGAAATTCACGCCAAGCCAAGCAAGCGAATCGACCGCGTTGTCGAGCAATTCGTTGAAGTACGTCGAGTATGTCTGAGAGACGGCGAGTCCGTTTCCTTTGAGCTTCAAGTTTGACTTCATGACGCTGAGAAGATAATCGCTAATCGTCTCGAGTTCTTCCGCGATACGAATCTGCTCTTGTCCGGACGCGGCGACGTCGGTCGTTCCGGCGCGCGGCATAACCCTCGAAATGAATTCGATCGTTTCGTCTTGAATCTTGTCCAGCTTATCTTCGTCGCTTGAAACGCGCTTGATGAGATTTTCGTCGTTGAAACCGCCGTGTTGGAGTTCTTTGAGACGCGCAAGCATCTGTTCGCATTCGCCGAACATATTTTGAACGACGCCGCGCGAACGTTCGATCGCAAGGGTCGGCTCAAGATTGCGGAACGACGACAACCCGGTCGCCGATTTCGACGCGCGCTCGCCTTTGTCGGTTACGTACTTTTCAAAGAGTCGTGCGACCCAAGGAATCAACGGCATAAAGAGCGCCGTGTTGACGACGTTGAAAATCGTGTGCGTGAGCGCGACTCGACCCGTTATGCCGAGATGGAAAGCGTCGCTCAGTCCGTTTACGGTCGGTAAGAAGATCGGGAAAAAGAGCGCGAGAACCCAAAGAACTCCCACTGAGTTAAAGACGATGTGAAAATACGCGGCGCGACGCGTGTTCGCCGGCGCCCCGATCGCAACGATCGCCGGCGTCAAGGTCGTCCCGATATTGCTGCCGAGTACGATCGCGGCGGAAGAGTTCAGATCGATCGCGCCGAGGGACGCGAGCGTCATGGTGATCGCGAGCGTCGCTGCGGAAGAGTGCGCGATAAACGTCGCGACGCAACCGATCAGCACGCACATGCAAGCGCCTTTCATCGACGTCGCCTGAAACGCTTGCATGAGCGCCGAAAACTGCGGCGTGTCCGGCAACGGCGCGAGACCGTCTTTGAGCGTTTCAAGTCCGAAAAAAATCATGCCGAATCCGAGCGCAAACGTCGAAAAGTTCCGCACTCGTTCGTTCTTATTGAAGATGTAAACGATCGCCGCGAGTCCGAGAATCGGCAATCCGAGCGCGCCAATATTGAGCGAGAAAAGCCAACCGGTCGTCGTCGTGCCGATGTTCGCCCCGAGTAAGACGCCGATCGCCTGCGTTAGCGTCATGAGTCCGCTATTGACAAACCCAAGCGTCATTACCGTTGTCGCCGTGCTCGATTGGACGAGCGTCGTTACGACCGCGCCGACCCCGACCGCGAGAAAGCAATTGTTGGTGAACATCGAAACGAGACGGCGCAACCTCGAACCCGCCATCGCCTGCAAACCGTCCGAAAGCCTGCGCATTCCAAGTAGAAAGAGTCCGCCGCCGCCGAGCACGGTCAAAAGAATCGCGACGTAGTTCGGCTTCCAGAGTTCCGCCTTAAAGGACACGAACGCGCGACGCGTCGGATCCGATTTCTGTTCCGCCTTAACGACGACCGTCGTCTTACCGATCGCGTTCGGCTGCCAGTTGATTTCGAGGATCGAACCGTTGAGCGCGATTTCCGCGACTTCGTCTCCGCCGGAAACGAGCGACCATTCGACGTCTTCCGGAGATACGAGCGCGTTGTCGCCGAAGCGTTTTTCTTCGCAGAGTTGTCGCAGAATTTCACTGAGATTGAGAGAAGTCGTCGGAGCGCCGGGAGCGTCGGAGAGAACTCGTAGGTCGGGTAGCCATTTAACAGGCGCTTCGTCTCGTTGATCTTCCGTTTGGACGATCTCTGCGGAAGCGTCGTCGGGCTTTTCAAGTTGTGTTTGCTGGTCGCGCGCGGCGACGATCGCAACGGCGCATAAAGTCGCCGCGACGAGCGCTATCGTCGCGCATAGGACTCGCGCGAGCGATCGTGGCGTGGACGTGTGAGGCATTGCGTAAACTCCTTAACGCAGGTCTTCGGACGCCGACTTCGGACGTTCTTCTTACAACGCGAATCAGCGAACGAATCGCGCGACGACGTCTTCCGTCATTCTCATTTTACTTTTGAACGAAAAAAGTCAATATCCCCCGACGGCGCGGTTTTCGGTCGGTTTTTTTCTCCGCCGGGTTCTTCGTTAGGCTTCTTCGTTAGGGGGCTTCGTTAGGCTTCTTCGCCGGACGCCGCGTTCTTGCGAAGGATCTTTTCGCGCGAATACGTTTCTCCGAACGTCGTCGGGCGCGCGCGACTCAAAGATCGTATAAATAAAACGTATAAATAAAAAGGAGCGCAACCTTTTCAGTCGCGCTCCTTTCAAGCCTTTTTTAGCGATTCAACAGCGTCCGACGGATGGAGCGGTTGAACCCCCCTTCATTGGACGTCGCCAATTTCAGACGCGAGCGCGACATGCGCGTTCAGCGTAGCAAGTTTTGCACGCGTCGTAGCGACGCAAATCGTTCGTTCATCTATGACGCTCGACTTCTCTTGATCGGAGTCGCGTTTGGAGAGTGAGCGAACGCTGTCAATTTGGATTCATCTTTGAGTCCTCTTCGACCCTTTACCCTCTTTTTCCTCGACCGTATCGTCCTCGCGCCGTTCGTTCGACGGCGTTTCGTCGAAGAGTGGAACGCGTGGGCGAGTCGTTTTTCCAGCGTCTTTCCGTGATAGCCTTAACTTGAAAAACCGCTCGACCCACGGCGTCGGATGACTCAAAAGAGGTTTTGAGGTTGCGAATCAAAACGCGCTGTGAGCGCGACACTTCCCGCGATTCGCGCGCTCCTCACGCTTGCTTCGTTCGTCTTGCGGCGAACTCCGCGAACGCTCGGAACTACGGGAACTGTTTCCTGCTCGATCTCTGCGACTCGCCGTTGCGACGAGTCGCGTTGCGAGATCGGTCGGTTTAGCGGTTGATCATGACGGTGAACATAACGCCGTGGACGAAGGTGTCGAAGTTACGATCCTTTTTACGTTCCTTGACGCCGAAGATCGTGCCGTCTTCGTTGATCTTGTAGTTGTTGACCGCAGAAGCGCGAGCAATGTTGTCCAGGTAAAGCATCTCGTATCCGACTTTGAATCCGATCGCTTCGGTCCAGTTCCACGCCGCTTCGAATTTGCCGTCGATTCCGTTGGAGTACGCGTCGTAGTGCTTCGAGTACGCGAACGCGTTGTTCAAGGTTCCGACCGGGACGTAGGATTGGATGCCGCCCGTTTCGCTCGTGTTATTGTTGTTGTTCGAGTTGTTGTTGTTATTGTTGTTTCGGTTATTGTTATTGTTGTTGTTATTGTTATTGTTATTGTTGTTATTGTTGTTGTTATTATTGCTACCGGAGGAAGCCGTGTCGGACATGGCTTTCAGACCGAGCGTACCGTCGCCGTAGATGTTCTGACGGTTGAAACCGGCGAAGTACTTCGCTTCGCCCGTGAATCGCCAGCGATTGTTCGTAATCGTGTAGCGAGCGCCAACTTGAGGACCGACGATGTGGTTGTTCGCTTCGAAGCGCCAGTCGGAGTACCCGAGGTCGGCGCCGCGGCTCGCGTCCGTGTTGTAGTCGTAGGAACCGTAGTTCGTGGACGTCTGCAACGCTTGGTTGTCGCCGGAACCTTGCGAAGTCGTGCTCAGCATGCTGACTTCGGTGATCGAGTAGCTCGATTCGTTCTTAGTGCTCGCGTGTCCGAAGAAGTTGAAGCGACCGTCGAATTGCGTGTAACGAACGCCGGCGAGAGCTTCGAGCGTGCCGGTGCGGAACGGATGGAAACGATAGCTGTACATCGCTTCGACGCTCCACGTATTGACCTTCGACATGATGTGGAAGGTGTCGTACGTGATCGGCATCGGGACGAACGCGTAGCGGTTGGCGCCGGTCGTCGTCGAGCTACCTTGGTTCGTATTGCTGTTGTAGGTCGTGCCGGAGGTTCCAACCGTGTCGAGTCCGACGATCATCCACAAGCGACCGATCTGGTTGACGCTTCCGGAACCTTGCGGATCGAGGAGTTGGTAGCTGTTGCCGGTCCAGACGTAGTAGTTGCCGTTCGCGCCGGTCAGGTTGTAGTTATTGACGTTGACGACCGCCGGGTCTTCGATGACGATTCCGCCGTATACGCCGTCATAATCGCAACGTTGCGGGGTAATGACCGTTCCTTTGACTTCCCACCCGTGGTGTCCGCGGCGGTTTCCGATCGTGAACTCGGTCGCGGTTTCCCAGTCGGCGTGGAATTGCGACGTGTTCATCTGGTTGACTTGTTGCGAGTATGTGAACGTTGTCGCGGCGCTATTGGAAGTCGTGTTCGGAATGACGTTCGTTACGAACTGCTGACCGCCGTTCGGACTACCGATGAGCTGGTCGGACGGTTGAGACAGGCTAACGACGCCTGCGCCGATGCTCCCGTATAGACCTTCGTGTTCATAAACTCCGCCGCCGAATTGATCGTCCGGGAACGGGGAGAACAAACGCATCTGCGAAACTTGCGCAGAGGCGGTGGACGTCGTCGCTAGGGCTAAGCAAAGTCCCGCGATAATCTTTTTGATGCTTCGAGACATGGTCTTGTAACACCTCTAGTAAATGAATCATCCAATGTGGGGTGTAGCAGGCTTAAAGTCCATTCAGTCTGCTAACGGCTGTGCCGGTAATATCGGACAATTCTTTCGCCGGTGTTGAGTCATAATTGGGGTTCTTCGAGATTTTTTTCAAAGATTGGCAGAAACGCTGCGAAGATAGGAAATATATATATGAACAGACAAGGAAAAAGCCCGGATTTGTGGGGAAAGGCAGGCTTTTTTGGGCGCCTTTTCGGGGAAAAAAGTTTTAAAAAAAGCGAAAAAAATCCCGGATTCGACGTCGGCGCGGGGGCGAAAGGCGCCGTCGAGACGCTATAGGCGCGCTATAGATAGTCGTCGAGGCTACCGTCGCGGAGTTTTTCCACGAGTTCGCGCAAAGCGTCGTCGTTTCCTTTCTTTGCGACGAGCAAGGCGTCGCCGGCGTCGACGACGAGCAGGTCCTGAACGCCGACGAGCGCGACGAGCTTTTGCCGAGGCGAAGGCAGGCGAGGCGAAGGCAGGCGAGGCGCGGCGACGCGGGCGAAGACGCCGGAGGAATTCAGCGCGACGAGTCGCGCTCCGACGACGGCGTTTCCGTTTGCGTCCGGCGCCGCGAGGCGTTCGAGCGCCGCGTAGGTCCCGAGATCGTTCCAGTGGAAGCGTTCGCAGTCGACGACGACGAGGTCGTCCGTGAGTTTATCGAGCACGGCGCGATCGATCGAGACGCGTTTGGCGCGTGAAAAGATCGCGTCGAATCGCGGGCAGGCGTCGAGAAGGCGATTTTGAGGCGGGGCGAGCGCTTGGAGTTCGTCGATGGTCGCGCCGAGCGCCGGTTCGAGGCGTTTGACGAGATCGAGAATGCGGCGCGCCTTCCAAACGAAGACGCCGGCGTTCCAGTAGTAGCGTTTCGAGGCGAGGTATTCGATCGCCGTTTCGCGGTCGGGCTTTTCGTGAAAGCGCACGGCGCGGTACGCGACGCCGAGTTCTTCCGGGATTTCGTCGAGTCGCGCGTCCCGTTCGACGTATCCGAAGGCGGAGGACGGCTCGGTCGGCGGAATTCCGAGGGTCACGACGCGTTCCGGGCGATTTTCGACGAGGCGGGCGGCGACGTCGAGCGCGTTGCGAAACGCGTCGGCCGGGGCGATCGCGTGGTCGGAGGGGAGAACGATCGTCGTCGCGTCGGGGTCGAGACGTGCGATTTCGAGGGCGGACCAGAGGACGCACGGCGCGGTGTCGCGTCCGATCGGTTCGAGGAGGAGTCGAGATTCGCCGAGTTCCGGGAGGCTTTCGCGGACGAGTTGAGCGAAGTTGCGTCCGGCGACGACGAATCGATTTTCGAGCGGAACGAGCCCGTCGAGTCGATCAAAGGTCGCGCGCAGTAGGGATTTGCCGTCTTCCCCGAGTTTGAGAAACGGCTTCGGCGTTTTGGCGCGGCTTTCCGGCCAGAGTCGAGAGCCTGCGCCCCCGGCCATAACGACGGCGTACAAATTCGAGGATTTGACGGAATCGGACTGCATTTCGCGAACCTTTGACGATCTTAACGTCTGTCTTGGAGTCGGTCTCGCCGACGAACTTGCCGACGAACTTGCCGACGGATAGAAGCGACGTCGACTAGGGCTGAATTTGGAATTTTTGCCCGTCGATCACGTCTTGTTTATAGACGATCTCGACGCGTTTTCCCGCGTACGATTCGGGGACGACGAAGCGTTCGAGCTCTTTCGTCGCGGGATTGTAGACGCGGAGTTCGTAGGCGAGTTTTTTCGGAACGTCGACGACGAGCGTCAGTTCTTTGGCGTCGGGGTTCCAAGCCTCTTTTTCAACGTCGAGAACGCATTGGGCGACGTGTCGGGACGTACTGAGCAGGAACGGCGCGTCGCCGACCGGTCGAACGGCGTAAACGGCGCAGCTTTCCTTCGGCAAGGTCGCCTTGAAGTTGGCGAACGGCTCGACGAATCGGTCGTTCCAGAAATCGTACGCGACGTATTCGGAGACGGGCTCGCTGTTGGCGTCGACGAGGGGGAGTCCGAGTTTTTCCGGAGAAAGATCGAACTCTTGCGCGTCGTCGCCGCTCCAGTTGAAGAGTCCGACGACGTCGCGACGGACGCCGGAGGTTTCGTCGGTCAGAAGCCAGACGCTCGGAAAATCGACGTCGAAGAGATCGACCGGACGAACGTTTTTGCAGTCGTGGTTCGGTATCGTTTTGCGCACGAGGTCGACGCGCTCTTGGTCGTAGTCGGGAACCCAGTCGCTAAGCGCGTAGAGCTGTCCGGTCAGCGCGGCCCAGGTCGCGGAGACGCGCGCTCGGTCGAGCGGAATGGAGGTTCGCGCGTAGACGGGATCCGGGTCGTTGTACCAGACGCGGGCGTTATAGAAGTAGCGATTGGTTCCGCGCCAAGGTCCGGTTCGCACGCCTTGCCACGAGGCGCCGTTGTCGGGCCCGACGCGCATGGCGTCGACGAGTCCGTACGAGGAGGCGAGAATCCGCATATTCTGCGAGACGTTGCACCCGAGTATAAACGTGTCCTTCGCGGTCTCGCGAACGAGCTCAAGCCCCTTGCGGAAGTTCTCGACGTTCGTCGCGCGCGGGTCGTGAAGAATCTGCATGCCGATATCGTCGAGCATATATTCGTCGTTGACGTAGAGCTGTTCGATTCCGGCGCCGCACCACATCCCGTCGATTTTTATGAATTTGTAATTCCAGTCTTGCGTGATCCGCTCGACGACGTCGCGAATATACTCGCGCGTCTTCGGATTCGACGTGTCGAGGCACGTGCCGCCCCAGAACGTCTCGTACGGCTCGCCTTTCTTCTGGTTGATCGACGAATAGCGGCGCGTGTTCTTCTCGCCTTCCGCCGGGTAATCGATCGCGCTGCGGACGAAGAGATCTTGCTTGTCCGCGAACCACGGGTCGTTATAGTTGCCGGAAAAAGGCATGAACCAGATTCCGGCGACGAGTCCGTGAGAATTGAGATAATCGGACGTCGCCTTCATCCCCGAAGGATACGGCCCGTTGGGACGATGACCTGTGAAATTCTTATTCGGACCGTTCTTCGAGTCGCCTAATTGCCACCTGTCGTCGATTTGGACGTATTGCAACCCAAAGTCGCCGAAATCCTTTTCGAGCGCTTCGGCGAGCTCTTTCATCGCGTTTTCGTCGCTGGAACCGCCGTGCTTGTCGGAGTACCACGTGCAGTATCCGACGATACAATCTTTTTTCAATTGAATCGAATAATGGTCGGCGATCATGTCGGCGTACGCTTCTAGCCCGAGTCGACAGTCCTCGAAGGCGCCGAGTACGAAACGCTCGCGCAGAACGTCTTCTTTGCGCGCGTTATACTTGCCGAAGTCGAGGCGCGGAATCATAACGAGCGCGTTTTCCGCCGTCTTGGCGGAGCGCACGACGGCGCCGGCGCGCTCGCTCGTGATCCACCCGCCTACGAGACCGCTGCGCGTTTCCGGTTCGACGAGCGCCATGAACGCGTAGCTTCCCGCAGCGCCGTCGACCGACTTGAGACCCGCCGTACCGAACGACTTGAACATGTCGAGCGGCAGACCCTCGAAGCAGACCGCCTCCCATTGGAGCGGCTCTTCAAAGGTCAGAACGCCGTTCCCTGCGTACTCGTAGTCGAGAACGACGAAGTTCGCGCAGTCGCTCGCGCCGGCGGTCGGCGCCGAGAAACGAATGGTGAACCCGGTCTTGAGCGCCAGCTCCGCCGCGTCGTCGCTCGTCGTATAGGACGCTACCTCCGCTTTGCCGACCGTCGTCTGAGCGAAAACGGCGTCGTTTCGCGATAGTTGCACGACGATTTGATCGGCCCCTTCCGCGAATGTGACCACGACCGCGCCGAGCTTGACCGACGATTCGAGCGTCGCCGCCTCCGAATGCGCTACGCGAAACGCCGCCGATACGACGACTAGCGCGCATAATAGAATACGTATAGCTCTCATGCTTCTCCCTATCTTCCGTTATGTTTTAAATTCATGACGACGCGCGCCGACGTAAAGCGCGATTTTGCGTCTACCGCCGATCCGTCTACGCCGCCAATTGTAGCGATTCGTTCGCGCGATTCAATCTTTTCGCGCCGTTTCCCGCGCGATCGCGACGTAATCGAACGCGTACGGAAGAAACGCGATAATATCCGACGCGACCGCCCCGCGCGAAGCGACCCGCGTTCGTAATTCCGCCGCGATTCCGTGCAACGCAACGCCGAGACGCGTCGCCGACATGACCCCGAGACCCTGCGCCATGAGACCTGCGACGATCCCCGTTAAAACGTCCCCGCTACCCCCCGTCGAAAGGTTGGCGTTGCCCGTGTAATTCACGACGTATTGCCCGACAACGTTCGTCTCCGTCGTCGCGTCTTCTTCGCAAAATTGGATCTGAGTCGACGCTTGAGCGATCACCGTTCCCGCGCCTTTGAGCGCCACGACGCTCCCTTCGTATCCGTTGCGATTTTCCGTCGCTACGGTCGGGTACCGAAACGTTTTCAACGCGGCGTCGCTCGCCGCGCAGACGCGAGCTTCGTAGTCACCGCTCGGCTTGAAGCCGAAAAGTCGCTGAAATTCGCCCGGATGCGGCGTTAAAACGCGCGCGCCTTGCGTGCGACGCGGCGATGAAAGCGTCGCGCTCGCCCCTTCCTCGAACGGGTCCGCGTCCTCGTCGAAAATTCGACAAGCCGCGAGCGCGTTGAGCGCGTCCGCGTCGAAAATCGCCGGTTTCGGCAGTGAGAAGAAAAGATTGACGACGAGGCGCGAAAGCGCTTGAGACCGCCCTAAGCCCGGCCCGACGGCGACGACCGTCGCTGACCGCGCCTCGTCGAGAATCAGTTCGAGCGCGTCCTCGGTGAAACGACCCGACGCGTCGCACGGCGCTCCGATCGTCGTGTATTCCCGCGCGTAACCGGCGACCGTGTCTTGAATCGCCTCCGGAACGACGACGCGCGTCAGTCCCGAGCCGGCCCTGAGCGCGGCGGCGCCGACAAGTCCCGCCGCGCCCGACATACCGCGCGATCCCGCGACGACGAGCGTAACGCCAAACGTCCCCTTGTGCCCGTCGTTCGGACGGAACGGAAGATCGGGAAGGTTGCGCCAGAACTCCCTCCGTTCGCTTTGCGCGTCGCGCGTCGCCATAATGCGCCACCGCTCGCGCGTTCCGTAGTCTGTGCAATAGAAATCCATCGTTATTCTCCTGTCTCGCGACTCTGATTGAGCGCGCCGCGTTCGTTCTCAATTGTATCCTTTGGCGGCGTGAACGCTATGGTTTTTTAAGAAAACGCGCGGAAAAGATAAAGCGCGTCCGAACCTCGCGCGTCTAATATAGGGAGCGCGTTCGACGCGACGTCCCTTTACATCTCGCCTTTAGTTGGTATAATCCTCGTATTGGTAATTTGATTGACAATCGTCTCCTATTTGTAAATCTCGGCGTTTCTCCTCAGTTTCATAAAGGAGCGACACAATGTCCCGACCAATCTTCGACGACGATCGCGATCTGTTTGACGACGAGTCCGACGCCAAGTCAGAAACGGCGGCGTCCGCAGGAAACTTTTCTTCGCGCAACGCTTGTGGCGGCGCGTCGAGCGGAACGGCTCGCTCCGCGTCGTTGAAAGAATCGCGCGCGCGTCAAGAACTTTTTATTACGGCGATTAGCGCGATTATTTACCTATCGGGGGTCGCGGCGATTCTTCTCGCGGTCTCCGATTCGTGGGTTCATTTTTCGAGTTTTGCGCGCTTTCTAACGATCGGAATCGCGCTGGGGGCGGCGTACGCCATCGCGTTCGTAACGCGCCGCAACGGCCATAACTCGACGTCGCGCATTTTTTTCATCGTCGGGTCGATTTTTTTCGGGTTCTCCTTTATTTTGCTTGGAACGGATTCGCCGTTGCAATTGACGGACGCGGATTCCTTTGCGCAGACGGTGAACGCGGCGTTTGACGATCCCGACGAGGGCGGAATTGAAGAAGAGTACGGAGTCGGGGACGATTCGGCGCAAGAGTTCGACCCGGAGCCGGTCTTGTCGATCGATCCTCGCTTTCCCGCGTTTTGGGCGACGGGGGCGTTCCTCGTGGCGCTCGCGCTTCCGTCGACGACGTTGCATTTCGTTGCGGTCGCCGCCATGCTCCTGTGGCAGAGCGAGTGCGCGACGAGTCGCGTAATAACGGCGCTGCTCGTTATGTGCGCGCTCGGCGAGGTTTGGGCGAGTCGTCGCAAGAGTCGCGTCGTCGCGTTGCTTTACGCGGCGATGACGCTCTGTTCGCTCATTGCCGCGCTTGTAACCCTGGATCCGACGAAGATCTCGCTCTTTGAGGTTCTGTTCGTGAAATCTCCGATCGTCCTCGTTCTTCTTTCCGCGTCGATTTATTGCTACGGGGACACGTTCAAAAACGTCGTTTCGCGCGGTCTCGGACTTGGGCTGGGCGGCATATCCCTTGCGGCGATCACGTTTCCGAACTTTTGGATCCGCTTTTTTTCCGAGCCGACGTTGAATGCGGACGGCGCCGTTGTTCTTGCGCCGATCGTGTCTTCTTCGCTAACGAATTTTCTCGCGATCGCGAGTTGCGCGCTTTTTATTATGTTTTGCGCGAATATGATAACGACGGGAGCGACGCGGAGTCGCGCGCGATTTATTTACGGTTGCGCGCTTTTCGGGATTTGGCTTGTCTCTTTTACGGCGATTGCGTCGCGCGAGTACGGTATGCGCCGCGCGGCGGGAGCGCTCGTTCTTTGCGCGTGCTTTCTCGGCGCGATTCTCATGTTCGAGCGAACCTTTGAAGGTCGCTATGAACGCAAGGACGAGTCGGACGCGGAATCGGGTAAAGGCGTGTCGCGAGCGGGCGTTTCTACGGACGGGGCGGAGGACGATCCGGAGTTCGACGATCCTTTCGACGGCGAAGCGCGCGCGAAATCCGGTGCGCGGTCGGCGTTTGAAGCGTATCGTCGCGGGCTTTTTAACGCCGCGCTGAACTATTGCGCGGTTCCGTTCCTCTACTGCGCCGTCGCGTATCAATTTTTAACCCTATTCCTCGCGCGCTGACCCTTATTCAACGTTTTTTCATGATTTTGTAATTCGTCCCTTGACGAATCGTTGAACGAAACTATAATACGGGAAAGTCGACGTGCGACTTTCAAGCCCGCGTAGCTCAACTGGCAGAGCGTAGCATTCGTAATGCTAAGGTTGGGAGTTCGATTCTCCCCGCTGGCTTTTCGCGATTTTTCGCGTTCATACTGAATTCGCCCGCGTAGCTCAACTGGCAGAGCGTAGCATTCGTAATGCTAAGGTTGGGAGTTCGATTCTCCCCGCTGGCTTGGTCGCCTTCATATGAGGAGGCGACCTTTTTTTATTGCCGCACGTTTTGTTTTGTTTTGCCGTGCGATTCTGCTCTCCGACTCTCATTGACGCGACTTTTTCACAACGCTCCTACGATTTCCTCGCGCTGGGGACTCCTCGATTCGAATTTTCCCTTTATAATATCACGAACGTCCCACGATGAATTTGTCGATACGGCGACGTTAAGGTCGTTTGGATTTTTGGACGCGTCGGACGCGGCGGCGTTGAGTCGAGCGCCTCAACTAACGCATAGGAGACGCCTGCGCCGCGCGCAGGTTGCGTTCCGCCTGGAGACCGCCGACGCGTCCTGTTTTCCGAGCTTGCCTGAACTCAGCCTCGTTTAGTTGAAGAGAAACTGTAAGCGCAATGAAAGCGATCGTTCTTTTTTCCGGCGGATTAGACAGTATCTTAGCCGTTTGCGTATTAAAACAACAAGGCGTCGAGGTCGTCGGGCTCAATATGATAACGCCCTTCCACGACTGCTCCAAGGCGGCGAAGGAAGAAGCCGACGCCTTAGGTATCGAACTTGTCGTTCGATCCTTCGGCGAAGAATATATGGCTATGTTGGCGCATCCGAAATGGGGCTACGGCTCGAACGTGAATCCGTGCGTCGACTGCCGCACCCTCATGCTACGCGAAGCCGCGAAACTCATGTCGGAAATCGGCGCCGACTTCGTCGCGACCGGTGAAGTCGCCGGACAGCGACCGAATAGTCAGAAGATTCACCAGCTCACGCTCATTTCGCGAGAGTCCGGGCTCGAAGGGAAGCTCGTTCGACCCCTTTCGGCGCGCCTTCTCCCGAAAACCGAATTCGAACTCTCCGGCGATCTCGATCGCGAAAAATTGCGCGCGTTCTCAGGGCGAAGCCGCGTTAAACTCGCCGCGTACGCACGACAGGAATTTGGCGTCAAGCGGATTCCCCAGCCTTCCACCGGATGCACTCTCTGCGAGAACTCCTTCGCACCGCGCGTTCGCGATATGCTGAAATACAAGCCGAACCCGACGGTCTGGGACGCCCATGTCCTTCCTTGGGGACGCAAACTGCGCCTCGATTCCGACGCCTACGTCGTCGTCGCCCGACGTAAGGAAGACTGCGACGCGCTCGGCGAACTCTTCGCCTCCCCGAAACGCTCGCGTTGCGTTCTCATTTTCCCGGAAAATTACAACGGTCCCTCCGCCTTGCTCGTTACCGACGAAGCGCCGGAGTTCGGCGACGCCAACCCGACGATCTCCGAGCGACTGCAGTCGTACGTCGAGACGGCGGGTTCGCTCGCGCTACGCTTCTCGAACGCCGATCGAATTCGCGCGCTCGCCGACGGACCCCAGGCGAAGCTCTTCATTGGGGCGGAAACCCGCCTGATTCGCCTGCGCGAGAACCCCGAAGTCGACGCGATCCCGATCGTTCAGGAACCGAATAACCCGCCTAAGAAAGGCGCCGCCCCCGACTCCGAGGAGGAATAGCGTCGGAGAACGCCCGCCTGCCTTCAGCATACGCTTTGAGCAAACGCGTCGAACCGCAAAATTTTGCAGGTCGACGCGTTTTTTGATATGGCGTGTTTAAATCGTCGCTTTAATTGGTATTTTAATGGGAGTAAGACGTCGTCGTATTTGCGCTCAATTCAACGCAAAGTTCGACGCGAGGCGACGACGTTGATCGCCGTCGTCATTGCCGTCGTCGAAAGGCACGAAAATGAAAGAAACGAACTTCGATTTGCGTATCTCGCGCCAGGCAGGCGACCCCCTCGAACTCGCGATTTACGGCGTGAAGGCGGTCTTTCGTTACTGTCCTCCGGGGACGTTTCTCATGGGGAGTCCGGAGGACGAGAAGGGTAGAGAAGATGGCGAAACTCAGCATGAGGTTACGCTAACGCGGGGCTTTTGGCTTTTGGAGACGCCGGTAACGCAGGCGCTTTGGATGGCGGTAACAGGAGTGAACCCGAGCCATTTCCAAGACATGGACGCCCGACCTGTCGAGCAGGTGAGTTGGTACGACTGCAACGGCTTCATTCGTAAGTTAAACGCCAATGTTGCGCCCGACGGTATGAAGTTTGATTTACCGACGGAAGCGGAATGGGAGTACGCGTGCCGAGCGGGAACGACGACGCGATATAATTGCGGCGACGCGCTTACCGAAAGCGACGCAAACTTTAACGAGACGTTTGGCGGAACGACGCCTGTAAAGAGTTTCGCGCCGAACGCGTGGGGGTTCTACGACATGTACGGGAACATTTGGGAATGGGTTTCCGATTGGCGTAGACGCGCTCCTTCAACCAAGAGAGTCGACCCGCAAGGTCCTAAGAACGGTGCGTACCGCGTCGTTCGCGGCGGCTGTTGGTGTAATCACGCCGACTCCTGCCGATCCGCCCGGCGAAACTCCGTCTATCCTTCCTTAAGCGGTTACGGCTACGGGTTCCGTCTCGCCCTCAGGTCCTTGAGCTAGCGATCCGTGAGCGATGGGCGCGTTCGGCAACTGAAATCAAAGAATCATAATAAACGCAGGAAAGACAGACATGACCGCCTCGAAACTTCTATCGATAAACACGCCGGAATCCTGGAAGGCAGGCGACCCGCTCGAACTCACGCTTTACGGCGTGAAGGCGACCTTTCGCTATTGCCCGCCGGGGACGTTTCTCATGGGCCGTCCGGAGGACGATGAGGATGATGAGGACGCGGAGGACGGGTGCGAAGTCGGAGTTCAGCATGAGGTAACTCTAACGCGCGGCTTTTGGCTCTTGGAGACGCCGGTAACGCAGGCTCTTTGGATGGCGGTTACAGGGAAAAATCCGAGCTTATTTCGAGGCGCGTACGCACGACCTATTGAAAATGTGAGTTGGTACGAGTGCAATGAATTCGTTCGCAAACTCAATAACGCCAAAGTTGCGCCCGACGTTCTGTTTGATTTTCCAACGGAAGCGGAATGGGAGTACGCGTGCCGCGCAGGAACGACGAGTCGATATAATTGCGGCGATGAACTCACGGAGAATAACGCGAACTTTAACCGAATAATTGGCTCTTCGACGCCGGTTAAGAGCTATGCGCCAAACGCGTGGGGGTTCTACGACATGCACGGGAACGTTTGGGAATGGTGTTCTGATTGGTATGGCGATTATCCTCGGAAACCGACGCGGGATCCGCAAGGGCCTAAAGAAGGCGTGACGCGCGTCGTTCGCGGCGGATGTTGGTATTACTTCGCATTCCTCTGCCGATCTGACTCTCGAAATAACTACATTTCTTTCAGCCGATTCGGTTGCGGGTTCCGTCTCGCCCTCAGGTCGTTGAGCTAGCGAACAGTAGGCTATAGGAATCTAAAACACGTAATAAACGCAGGAAAGACAGACATGACCGCCTCGAATCTTCAATCGATAAACTCCCCGGAACTCTTGAAGGCAGGCGACCCGCTCGAACTCACGCTTTACGGCGTGAAGACTGTCTTTCGCTATTGCCCGCCGGGGAAGTTTCTCATGGGGAGTCCGGAGGACGAGACGTGCAGGGATTTCAACGAAATTCAGCATGAGGTAACGCTAACGCGCGGCTTTTGGCTCTTGGAGACGCCGGTAACGCAGGCTCTTTGGAAGACGGTCACGGGAGAGAATCCGAGTAATTTTCAAGGCATAGACGCGCGACCGGTTGAACAGGTGAGTTGGGACGATTGCAACTCTTTTATCCAAAAGCTAAACGCAGAGAGATTGGCGCCTGACGGTTTGAAATTTGATTTTCCGACGGAAGCGGAATGGGAATACGCCTGTCGAGCGGGAACGACGACTCCATACAATTGCGGCGACAAACTCACGGAGTACGACGCGAACTTTGGCGATATATTTGGCGGAACGACGCCGGTGAAGAGCTACGCGCCAAACGCGTGGGGCCTCTACGATATGCACGGGAACGTTGAGGAATGGGGGTTCGATCGGTTTGACTTGCTATTTGGGGAGCCGCCTGTGGATCCGCAAGGTTCTAAGTACGGTTCGCGTCGCGTTATTCGCGGCGGTAGCTGGTTCGGCTGCGTTTGGAGTTGCCGTTCGGCCGACCGGGGCTTATCCTCGTCGGAGGAACGGTATTCATTCGTTGGGTTCCGCCTCGCCCTCAGGTCGTTGAACTAGCGAACCGCGCGTTGGGAACGTCTTAGGCTACCGAAATCAAAGAATCGCAATAAACGCAGGAAAAACAAATATGCCTACCTCGAATCTTCAATCGATAAACACGCTGGAATCCAGGAAGGCAGGCGATCCCCTCGAAATCACGCTTTACGGCGTGAAGGCGGTCTTTCGCTATTGTCCTCCGGGGACGTTTCTTATGGGGAGTCCGGAGGACGAAGAGGGCAGGAGCTACGACGAAATTCAGCATGAGGTAACGCTAATGCGCGGCTTTTGGCTTTTGGAGACGCCGGTAACGCAGGCGCTTTGGATGGCGGTAACAGGGATGAATCCGAGCAGATTTCGAGGCGCGGACGCCCGACCTGTTGAAAGTGTGAGTTGGAACGATTGCAATAAATTCATTCGTAAACTCAATGACGCCAAAGTTGCGCCCGACGGTATGAAGTTTGATTTTCCGACGGAAGCGGAATGGGAATACGCTTGTCGCGCGGGAACGACGACGCGATATAATTGCGGCGACGACCTTACCGAGAGCGACGCGAACTTTGGACGAATATTTCGCGGCACGACGCCTGTAAAGAGTTTTGCGCCGAA
>ONGM01000117.1 GCA_900317365.1 uncultured Planctomycetota bacterium
GCCGACTTCAAAGCAGATTTCGCAAAACTCGACGTCGTTGGCGGGCAAGGCTATTCAGTCTCATACCGTTTGAACGCGTATTCTCCACTTTTTTACTTAACGTATGGTCAGACGGGCTACGGTAAGGCGAAGATTGCGCCATATTGGCGTATTCGCACGGGGATTCGTCAGAGCGACACGTCGCTGTCGACGGAGGTGAATTTGGCGTTGGCGTTGCGTGCGTACGATTCGAAGATAAACGTTGATTTCGAGACGGTGTGGGGACAATTCCACACCAAGGCGGAACGCGTCGGAGACTCGACCGCGAATTTTATCGAGTGGGCGCGCGCGGTTGCGAAATAGTGTCGGCGCGTCGTCGACCTCAAATGACAAACGCCGCGTTCGATTTCTCGCGCGCGGCGTTTGTATATTGTCGTTTGTTCTTGACGTTTGCGAAACCCTTCACGACCCGGGGTACAGCGGCGCGATGAGGAGTAAGGCGAGGAGCATGTAAATGAAGGTGCCGATCGTGTCGGAAAGGCCAGCGACAAACGGGTTGCTCATAATGGCGGGATCGCATTTGAGCTTTTTAAAGAAGAGAGGCAGGAGAGCGCCCGTCAGGTTGCTGAAGAAAACAATGCAGAGCACCGAAAGAGGTACGATGAGGAGTTGAAGGAACGGAACCTTGCCGCCGTAGATGATTAGGGCGTTGACGAGTCCCAACGCCCCCATGGCAAGTCCGAGTATGATCCCCATCGACGTTTCGCGCTTGACAACGACGCGCCAGTCTTTGAGCTTGATTTCCCCAGTCGCCAACGCCGTTATGACAAGGGTCGCCGATTGCCCGCCGCTATTGCCGCCGGTCGAGACGATCATCGGAAGGAAGGCGATGAGCCAGACGACGCGATCGCTAACGTCGCTAAAGAGCTTGAGAATGAGCGCCGTCGTAATGGCGCCGAAGAGTAGGATCGCAAGCCACGTTAGGCGTTTGCGCGCGAGCCAGAAAAGGTTGGAACCGAGGTAGGTTTCGTCGCCGAGCGGATCGACCGCCGCGCTTCGGTGCGCGTCTTCGACGAGATCTTCAACCGCCGCGTCGAGAACGTCGTCGTGCGTTATGACCCCGAGCATTTTGTTCGTTTTCTCGTCGATTACGGGAATCGCGAGAAAGTCGTACTTTTCGACGAGCAAAACGGCGTCTTCGCGCTTCTGGTTCGCATTGACCGTGACGAGCGATTGCGCCGATTTCATGAACTCTTTAATCTTAACGTCCTGCTCGCCAATGCGTCGCAAAAGGTCTTTCGCGGAAACGACTCCGGCGAGTCGCCCTTCCGCGTCGAGGACGTAAAGGTAATAGACCGTCTCCATCTTGTGCGTCTGCACGCGAATCTCTTCGATCGCCTCGCGTACGGTCATGTCTTCGCGCAAACTCACGAAGTCCGTGGTCATTTCGGCGCCGCAGACTTCGTCCGGATACTTTGCGAGCATCTGAACGTCGCTCTGCTCTTCCTTCGAGAGTAATTGCACGAGCTCGACGGCGACCTGCGGATCGACCTCTTCTTTGACGTCGTTTAATAAGTCGACGCGATCGTCCGGCGCCGCTTCTTCAAGGAGCTTTGCGACGTCCGCGCGCGGGGAAGACTCGACGATCCGAATTTGGTCGTTTCGGTCGAGATACGTAAAGATTTCCGCGCATAGCTCGTTCGGACACGATCGAAAGACGTCTAAAATCTTTTTCGGCTCGAGACACGCCAGAAGATCGGCGGCGGTCGCAGGGTGGAGCTCCAGGCAAAACGTACTGATTACGGACGCTTGAATTTCGTTTAAAATGTCCGCGCGATCGTCGCTCGGCAATTCCTCGAGAAGTTTAGCGACCTCAGCCGGCGGACACGTTTTAACGACTTCGATTTGTTTGTCGCGTACGATACGAGAAAAAATTTTAGCGCAGGTAGACCGCTTGTTATGCTGAAAGACTGTCCAGATTTGATCGGACGTTAAATCGCTGAGGACGTCCGCCGCGTTCTCCGGTTGAAGGGACGAGCAGAAGTTTGTCATGAACGAGACGTCGTTCTCATCGATCGCCTCGATTAGATCCGGTTTGAAAATCATCCTAGTTTGCATCGGACGTCTCCGCAGCGGTTTGACCGCAATTAATCAATTTGCCATTTTAGATCGATTTTACTCACGTAATATCTTGGGATTTGCATGGACGACGCAGTCGACGCGCTATTAACGTCGCGCCCATCGGCGCCGAGTCGCCATTATATCGGAAAACGACCGATCGTCAAGAAGAAGGAGAAACAAGACGCGCGCGCAGCCAAAAAAGAATGCGCCGGGAACGAACCCCTCCGCTCCCGGCGCTTTGCGTCGTTGCAAGTCGTCACCCAAGTAACCAACGCAAAAAGAAAATACCATTTGCTCAACGGGCGCTCGGCGCCTGTTACTGATGATAATATACGATGAATAGCTAGAAAAACAAGTTCCAGGAAAAGAAATAAATTAAGAAAACTGACAAATAACGAACGTTTGTTGGGGTCGCGCTGAATGTGAATATTTGACGGATTATGCGCAAGATAAATAGTTAAGACGATTGTTTTGAATATAACGACAAAGCGCGCGATTCGCTTGGTTTCGCGCGCTTTTGACATGGTTCGGTCGCGTTATTAACAGACTTTGTACGCTAATTTTGAGGCTTTTCGTTCGATTGTTGCGGCGGTCTGACGTTGCGCCCGCCGTTGAATTGATTAGGCGGACCCGGCATTCCGACCGGTTCGAATCTTCCGCCGAACCAGTTTCCCCAATGGAGTCCGAGGAGCAGTCCGCGCGCTTCTTGCGCCGGGCACGACGTAATGTAGTCGCGCGTCGCGCCGCGCGCGTTCTGCAACGATCGCGCGAGTTCGGCGACCGATTCGCCCTTCATTTTAAAGTCCGGCGCGCCGCCTCGCGGTCCGAACTTACCGCGATCTTGCGGAAATTCGCCCCGCGGACGATATTGGAACGGGCGCGTTTCCGGCGCGCGATTTCGCTCCGTTTCTTCAAGGAAACTGATCGAAACAAGGAGTCCGAGAATCGTTGATTTCGTCGATTCGTCGAGCCCTTTAACGTAGTTTTTCCCGCAATCGGAGAAATCGCTCGTGAGACAATTCGGATCCGATTCTTTAAGGAAGTTGACGATTCCTTCGCACTGTCCGTTCGGACTTTCGTCGCCGCCTTTCGAACGGAGAAAGTTGACGTATTGACAGTAAAGAGGCGCCAGGTTCTCGTTTTTGATTTCGTCAGGCAACGACGCGCGGAGCGCCGAGAGCGCCTTATTATTCGTCGGCGGAGGCGTTCGCTCGGCGTCGTTCGGATTCGTTCCGGGATTCGCGTTTGGATTCGCGCCGGAGTTGGGAGTCGGCGGCTGCAACGGGAATCCTTGCGGCGCCGGTCCCTCGCGCAATTTGCGAAAGAAATCGAGCGAACGATTCGATTCGTCGACTTTGCGGCGAATCTCCGCCACGCGGTCGCTCGTCGACATGGCGTCGAGTCGTTCGCGATCGGACGGAGTCGTCGACGTTGCGAGCCAGAAATTGTAGTCGTCGAGCGTGCGCAGCAACTTTGAAGAGTTCGAAGCGGCGTCGATTTGCGCGCGGAGATTTCTCCAACGATCTTGCTCTTTCGCCGGCAACGCTTCGAATCGGCGTTCGAGACGATAGAAGACGCGATCTTGGGCGAGTTCGGCGTAAGGTCTGTCGACTTCGCCTTCGCGCGTTTCGAGCGCCGGCGCGATTTTTCCTTCGGTCGCGAGTTGATTTTCGCGCATTTTCGCGCGCCATACGTCGAAGAGGTTGGCGGAGTCGAGAGCGACGAGAAATTCGAAGTCGCCGACTGCTTCGAGTTGCGCGAGTCTTTCGACGACTTTGGCGTCGCGTTCGCGTCTCGTTTCCGCGCTCGGCATAACGGCGGCGAACGCGAAATATCCGGTTAGAAGTAGAAGCGCGGACGCGACGACCTGGACGCCGACGGCGCGTCGCCGCGATTTCTTTCGCGCTTCGGAGACGCGCGTGATTTCCGCTTCCGTTTCCGCGTTGAGGCGTTCGACGGTCGTTTCGACAAGATCGTTCGATTCCGGTTCGACTTCGAGAAAATCGAGCGCGTTCCACGCGTTTCGTTCTTCTTCAACGCGTTTGCGTAGGGACTCGTCTTTGTCGACGAGGCGTTCAAAAGAGCTTCGATCTTCCGGGGAGAGCGCGTCGTCGAGATAATCGGCGATGAGCAGTTCGATCGAGTCAACGATATCTCCGCCGCCGTCGTCGCCGAGTTCGTTTGGCGAGTAATCGTCGCAATCGCCGTCGTCGATCGCGTCGATTGCGTCGATTTGCGCGTCGTATTTATAATTCATAGCGGCAATTTCCCCTCTTCGACATAAGGCGCGAGCGCTTCTTTAAGGTTGAGACGAGCGCGGCACAACAGCGACTTAACCGCCGGCGGCGACAGATTCATCACGTCGGCGATCTCTTGGTAACTCATGCCTTCAAATCGCGCGAGTATAATCGCTTCGCGTTGTCGCGGCGCGAGCGCGTCGACGGCGGCGCGCACGATCTGTTGGAGTTCCAGTCGCGCGATTTGACGCGTCGGAGACGCTCCCGTGCGTTCCATAACGACGTTCTCAAATCCGGAGGTCGTTGTGGACGAACTTGACGCGACGCCGCTAAAGAGCGTTTCCGGACGGCGGCTCTTCGTTCGCAACGCGTTGAAGGCGACGTTGTGAGCGACGCGATAGAGCCACGTTGTGAAGCGCGCTTCTTGACGATACGTCGCGCGATGCTTAAAGACGCGCATAAAGACTTCTTGCGTGAGATCTTCGGCAAGAAGCGCGTTTCCGACAAGACGTTGCAAAAAAGCGCGAACTCGCGACTGATTTCGCGTCATGAGCTCTTCAAATGCGTACGGATCGTCCGCTTGCACCGCTAGCATGAGGCGCGCGTCTTCGTCGTCGTACTCGACTGCGTTGGGCGTTTGATCGGAACTCAATTGGGTCGTCCTTAACGCTGTTCACGAGCGATAAACTCGGCGTCTGTTCTACATTTTAAACACGATAAATCGACGATAGTTTCGTCAAAAAACAACCGACGAACCATAAGGCGGGGAATTTCGCCGCAGAATATTATACCGATTTTGATTTCCTTTGGGTATTGACGAACGGGCTTTTTTATCAAAAAAAGTTTCGGTTTCGCGCGCATGCGCTCCAACGACTTCCTTTTGTTGCCATTTGTTATATAATCAAGGAAACGCGCGACGAAATCTGTGCGCGTAGGGAGGCGCTATGACGGAAGATCATCAAGACGACGTCGCAAAGGGCGTCGCGACGACCGCTGTAAAACCGCGCAAGACGAGCTGGAAACGTCGCGCGCTTTATTTTCTATTGTGCGGCGCGCTCATTCTGCTGGTCGGCGTTGCGAGTTGCGGGTACTACGTTCGCAACGCGCTCAAGGACGGCGGATATTTTGAGAACTGGGACGAAGAGATCGACGGCGAGGCGCTTCTCGACGTGCGCTACGGCGACGAAGAATATCAGGTTTTCGACGCGTACGTTCCGAAGAATCGCGCGCCGGAAAAGTTGCGCGGCGCAGCGCTCTTTATCCACGGCGGCGCGTGGGTCGGCGGCTCGCGCGCGGAGCAGGTTGGATTTGCGAAACGCGCCGCTAAGGCGGGCTATCTCTCTTTCAACATGGAGTACCTGCTTTACTCCGAAGACACAAAAGAAGAGTACACGATCGAGGCCGTTTTAGACGACGTCGACAAGGCGCTTGAAAAGGCGAAGGAGATCGGCGCTAAGTACGGATACCGATTGGATCGCGTCGCGTTGAGCGGGCATTCGGCAGGCGGGCACATTGCGTCGTTGTACGCGTACAAGCGGGGAAAGACGGCGCCGTTGGAGGTTAAATTCGTCATGGCGCGCGTCGCTCCGATCGACTTCCACTACGACGCGTGGAGTTCCGTTCAAAAGTCGAAGACGGTCGCGACGCTCGTTTCCGCAATGACCGGCGCGGAACTGACGGCGGACGACATTGAGAATCCGACGGACGAGACGGAAGCGCTGATCGATTCCATTTCGCCGTTGAGTTACGTCAAACCCGGCGTAACGCCGACGATCGCCGCGTACGCTTCGAAGGATATTCTCGTTGGAACGGGGCACAAAGACAAATTGACCGCCGCGTTTGAAAAACTCGGCGCGAAAAGTATCGCCGACGTTGCCGCCGACGACTCCTGTCCCGTCTTCGATTTTGTCGAATTTCCGAATTCAAATCATATGCTCGGGCGCGACCCGGACCGAACGATGCGTCTTTGGGGACTCTTCCTGAAATATTCCGAACGGTATTTGCACGAGATCCCGACGGAGGAGGCCGAGACGTTGGAAGAGTGGGGCGAAGCGGTCGAACGCCGCGCGCTGGACGAAGAACGGCGGTCGCCGATTCACGACGACGATCTCGAACCGCGTTAAATATCGACGCCGGTAAAGAGGGCGCCAACGACCGACTTGCCAGTTGGAAACGTCAAAAAGAAAGGCGCGTCGAGGATTCGAGTCCTCGACGCGCCTTTTCTTTTTATGAAATTAACGAGCGTCTGTCGCGCCGATAAAGCGCCGATTTCGCGTTGTCGTATCGATTGCGTTACGGATCGACGAATCCGCCTTTTTTATTGGAGCGCGGCGCGTCGACTTGAGGCTGGAAGTCGGTAACGATATCGTAGTCAAAGACGTTTTTCTTCTTCGCGACGACCTCGAATTCAATTTGGCTTTCGGAATTAAATTCTGGCGGAAGATAGTTGACGAGGTATTGGTTGAGATCTCCGGATTCAACGGTGGCGGGTTGACCGGTGGCGCCGTCGTATGAAACGGAGTAGAGAATACGAACGGTGTATTTGCCGGGTTTAACGCCGTCATTGCCGGTCAGCAGGTATTTTCCGTCGAAAATAGGACCGTTTCCGCCGGCGCGTTTATCGTCTCCCTGAGGATCAAATTGAATACTGCATACCCCGGGGTATTCGGGAATATTCTTTCCGTTGAGAGTGATTTTTCCGGAGACGTCTTCGCGTCCGTCGGGGTTTTTCGGTTTGCAGCCGGCGGACAGGAGCGCGACGACAAATAACAGCGTCAGCGCGAATTTTGTGGCGCGATTAAAAATCATGATGATCCTACTATGACTTCGCTATGAGAACAGGAACCAACGATTCGTCCTTCGAGTTCGTAGACCGAAACGGTCGTCGGATTCGAAGGACGAGAGAGTAGCGGTTTCGCTAAACGCCGGAGCGCGATTGCGTTTTACTGATTCGTGGTTTCACCGCCGGACGCCGTGCCGAGCGCGCGGAAAACGTCGCGGTTGATCGTGTCGGAGAAGAATCGTACGGAGCCGTCGCCCATGCAAGCGTTGGCGCCGCCGGCGTGGTGGCTGCGCGCCGATTGACGCACTTCGTAATATCCGCGGGTCGACTGCTCGACGACGCAGGGGCAACCGGCGGTAACGAGTCTCGTCGAAGTGTGGCAATAGCTATTGCTCATGAGTTCGTCCGGTTGCGACGTATTGGGTTCGTAGTAGCACGAGATAAACGCGCCGTCGCCGCGATAAGCGGCGCCGCGGAAGTCGGAGAAGTTCGCGCTGTGTCCCGTGTCGCTTTGCGTTTGGATCACTTCGCTGAACGCGACCGTGTTGGAGGTTCCGTCAGTAGCGCGCGCAAGCGGAACCATGCCGTTCGTACCGGAAAACTTTTGAGTGCGGGATTCCGCAGTGGAGCCGATTTGGCAGATCATACCGAAGAGTCCGCCGCCGTTATCAACGACTTCGCTCGAATTACCGCCGCCGCTATGGAGCGCCCAATAGGACGGCGCCCAGCCGAATTGATCCGCTTCGTAACCGATCGCGGAGCTTCCGCAACACGCGGCGTAGCTAACTTTCGGCCAAGTTACGGTCGAGCCGGAGATGTAGAAGACGTTTTGAAGGTCGGACGGGCAGTTGTACGTCGGAATGCGATCTTGGAACGCGAGTCTGTTTTGCTCGCGGCGATAGCATCCGCCTTCCGTGAGGTCGGCCGCGTCGTAACGGAAACCGTCGGGACCGGACGTGGAACCATAGCCGCAATATCCGACGGACATTTGATTATAGCGCGCCGTCTGTTCAATGTACGGGAGAATGAACGTGATCCACGTGGAGTAATTCCAGTTGCGCGCGCCGATCGGAAGGTAACCGTTTCGAGCGTCGACGTGCATATGCGCCGCAAGACCAAGTTGCTTGAGGTTGTTGGTGCACTGCATACGACGAGCCGCTTCGCGCGCCGCTTGAACTGCCGGAAGAAGAAGACCGATTAAGATACCGATGATAGCGATTACGACAAGCAGTTCAACGAGGGTGAAGCCGTACGCCCCCCCCCCCTTGCCTAATTTTACACTTCTCATTTGACAACTCCTTAGGTTGTATGCGATCGTTCGAGGAAAGTAAGTTTTTCAAACGACGAAATGACGTCACTTAAAAACAACGCTAGGTATTATACACCGCATATACTTTTAGAGAATGTTTGAGAGAAGTTTTCTCGTTGATTTAAAGAAATTTTTGGCAATTTTTTTCAAACGCGGCGCGCGTTGGGGCGTCGCGTTTGAAAAGTGAGAAGTAAGTTAGTCTTCTTTCGCAACGCGCACGACCTCGTCGACCGACGTTATGCCGAGTCCGACTTTTTTCCATCCGTTGTCGCGCAACGTCGCCATGCCGTTTGCGCGCGCGACGCGTTTGACGTCGATAGACGACGCTTTTTCGCTCGCCATTCGCCGAATTTCGTCGGTTGGAATGAGGAGTTCGTAGAGCGCGACGCGTCCCGAGTATCCTGAGTTGCGGCATTCTCGACATCCGCGCGCGCGGAAGATTGTTCCCGTTTCAAGGAGTTCTTTCGGAAAGTCCGCCGGAACTTCGTCCGGACGCGGTTTCCAAGGTTCTTTGCAATGCTTGCAGAGCCGTCGCGCGAGACGTTGCGCCATAATTCCTTCGATCGTCGTGCCGACGAGGAACGGTTCGACGCCCATGTCGATCATACGCGTGTAAGCGCCCGCCGCGTCGTTCGTGTGTAGCGTGCTGAAAACCAAGTGCCCCGTCATGGACGCTTGAATGGCGTTTTCCGCCGTTTCAAAGTCGCGGATTTCGCCGACGAGCACGACGTCGGGGTCGTGTCGAAGAATCGCGCGCAAGCTCGCGGCGAAAGTCAGACCGACCTTGGTGTGCACCTGAATTTGGTTAATGCCGTCGAGCTGGTATTCGATCGGGTCTTCCGTCGTGATGATTTTCGTTTCTTCCGACTTGATCTCGTTGAGCGCGCTGTAGAGCGTCGTCGTTTTACCGGACCCGGTCGGACCGGTAACGAGGATAATGCCGTGCGGCAGAGAGATCAGTTTGCCGAACTGTTGGTAGACGTCTTCGTCCATACCGATACCGCGTAGCGTAAAGTTCATGCGATCCTTATCGAGAATACGCATAACGATGCCTTCGCCGTGGAGCATTGGAATAATGGAGACGCGGAGGTCGACTTCGCGATCGGCGACTTTGATCTTGATACGACCGTCTTGCGGGATGCGTTTTTCCGCAATATTGAGTCGGGACATGATCTTGAGTCGGCTGACGATCGCCGACTGGAACCGGTTGATTTCCGGCGGGGTCGGTTGCGTTTGCAGCACGCCGTCGATGCGGTATCGGATTCGCATACCGGTCTCTTGCGCTTCGATATGGACGTCGCTCGTACCGGTTTCGATCGCTTCGGTGAGAATATCGTTGACGAGTCGCACGACGGACGCTTCTTGCGCCATTTGCGCGTCGCTGCTCTGATCCCAATCGAGGTCTTCGTCGAGAACTTCGACTTCGCTCTTTTGCTCGATCAACCCGTCGATCGTTTCCGCGCCGACGCCGAGTCGCGCTTTAATGAGTTTCGAGAGTTCCGACGGATAGACCACCGCCGCTTGCGTCGGGAGTCCGGTCGCGGCGGAAACGTCGTCGATGAGCGACACGTCGAAAGGATTGCTCGTCGCGACGTAAAGAACGCCGTTTTCCTGCACGCCGAGCGGAAAGACGTTGCGTCGGTGCACGAGCTTGACGGGAAATTTGTCGAGAACGTCGTCGGGAATCGTCGACGCCGCTAGGTTGACGACCGGCATTCCGAGCTTTTTCGCTATGGCGGCGAGCGCGATTTCTTCCGTTCGCGCGCCGATTTGGTTGAGAATAGGCTGGAGCAGCTTGCCGTCCTCTTCAAACGCCTGACGCGCGATTCGGAGTTGAACGGCGCTAAGTTGTAGGGTGTTGGAGTCGGGTTCGAAAAAAACGAGCATAATCGTCGCCTCGAAATGAAGTCGGTAAGCGCCGGTTTGCGCGCGGCGTTATTTTAAAAAAAATCGCGCGCGTCTTGTCTTTGCGACGTCGCGCGCATATACTGGTATATTATAATGGGTGACGCCGCTATTTCAAGTTAAGCGGTTTATCCCGAGGTAATTTTGTTCGACGTTGTGAGAAAGGCGCGCCGTTATGACGATTAAAAAGCACACGAGTAAATTAACGCTTGTCGTTGCCATAGCGTTGGGACTAGGCGTCGGAACGGCGACGCACGACCTTCTGCCCTTTGGCGTCGCGTCGCGCGCGCTCGCGCAGGAGCGTCAGCGCGGGCAACGGGGCGGTCAAGGCGGTCAAAACAATCAGCGCGGGCAATGGGGCGGTCAAGGCGGACAAGGCGGTCAAAACAACCAGCGCGGGCAATGGGGCGGCCAAGGCGGTCAAAATAACCAGCGCGGTCAATGGAACGGCCAAGGCGGGCAAGGCGGTCAAAATAACCAGCGCGGGCAATGGGGCGGCCAAGGCGGTCAAGGCGGCCAAAACAACCAGCGCGGGCAGTGGGGCGGCCAGGGCGGACAGAACGGTCAGCGCGGGCAAGGCGGACCGGGCGGACAGAA
>ONGM01000180.1 GCA_900317365.1 uncultured Planctomycetota bacterium
CGTCCGAAGCGCAGTTAGGCGCGTCCGAATCGTCGGTAAAGAGCGCGACGCCGGGCGCCGACGCCGCGTCAAGATTCGACCAAGGCTGAAATCGAACGAGAATTTTGAGCAGAGCGTCGGCGTTTTCTCGCGCGCGCTCGATCGCGCGTCGGCGCTTCTTCGCCGTTTCCAACGCGGCTTCGCGCCACGACTTGTGTTGTTCGAGCCAGCGCGCCGTCGTCTCGAGATCCCAGTCGGCGCATTTCTCAAAGCCGAAATTCATCCACATTTCGCGCGCCGACGCGTCGATCGCGGCCAACTCCGCGTCGATCGTCGCAAGATCTTCGAGCGCGCGTTTACGCGCCAGAATTTGCAGTTCAAAACGGGCGTAACGGCATTCGTATTCGCCCAGTTTCTTAGAAAACGCGCCGAATTCTTCTGCGGTCGTATCGAGCGCGGCGAGGTTTGTCCGGAATTTCTCCACAATTTCTTCGCGACGGCTTTGACTAAGGGTAGGTTCGGCAATCACATGGTGTTCAATCGCGTACCATTGTCCGTACAGATCGTCGATTAAATTCTTTAGCCTGCGCTCAATCAATTTGTAACCTTCCTCGACGTCGGAATCTTCGACGTTAAGACTTGCGAGTTCGGAGTCGATCGCCGCAAGCCTTTGCTCGAACTCAACGCGACGTTTTGCGAGTTCGTCCCGTTTCGCCTTGAAAGACACGAATTCGGCAGGCGCGACAAACCGTTGGAGAAAGCCGACGAACTGCGGGGTCGGCGCGGCGCCGGCGTTCGCCTGAATCGCGAGTTCGCGCGCGATTTCGGACTCTTTCGCTCCGTTCTCTTCGGACTCTTGAACGAGATCGGTCAGTTCGCGAACTGCGGCGCGAATCGTCGGAATTTGATTCTTCGCTTCCTCGACCGCGTCGCGCGCGTCGGACCAATCTTGTTCGTCGACGCCAAACTCGTCCGCAAGCTCCTGACAACGCGTCGCAAGGGTCGCGCGCGCTTTTTCGAGTTCGCTTTCGTACGTCTGACGCTTCGTTTCGACCTTTCGCAATTCGTCGTCGATTTCCTTCTCGCGCGCCGCGCAACGTTCGATCTCTTCGATCAGCAACGGATTCGGCGCTTCCAATTGCGCGCGCGCGAACGCTTCGTCGACGGTCTCGGCTTCTGAACGGAGATAAAAGACGTCGAGATCGCGCAAAAGCTCTTGGCTCAGATCCTCTAACTCCTCGATCGTTTTCGGAATTTCGGCGACTTTGCCCTTGTATTCGCCGAGCCGTTCGACAACGTCGTTGACGCCTTTCGACTCGTTGCAAATCGCCGTCGACGTCCCGAGATCCATCGAATCGATATTGCGAACGCTCTCGTCGATCGCGCGTTTCTGCTCGTTGACGGCGACGAGGAGTTCGCGCGCTTGAGTTTCAAGTTCGGAATATTCTCGCTCGTCTTTTTCGGAAAACCGAGCGGCGTCTTCGAATCGCGTTTCGGCGAGCAATTTCGCTAATTCGTCGGCCGCGCCGCGATATTGAAGATACTTCGCGCGAGCGCTCGCTAATTTTTCCAAACGCGCGCGCTCTCGTTCCGCGACGTTGCGGCGCGCCGTCGTTTGCTCAGCTTCTCTTTTGAGACGTTCGTATTCGTCGAGTTTCGAGCGATAACCGGACGATTTATTCGCCGCCGACGCTTGTTGCTGCGTGATTTTCGTAATATTGGCGATCGTAAAGTCAATTTTGGTCTTTTTCGATCTTTTCGTTTTGGCGTAGAGTTCGCTTATTCGCGACTCCAGATCCGCTTTCAGATTCACAACGGCGTCAAAGTCGCCGATCGACGCGCCGAATAAGAACTTAGCGATCTCGCTTTTCGCCAACGCTTCGCCGCCGCGATAAAGTTCAAGGCTAGAAAAACCGAAATGATTCTTGAAGAAGTCGCGATCGCATCCGAGAACGCGCGTTACAAACTCGTCTCGGTTCAGAAAAGTCGTTCCAACGCGACAATCGAAAAAGACTTCCTTGCGCTGACCGCAGTTCCAACGACGAAACACGCGCCCGTCCCCGCCCTCGGCGAGAGTAAAGGAAAGCGCGCCCCCCGCCTCGGGACGACGCAAAGCGTAAGGAAGATCGACGTCGGAATTGGATTTCGCGTCTAAACCAAAGAGAACGTTGCGAATAAACGAAAGCGTCGTCGACTTCCCCGCCTCGTTCGCGCCGTACGTAAGTTGAAAATGACCGCGCGTATAGTCGAGAGAAAGACCTTCTTTTTCGCCGTACGCTTCGATTTGAACGTTATCAATACGCATTGCCAACTCTCCAACGTCCCTGACGACGCCGACTCATGTCTTCAAAAATGAATGACGATTATTTAACCAAACCGTTTGCCAGAATTTCCAACGCGCGCTCGCACCACTGCGCGACCTGACGCGAACTGAGCGGATCGAACGCGCTTTCGTCGCTGGAATCGCGCAAATACCGGAGCGCGTCGCCGCCGAGTCGCACGCCTAAATCGAGAATAGGCTGAACGTTGTCTTTACCCGCTTCCGAACCAAGTTCCAGTCCTTCCTGCGATTCCTTGACAAGCGCGCGGATTACGCCGTCGACGTCCCTCTTGACGTCCCCTAAAACGCCCTGATTCCACGCCGACTCCGGAATCGGCGGGGACAATTCCTTAAGTTCGTACTCTTGTATCCACAGACAATCGGCAAACTCG
The DNA here is from genome assembly GCA_900317365.1 of uncultured Planctomycetota bacterium. Classification (GTDB taxonomy): domain Bacteria; phylum Planctomycetota; class Planctomycetia; order Pirellulales; family Thermoguttaceae; genus RUG369. The sequence goes on from ONGM01000180.1 coordinate 2,692, forward strand.
GAAAGAACGTCCAAAAAGAACGCGTTGAAATCGTTCTCTTCGCGTTTCTTATGCAATAAACCGTAGAGCGGGGTCCGACCGGAAAACGCGACGCGCGCCGCGACGTTACGGTTCTCCGCGCGGGAAACCACGTCTTCCATCGTCTCGCGAAAGAGCGACTTCAATTCCTCTTCCGTTTCCGCCCCGGAAACGTCGACTTTGACGCGCGCCCAGCGGAAGACGTCGACGCTGCGAAACTCCGGCTCGCCGACGAGTCGACCCTCCTCGACCTCGACAAGATAGTACCCCTTCGGATCGACCTCGTTCGCGTGCCGACCTTGCAAGACCCCGCTGTAACCGATCCAGCACGGCGACGTCGCGATCGTGCGGCGCTGGTGAACGTGTCCGAGCGCCCAGTAGTCGTAGCCTTTCGATTGCAAAGTCGTTACGGTCGTCGGCGCGTAATTGTCCGCGCCTTCGCCCCCTAACGCCGTGTGAAGTACGCCTATGTTGAACGCGTTCGGTTCCGCGTCCGGATAGCTCGCCGCAAGATCCTCGGAACACTCCGAAGCGGCGTAACTGCGGCCTGTGATCGCGACCCGCTCGACAATTCCTCGCTCCGCCAACTCCGGAAAATCGTCCGGATAGATCGCGCGCTCCGCCGCCGACGACGAAAATACCTTGACCGACTTCGGAAAACCGAGGTTCGCAATCAAACGACTCTTCTTGTCGTGATTCCCGTAAACAACAAAAACCGGGATCGACGCGTCCGTAAGGCGTTTAAATTGATTCGACGTCCAGAGACCGGTCTCCGTATTGTCCCAGTCGCCGTCGAAAACGTCCCCTGCGACGACGACGAAAGCGACGTCTTCGTCGATCGCCTGATCCACGAGCGTCTCGAACGCGTCCCGAGTCGCGCGACGAAGTTTCGCGGCGATCCGCTCCGATTGCGCCTCCAAGCCCCGAAAGGGAGAATCAATATGCAAATCGGCGGCGTGTATAAACTTAATCGACATAGAACGGCGCTCCTACGCCTAAGGTTGGCAAAAGATAAACGCGGCAAGGCGAACAAATCAAAGCAACGAATCAAAGCGCGCAAAACGCGGCAAGGCGAATCCGTTCCTTACTTCCCCGCCTTCTTCGCGTGAAAAGTTTCCGCCTCCGAAGGAAAGGCGCCCGATTTCACGTCGGAAACGTATTCGCGAACGCCTTCGTCGATAATCTTGTGAAGGTCGCGATAGACCCGCGCGTGCTTCGGCGTTTTGTCCGGTTCCTGATCCGCATAGTTGAAAATATCGTGGAAAACGAGCACCTGACCGTCGCAACCGGCGCCGGACCCGATCCCAATCGTCGGAATCGACACGTTTTTCGTTACCTCCGCCGCGAGATCCCCCTGAACGCATTCGAGAACAACGGCGAACGCGCCTGCGCTTTCGACCGCCTTCGCGTCCTCGATCAGCCGGTCGAACTCGCGTTGAACGCAGTAACCGCCGAACGCGTTCACGCTCTGCGGCGTCAGTCCGACGTGCCCCATCACGGGTATCCCCGCCTCGACGACCGCGCGAATCGTATCGGCGCGCGACTTCCCGCCTTCGATCTTAACCCCGGTCGCCACCGTCTCTTTGAGGATTCGAGCGCACGCGCGCACCGCCTCCGTCGGTCCGAGCTGGCAGTACGGAAAAGGCACGTCCGCGATCACGATCGCGCGCGACGCCGCTCGCGCAACCATTTCCGTATGATAAATCGTCTCTTCCAATTTGACGCCGAGCGTCGTCGCGCGACCTTGCACCACGCATCCGAAACTATCGCCGACGAGCAGAACGTCGACCCCGGCGACGTCCGCAATCCGCGCGCTCGGATAATCGTAGACCGTCAAGACGACGATCTTCTCGCCGTCCGCTTTCATATTCCGGATTTTCTGCGTCGAAAGGGCGCCCGATTTGTTCGTCATAGTAAATCTCCGTTTCAAAAACGGCGCTTCGCTTGTCTCAATTCTACGCCAACGCCTCCTGTATTATAACGCCTTCATGAAAATTGGGGAGCGGCTCCGACCGGGAAAGAAGAACCCCGATCCTTCGCGTTCCGTTAGTCTTCCGGATCGGCGACAAGCTCTTGAAGATAATCGGATTCGTAGCGTTCCGAGTTGATTTGCGGCTGCGCGTAGTTGAAATGCTCCGGCGCGATCGACGCGTCCTCGCGCACTACCGACGAATAGGAAACGGAAAAGAGCGGTTCCGTCGTTTCCGTCGCGCCGACTCCGTAATACGATATTTTAAAAGGGAACGCCCAATCTTTGCCGAAGTAGATCTCGACCTTTTCGGGAACGTTCGCGAGAACGTCCGCGTTCGGCGTTCCGTCCCCGAAATTCCGACGCACAGCCTCGCGGAAACGCTCGCGCGCCACGCCGGTCGCCTTGTAGAACTCGTCCCCTTTCTCCGAACGCACGAGGGACGGCTCCAATTCAAAGCGATATAAAGACGCGAGGCGTTTCAGCGCGCCGGAGAGACCGCCAAGACCCGGCATGCCGCTCATGCCGCACGCGCGATCGACCCCCGACTCGATCAGATTGTTCGTCTCGTCCTCGTCGAGCTGCGCGAGAGAATTTTCAAGCTCTTCAATATTGAGCTGGACGAGCGATTTCGAGCCTTCGATCGACGAGAAGCGCCACCAGGTCTTCCGATCCGCGTCGCACACGACGTCGAGCGTGTTTTCTTCCAGGCCTCTGTCGGCGTCCCGTTCGTTTGGCGCGAGAACCGCGTGGAGAAGGAAGCGATTCGTCTCCAACGGCGGAAGTCCGATCGCGTTTTGACTTCTCTCGGAAAGCTCGGCGTAGCGCCCGCGCCCGACGCGACGTTCCCCGAAAAAGTTCGATTCAAACTCAAGGTTTGCGGAAAGCGAGCGGAGACGCTCAAGATTGGAGATCGCGGCGGCGAAGAGCCGATCGGTTTCCCCGCGCGTTCTTCCGACGACGGCGGGAACGTCGAGCGTCGCGTCCTCCGTTTGCGTCATAAAACGCGCGACGTCGAGTCGGTTCGGCAGATCGCTCGCGCGCCATCCGGCGAGCGTCAGCGCGGCAAAAGCGATCAAATTCGCAACGATACGAAAACCGGTCTTCATCTCTTCTCCCATATGCGCGCCGCTCATTCGACGCATGGCGGAGAATATCCAAAAACGGGCCCGACGTCAAGATAACCGCGAGGCGAGGCAGGCGAGGCGAGGCGTCGCAACAAAACTTTTCGAGCAAATCAAACTAACCGTCGCAATCGTTTCAAGGCGCGCGCGTTTCCTTATCGTTGCAACAACGCGGCAAATCTCAGATTTCACTGAGAAGAATGCGAAAGTCGTCAATAAAGACGTCAATGAGGCCGAAAAAGGAATCGAGGAACCGTGCCGAACGAGCGCTTAGGTTACGATAATTCGCAATTTAACGTTGGCGCGCGTCGGACGCGTTTTGTCGTCCGAACTCGTGAGATTCGGCGCGAAACGCGCGCGTTTTTCGTCGTGCGACGCTCGCTTTCATTATAATTGAAGACGAGTGGTCGCAACGCTCGTCGTCGCGGTCGTTCTTCAATCGTAAGAATAAAGGAACGCGCAAGCGTCCCATATACATTTGGCATACTGTTACAGAAATTTGTCGATTTCGTTGATTTTTGCGTCAGCACGTCGTCGACCGGTTCGCCCGGCGTCGCGCGACGCCGGAGGCGATGAGTTCGACCGAGCGATCTTAACGGAACGTTTCGCAAACGCTCAACGCCGCGCGCTATCGAAAATCTACGACTTGACGCCTCAAAAGGGAGAGACGCACAAATGCGTAATAAAGCGCTGTTATTAGCTCTTACTTTAGTCGTCGCTTGCGGCGCGGGTCCCGCGCGAGTCAACCCGGCGGCTCAACAAGCCGGTCTTCGCGGCGGCGTTGCGGCGCAACCTGCCATCGCGCAAATCGCATTCAAAGGTTCGGACGGCGTTACGATTCAGTGGCCGACGGTACAACTTGATCAGTTCGACTCGAACCCGATTCAAATCAACGATTACAAACCGGTCTTCCAAAACTTCCAGACGGCTCGAAGCTATCGACTCAAGCTCACGAATATTCCGAACCGCGAAGGAATGACCCTCTATCCGACGCTGACGGTCAACGCCGTTTCCGCGCGCACTCGCGCTTATCTGGATCACAACGCGATTCCCGTTAAGTTCTCCGAAGCCGACTTCGATCAAGTTCAAAACGGCAACTTCGTCACGAAAGTCATCTTCCTGCCGAATCCGCAATTCCAGAATCTCGCGCTCTCCGGCGGCGTCGACACGATCGTGAACACCCAGCTTCCCGCCGGCGCCGACCCGATCGTCGAAGCCCAGAATCGCGGCGCTATTCTCGCCGTCATTCAAATCGGTAATAAAGACCTCGCGCTCGAAGGCGCCAACTACGGGTTCTCCGACGCCGACGCTATTCCCGGCGAGCAACTTCCGATCATCGGCGTCAACGGTCCCGCTTGGGGTACTCCCGCGCCGCAAAGCGAGAAGAACATGACCGAACTCCCGACCGTTCCCGCGCCGGATCCGGAACCCTTCTTCACGCCGGTGCGTCCGGTTCCGTCCACGAGCATTCCTGAAGTCGAAGGCAACTGGACCAACCACTAATCTTGCGAAAATAGCTTGCGCGTCGTTATTCGCGCGGCTCTAATACACACTCAAGCGAGTCGCGAGCGCTCGAGCCGCAACCTCGAGATCGATATGCGACTCGCTTCTTTATCATACGAGCGCCGCAACGCGCGCAAAGGAATCGTTATGTCCAGTCGCTCTCAACGTTTCGCCATTCTTCGAACGGCGCGTCGCATCTGTTTCGCGGCGATCGTCGTTGCGCTCTGCGCTCATTCTTCCGCTATTCTCGCACAAAACGCGGTTCGCCCCGGGTTCGCGCGGACTTATCCCGCGAATCCCGGACTGCGGCCGATCACGCATCCGGCGATCCCAACGGATCAGCTCGCCGCTGTCGCGCGCATGAATCCGCAAAAGAGCGCCGTTCTCCAACCGATTCAATGGAAGTTGCCCGAGGGCGTCAAAGTCTCCGTCGCGCAAGACGGCGCCTTTGTGCCTGCGGAAGAAGACAATCTTTTCGGATTGCAAGTGGGAACGGTCTATCGTTTCAAGATCGAAGGGTTGCCGAACTATCCGAATCAGGCGCTCTACCCGACCCTCGAACTCATCGATCGCATTCGCCCGCCGCAGGGAAAAGAATGGGAGTTCCCGATTGAAATCGAAGCGTCGGCGAACGATCTCGCGGTCGCGTTGCGCGGCGCGCTCGTTACCCGCGTCGTCTTCCTCGAAAATCCGGAAAACGCGCTCGCGGTCGACGCCTCGGAATCGAACGAGAATCTGACCTTCGATATTCCGAACTCGCTCGACCCCGTTCTCGCCGCGAAAACGCACGGCCGCGCGCTCGCTATTCTGCGCATTGGCACCCGCGCTCCGCAAGGCGAGCCGAACGCGAACGATCCGTTCTTCTTCGGACTCCCGAAAGTTGTCTTTAAGCCGAAAGTCGTCGAGTCGACCGAAAATTCGGTTCCGAACGCCGGCACGACCCCTGCGCCGCAAACCGTTGCGGAACAGAACGCGGAAGAATAACGTCGCGACGCGTCGAACGTCGCAATTCGCTTAAAGGAAGGGACGACGAGTCCCTTCTTTTTTTTAGGCTCAAAAGATCGAATCGGAAATCTCGACAAGGCAAACTTGCGCCGCCTCGCGCGCGACGATATAATATGCCGGCGCGCTCGGTTCGCAATTTGCAAACGGAAATTTCAAACGCCTGTCGACAAAACGCCTGTCGAATATAAGCCGGGTCGATTCAACGTCGAGCCGATCAAAGGAATCGCAATGGAGAATCAGGAGCAAGCCGATCTCGTCGAAGCGGCGCGTCGCAGCGCCGTCGATTTCCGACTCGTTCTCGCGAGTCGCTCGCCGCGTCGCCGCAGTCTTCTCTCCGACGCCGGGTTCGTCTTCGCGACCTTGCCGTCGGAGGACGGAACGGAAGAATCGAACGAAGACGCCGCCCTTGCGCCGCGCGATCTCGTGCGCAAACTTGCGGAAAGCAAAGCGCAAAACGTCGCGCGGCAGATTTCGCGTCGCACGGCGGACGCGCAAGCCGCCATGGCGGCGTTCGATCGCTATCCGCGCCTCAAAAGCGCGCCGATTTGGGCGCTCGGATGCGATTCCGTCGCGGAAGTCGCCGGGGAAATTCTCGGTAAGCCGCGCGATCGCGACGACGCCGAAAGAATGTTGCGAACGCTCAGCGGATCGCGCCACGCCGTGCACACCGGCGTCGCGATATGGTCCCCGACGAACCTCGACGCGCCGATTCTTTCCCAGACGGAAACCTCGATCTTGGAAATGGAGCCTCTCTCCGACGCGCGGCTCGCCGACTATCTCGCGAGCGGGCAATGGGAAGGCAAGGCGGGCGCGTTCGGGTACCAAGACGGCGTCGACTGGTTGCGGCTCGTCTCGGGTTCGGAGTCGAACGTGGTCGGTCTGCCCCTTGAAGCGTTCTCTCGCTGGGCGCTCGCGCTGCTCAACGGCGGCGCGATTCAATGAAACTCAACGATTGTCAGACACGAACGACAGTCGGAAACGAACGATAGTCAAAAATGAAGGAGACGCCTCTCATGTCGCGCAAAGTCACTCGACGACAATTTCTTTCGACGCTGGAAGCCATAGGCGCGGCCGCGGCGCTTCAGCCGGTCTCTTGGGCGCTCGCCGCAGAGGAGTCCGTCGAGAAGGCGACGCCGCGCAAAGTGGAAAAACTGACGGCGGCGCCGACGATTACGATCGCGCACTGCTGCGATCCTCAGCTCGGGTTTGGAAACGACGCGGATCCCGAAACAGCGTACCAAAACGACCTCGGCAAGCTCGCCAGGGAAATTGAAAATCTCAATAAGATCAAACCGGACGTCGTTTTCTTCGCCGGCGATATGACGCATCAAGTTCGCGAAATCGAACGCGACTGGCCGCGAATGCTGCCGAAAATCGAAGCGCCGATCATCGTCGCGCCCGGGAATCACGACGTTCCGGAACCTGTTACCCAGGGAAAACTCGACGCGTTCTGCAAGGTCTTTAAGAAGGAATACGACTCCGTCGCGATCAACGGGTGGAAGATCATTACGATCAACTCTCAGTATTGTCGCCCGACCGATTCCGTCGCGCTTTACGACACTCAGGTCTCGTGGTTCCAAAAAGAGCTTGAAAGCGCGAAGGAAGAAGGTCTTCGCGTTATCGTCGGATCGCACATTCCGCCGTTCGTTAAGACGCTCGACGAGAAGGACGAGTATTTCAACTTTCCGACCAACCTCAGAAAGACGTACCTGGACTACCTCGTTGCGAACGGAACGCTCTTCTACCTTGCAGGGCACACGCACACGACCCTCGAGCGCGACTATCTCGGGATTCCGATTCTGAACGGCGAAACGACGTCGCGCAACTTCGACTCTCGTCCTTACGGATTCCGACTTTTAAAGATCGACGCCGACCTGAATTACGAATGGAATTTCGTCGCCAACGACTAGCGTCGACGTTTCGGACAAGGAGTCGGGTCAGGTAAAAAGCGAAGAAACGGCGCGTCGTTGCGATGGCGCGCTGAGCAACTGAGCAACGCTGAGGAATCAAGGCTAGGAAATAAAAAAGGTCTCCGTCGACCAACGCGGCGGAGACCTTTTTGTTATGATCTTGCGATCGGCTCGATTACGCGCGCCAGAATCGTTTTAAGTCGACAGGCGGGCGGAGCTCTTTCGGACAGAATTATCTTTTTCCTTCGGCGGCTTCGCGAGCGGCTTCCTTGGCCTCCTCTTCGGTAACTTCGGGAATGTCGCTTTCGTTCGATTTAACGACGCCGCGATCGAGCGCGGCTTCTTCGTCGACGTTGGAGGAATCAACGTAGGGTTTTTCGACGTATTCGGCTTCTTGCAGAATCAGATTGATAACCTTGCGTTCGATGATCTGGTTGTAAATAACGTCGGTTTGTCCGGTTCGTTCGATCGTATTACGAACGTGCCGCGGGCTTTCTCCGCTTTGCGCCGCGATCTTGGCGATTTCAAGTTCGACTTCATGCTCTTCGACGGTGAGATTCTGGTCTTCCGCGATCGATTCGAAAACGAAGTGTTCCTTGAGCGCTTGGCGAGTGGTCGCATAGCTGTTCTGTCGGAGGAAGTTCAGATTTTGTTGAATTTGCGCTTCGTCAAAGCCGGCGGAAATGAGTTCATAACGAGCGCGCGCGAGTTCGCGAGCCGCTTGACTCATCAGAAGTTTCGGCGGCAGATCCCAGTTGGCGTCTTTCGTAAGAGCTTCGGCGATTTGACGACGATACGACTTGCTTCGCTCGTGTTCGAATTGACGTTCGAGGGATTCGAGAACGGCGTCGCGGAAATCGCCGATATTCTTGAATCCGCCGATGTGATGCAGGAACGCTTCGTCGATTTCCGGTAAGACGGCCGATTTAACGCCGGTAATTTCGAACGTCGCGTCAACGGTTTCGCCGCGCAGTTTCTCGTCCGGATGATCGCCGTCGAGCTTCACTTGCGTTTTAATGACGTCTCCCGGTTTCGCTCCGGTCATGAGCGCGCCGAAATCGGAAATTTTGCAGTCGTGGAAAGAGAGAACCGGACGAACGCGAATCGTTTCATTGTCCGCTTGGCTGAGGACTTCACCGTTGTGCGTAAAGACCAGCTTCGTAACGATATAGTCGTCGACTTCCGCAGGAGCGTCCTTGTCGACGAGCGTCGCTTCGGCCGCGCGAATACGTTCGACGGCGGCGTCGACGTCTTTGTCCGTAAATTCGCGAACCGGCTTCTCAATTTTGAGACCTTTCCAGTTCGGAACGTCAAACTTCGGACGAACTTCGATATTGTATTCGAAGACGAAGGGACCCGATTCCGGAATGGTAACGGCGCCGAAGTTGAGATCGGGTTCGCTAATCGGGGTCAGGCTTTCGTCTTGTCCGACTTGCGCGATCGCGTCGGAAACAAGAGCGTACTTAACGCGACCGACGACGTCCTTGCGGAAACGCTTCTCGATCAGTTTGCGCGGCGCTTTACCGGGGCGGAAACCGGGAATCGCCTGAGTCGTCTGAAGCTCGGCGTACTCTTTGTCGAAGTAACGATCGACTTCTTCGCGCGGAATTTCGATTTTAACGTGTCGTTCGCAAGAGCTCTTCTCTTGAACGTCGACGGTAATATCCAACTTTTGAACGTCCTGTTCGTTCTGATTTGCGTCTGCCATTTGTTCTCTCAATTCATATCGGTGGAACGAGTCGTAGCGCAACGTTCCGAGGTTCTGAAACTTGCGCGCGACGTCCGTTACGCAACGCGACGCTCGACGCGCATGATTTTTCGTGCGATTAGAAGATCGACGGTGAGAAACGACAGTTCGTTCGAGTTTTTTCGCGCGTCGTCATTGACAAGAAACGAAAAAAGACTCCGAAACGAACACGTTTCGCAGTCTTGGACGAGTCGCGGATCGATTGTTCTCGCGGCGCGCACGCGCGCCCGGAAACACAGGCGCGCCTTTCGCTATCAGAGGCAAAGCCAAATGTTTCGGAACAAGCTGCTTCGAACGAAACCCATGTCCAAAACCGGAGTGATCTCCAAAGAGCGGGCGAAGGGGTTCGAACCCTCGACAACAACATTGGCAACGTTGTGCTCTGCCAACTGAGCTACGCCCGCATTGTCGACTCTTTAAGGACTGTCGCAAGTCCCGGCTCGCGCCGAAAAGCCGAATCGCTTCGACTTTCAGAGCGGGCGAAGGGGTTCGAACCCTCGACAACAACATTGGCAACGTTGTGCTCTGCCAACTGAGCTACGCCCGCATAACGCTTATCGAGTCTTTCGCAGACTCAACCAGCGACGATCATTTTAACCTCTTAATCGCGAATCGCAAGAGGTATTCTTGAAAAAAGTCTTGATTTTCAACCAGCGACGTCCTCAAACGCGGGGCGCGCGCCGAAAATTCCCCTAAGAAAAATTTTTAAAAACGCCGCAGACGCCCCATATCTTCTTGATTTTCTCACAATTAATTGTTATGATGTTCTCACTTCGACGCGTCGAGGCGTCTCAGAACGCAAATTCGCTCGGCGCGCGCCGCATCCGCTTCGAACAGGAAAGATTCTATGGACGTCAAATTAACGATTATAGGAGAAGGGAAAGTGTATTTCTCGCGCGTTGTCAACCTCCCCTGCGTCATTGGGCGAGGAAAGCAAAGCGACGTTACGATCATTCACCCGCTCTTTAGTCGTCGACACTGTGAAATTTACGAAGAAAACGGCGTCGTCATGACGCGCGACCTAGGATCTCTCAACGGAACCTACTTCCACAAAACGCGCATCGGACGCGGAGTCGTCGTCCCGTACGGCGACCATTTTTCCATCGGAAAACTCAAATTCAAGATCGACCCGGCAAACGAGCCCGTCGACGCCGCTATTCCGCGCCAACCCGCCGCTCCCGCGCAACCCTCCGGAGTCAGCCTCGATAAAAGGCGCGGATCCGCACCGGCGCAAAGCGTCAGCCTCGAAAAGAAACGCGAACCCGCACCGGCGCAAAGCGTCAGCCTCGAAAAGAAGAAGCCGACCGCGCAAGACTACGACGATCAGGCGTATTCCCTCTCGTTGCCTAAAACAAGTCCGGACGAATCCGATTCGAGCGTCCTCAACCTAGACGAGTACCTTAAAGAATAGTTTAAAAAGAATCGTTAAATGGCAAATTACGGTCTTGTCGACGGCGCGCGAAACGAACGCGTCGACGGCGAGACGTCTCCTTCCGACGCGACGTCGAAACTCCGTTGAGCCGCGTCGCATTTTTGACAAATGGAGAAAAACTATGATCATACCGCGCGTAAAACTCGTTCGAGCGATATGCGCTCTCGCTACGGCTGCGACCGCCGCGCTCGCGACCGCATACTCCGGCGCCGTCGAGGTCAAGGATTTGCCCGACAGACTCAACCCGGAAGTCGTCGGTATCAACAACCTCGCCCCGAAGTCGACGATCGCCGCGAACGCCTACAAACGACAATCCCTCGACGGAGACTGGAAATTCCAGCTCGCGCCGACTCCTAACGACGTCCCGTACAACTTCGAAATGGAAGATTTCGCCGACGTCGATTGGGACACGATCCAAGTACCCTCGAACTTCCAAACTCTCGGGTACGGATACCCGGTCTACACGAACATTCCCTACCCGTGGCCCGGGCCCTGGAACCCGCCCTTCATTCCCGACGAAGACAACTGGACCGGTCTCTATCGCCGCGAATTTAATATCGACGCCAACGACGTCGCCAAGGACAAGAAGGTCATTCTTCACTTCGAAGGCGTCGAGTCCTGCTATTACGTCTACGTCAACGGCCAGGAAATCGGGATGGGTAAAGACGCCCGAACCTCCGTCGAGTTCGATATTACCTCCGCAGTTCGACCCGGTAAAAATATCATTGGCGTCAAAGTCTACCGACGCTCCGACGGCTCATGGCTCGAAGACCAAGACTTCTTCCGCCTCAGCGGTATCTTCCGCTCCGTTTACTACTACGTCCAGCCTGCCGTCGCCCTCAACGACGTCAAAGTTACCACGAATTTCAAAAACGACGAGCTGACAGAAGCGACCGCCGATATTGAAATCACGCTGCAAAACAACACGCGATTCGAACAATCCGGCGCCGTCTCCTTCTCGCTCGACGCCCTCAACCCGAAAAACGTCAATCAGAAAGAAGCCGTGATCGGCGGCGCCTCCCCGAACGAAGGCGCGAGCGAAGAGTACGTCCTCAAAGCACGCGAATCGAAGACGATCACCCTCTCCGTCCCCGTCAAGGCGCCCTTCCTCTGGTCCGCCGAAACCCCGTGGCTCTACCCCTCCAACCTCGTCGTCTACAATAAAGACTACGAAAAGACCTGCGACGTTAAATTCAACGTCGGATTCAGAAAAGTCGAAATCAAAGACGGCGAACTCCTCGTTAATAATAAGGCGATCCTCGTCAAAGGCGTCGACCGACACGAACATCACCCGTTCACCGGACACGCCCTCACGACCGAAGGCATGATCGAAGATATTCGACTCATGAAAGGCCTCAATATCAACACGGTTCGCACGTGCCATTATCCGGACGATCCGCGCTGGTACGATCTCTGCGATCAATACGGTCTTTACCTGATCGACGAGGCGAACATCGAGTCGCACGGCATGGGCTACGGCAAGGAATCCCTCGCCAACCCGCCGGAGTGGAAGGCGGCGCACATGAACCGCACGCAACGCATGGCGTACCGCGACCGCAACCATCCGTC
>ONGM01000183.1 GCA_900317365.1 uncultured Planctomycetota bacterium
CGCGCGGTAGCGCGAAACGGGATCCAGCGTCCGAACGCTGGTCCGCAGGCTAAAGCCAGACGGCTTCCCCCCTTCGGGGGCGCGCTTTGCGCGATAAATTTTTCCAGGCTCGCTTCGCTTCGCCTTGTTTGCAACCCGGTAAGCGACCAACGGGAGAGACAATTTGTCAATCGCGCGGGAAAATTATCACGGCTCGCTTCGCTTCGTCTTGAGTAAATCTCGAAATTTACGGATCTCTCTCAGATAGGCGTCGACAACCAGCGCGCGAGAGAATTCCGCTTCGATCTTTTGTCGCCCGAGGCGGCCCATCTCTTCCCGTTTTTTACGCGGCAAGGCGAGGAATCGCTCGAGCGCGGCGGCGAGCGAGGCGGCGTCGCGCGGCGCGTGCCCGAACCCCGTAACGCCGTCGACGAAGATTTCGCGACAGCCGGGAACGTCGGAGGCGATCACCGGACGGGCTGAGGCGGCCGCCTCAAGGAGCGCGTTCGACATGCCCTCATGCCACGACGGTAAAAGCAACGCCGAGGCCTCTCGGAGATAGGGGACGACGTCGAGCTGATAGCCTAATCGCTCAATAACGCCGTCGAAGGCGGCCGATTCGACTAGGCGGGCGACGTCGGAACCTACTTCCGGCGCGCCAAGAAGCTGGAATCGCACGTTCGGACGCGTCGCCCGGACGCGTCGAGCCGCCTCGATAAGCTCAACCACGCCTTTGTCCGGCATGAGACGACCAATGAAAAGAAGATTGATTCGCCCGGTTTCCGATGGGTAAGGGAGAGAATGAAATCGGTCAAGATTGACCCCGGAACCGGGCACGCGCACGATTTGGGACTCCTTCGCCGCGCAATTGCGCAGCGCCCACTCTTCAATCGCGCCGTTCTGACAAAAGACTCGGGTCGCCCGACGTAGCCCGACCCGATACATTCGCGACGTTAAGATCCCAAGTAGCCCGCCTGAATGAACGGCGGAGCCTAGCCCTGAAATCGTCGCGAGGTATGGCGTTCGCGCGCGCGCGGCGGCAAGTCCGCAGTAGACGTTCGGCTTGATCGTAAAGGTAAGAACAAGATCAGGACGCTCCCTGCGCAGTATTCGACGATAGAAAAGATACAGGCGTAGGTCGCGATCAGGTCGCGCGCCGCGCGGGTCGAGAGGAGTCGGAAGAATTTCGAGTTCAGGTCGTCGGAAATATTCGGCGCGAAAATCCTCGACGAAGGATAAAACGAGCTTGTCGCCTTGTCCTGCAAGCGCGTCGACGAGCTCCTTCTTGAAATCGTAAAGAACTCGAGACTGATTTATGGCGACGAGGATTTTCACGTTCGGTTCCTTTGCAGCGCGTCGACCCGCACTAGCGGAGCCTCGGCGCCGGTTTTGACGTCGATTACGCGTCGCGTTTGATTTGATGAATGATCGTGCCGACGTGCTCGCCGCAGACCGCCTTCGCGAGGTTGCCCTCTTCGCGGAAATTGAAGATCATAATCGGCATATTGTGCTCCGCGCACTTTGCGAACGCCTCGGAGTCCATGACGCGAAGGTTTTGACGAATCGCGTCTTCGAACGCAAGCTCCGGATAGAAGACGGCGTTGGGGTCTTTTTCAGGGTCGGCGCTGTAAACGCCGCGCACCTTCGTCGCCTTTAAAATGACGTCGCATTCGAGTTCGAGCGCGCGCTGGGCGGCGGCGGTGTCCGTCGTAACAAAGGGACTCCCCGTTCCGCCGGCGAGAATAACGACGCGACCCTTTTCGAGATGTCGTTGCGCGCGGCGACGAATGTACGGCTCCGACACGGCGTCCATTTGAACGGCGGACATGAGTCGCGTCGGCTGACCTTGAGCCTCGATCGCGTCTTGCAACGCCAGCCCGTTAATGACCGTGGCGAGCATTCCCATATAGTGCGCCGTCGCTTCTTGTAAAGACGCGGCGCCGTTCGTCGCCTTGAATTGCGCGCCGCGAAGAATGTTGCCGCCGCCCATAACGACGGCGATCTGAACGCCCATCTTGGCGACGCCGACGATTTGCGCGGCAAGATGATTCACAGAATCCATTGAGATTCCGCGTTGATTCGCCGGACAGAAACTTTCGCCGGATATCTTTAAGAGAATACGTCGCGCTTTAATTTTGAACGCGTTCGAAGCGTCGGACGACATAGAAACGTTCCTTTCGAATTGCGGAGCTTGCGTAACGCGCGGCGTCGTTCGACGCTTTGTGTCGTCGGCAAGTTCCATGACCCCTAATTTCGCGCGGTTCTACGCGAAATACAACAACGCAAATCGATTTTATTGTGCCGGTTCTTTGGATTTTGTCAACGGGGCGAATTGGAAAGCGCTCGAACGAGACGCGAATCTCCGCGCGCCGCGTTCGTCGGGCGCGTCGTTGAGCGCGGCGTCGAGCGCGGCGTCGAGCGATTCGTTGCGCCATAAAAAAACGTCGTTCGCGCGCGCTGCGCAAACGACGTTTGAAAAATCTCGGAGTCCGACGACGAAATCCGACGGATTTAAAATCACGCCATGTCTTTCAGAGCTTTGAGAGCCTTAACCTTGACCTTGTAGTGTTCCGGTTTCGCCGGGATATCGATTTTACGACCTTTATTGAAAGGATCGTCGACGCCTTTCTTCTCAGGCTGAGCGGCGACGAATTGCTTTTCAATCTTAATGAGTCCGGGCAGGGTGAACGACGCTTTGTCGTCTGCTTTGAGGCTCTTGGCAATGAGGGCGCTGAGAGCGGCGAGAACGGCGTCGACGTCCTTCTTGCTAACGGAAGTCTCTTCGGAGATCGCTTGCAGAATTTGCGTTTTGGTCAACGGTTTGTAATCGGATTTCGCGGTTTTCGCGGTTTTCGCGGCGGCGGGCTTTTTAGCTGCGGTGGTTTTAGCTTTCGCCATGGTTTTCATCCTTCAACAATAAAGCGTATGGGTGTGATCAAGATTCTGGCGTTCGCCCGCGCGACGGCGGAGATCGAACGAGAATCGTCTCGGTAACGGAGCGCAAACGCGCGCGTCGCCGCTCCGTGAGCTACTCATTCGCGATCATGACTTGTCGCAAGCGCGTCGCTTGCGGCTTGTCAACGAAATGCGAAACGAGCCGGATCCGCACATGATCAAAAGTAGCGCGATTCGGTCGAATCATCGACTCGATCGTCGCGCGAATAGCATAAGAATGTAAAATTTCGTGCGGCGACCTTCCGGTTCGCTTTTCGTTGTCTTTGCAAAGATCGCAACGAAGCAAAGCGCGCGAATTTCTAACTTGCGCGCTCAGATTCGCTCTCTACGCTATTTTTATCGGCTAAAAATTGCGACGTCAACGTTAAAGGTTAGCGAAAGAGCGAATTTTTTCGCAAAAAGAGCATTTTTTTTCGGGAATGTAGCGAGTCGCGCAGAATTCGACGCTCTGATCGCGCAATTTCCGCGAAAAAAACATACTAGCGGCGTCGGCGCCGTCGTTTACAGAAATCGACCTCCCCGATATAATTGGCGGCGTCCGTTGCGCCCTGGACTACGGACTGAATTGGGTTTGTTTTTATTCCGCACGAGAAATTTGAAAGGCGTCGAAAAGTAATGCCAAAATACAGTATGATTAGCGCGCCCGACTTTATGCCGGTCAACAGACTTCGCGAAATCCAGAATCAAAAATTCATCAACGTCTTTCAACGCACGTACCAAAACGTCCCGTGGTACCGCGAACTTCTCGCGAAGAACAACGTCGACCCCAACTCCATTAGGTCGCTCGCCGATATCTCGAAGTTGCCGTTCATTAAGAAAACGGATCTACGCGACACGTATCCGAACGGTATGCTCGCGACCTCAATGGATAAAATCGTGCGTTATCACGCGAGTTCGGGGACGACGGGTAAGCCGATCGTCGTACCGTACACGCGCGAAGACCTCGACGTCTGGGCAGAATGCGTTTCTCGATGCTTGACCGCGTTCGGACTCGACGAGAGCGACGTTTTGCAGGTCGGTTACGGCTACGGACTTTTCACCGGCGGGCTCGGACTTCACGACGGTGGTCAGCGTCGCGGATGCACGATCGTTCCCGTTTCCGGCGGCAATACGGAGCGGCACCTCATGTTCTTCCGCGACCTTAAGGTTACGGCTATCGCGTGCACGCCGAGCTATTTCCTCCATATAATCGACGTCGCGCAAAAGATTGGGTTCGATTGGAAAGAAACGAAACTTAAGTTCGGTATTTTCGGCGCGGAACCTTGGACGGAAGAAATGCGCCAGTTCATTGAAGCGCAGACCGGTATTCGCGCGTACGATATTTACGGACTCACGGAAATTTCCGGGCCGGGCGTCGGCGGCGAATGCTCGTGCCGCGCCGGCGTTCATATCTTCGAAGATCACTTCTATCCGGAGATCGTCGATCCCGACACGCTTCAACCCCTTCCGGACGGCGAATCCGGCGAACTCGTCTTTACGACCCTCGATAAGATCGGAATGCCGGTCATTCGTTACCGCACGCGCGATATCACGAAGATCATTGCGGAACCGTGCCCGTGCGGTCGCACCATTCGACGTATCGGGCGAATTTCGCACCGCTCCGACGACATGATGATTATTCGCGGCGTCAACGTCTTCCCCAGTCAGGTGGAATCCGTGTTGCTCGCCGTCGATCCCGGACTCGTCAACTACCAAATTTACCTCTCGAAGAACCCGGACGGGCTCGACGCGATCGAGGTTAAAGTCGAACTCACGCGCGAAAAGTTCGCGGAACTCGGCGACAACGTCGCAAACCTCGAAAAATTCCGTCGCCAAATCGCCGAGAAGCTCAAGAGCACCGTCGGCATTAACTTCAAGACGACCCTGGTGGAACCGGACGTCATTCCGCGAAGCCAAGGCAAAATGCAACGCATTGTCGACGAACGCAACAAGTAATCGTCGTTCCCTTTGCGTTTAGATTCGTCTTTTGCGTCCGACGTTTTTTCACGAAACGTCGGACTTTTTTGTAGATACCGTCGAGATTTCCCCATGACCGAGCCTCTTGAGTCCGGCGACGCCGCGATTTCATTCATTGCCCCTGCGAAACCTATTCCCGGCCTAGACCCGGACGCCTACGTTCGTTTCTTTCACACGCAAATAACCCGCGCCCCCGACGCGCCCGCCTGCGAGCCCGCCTGCGAATCAGTCTGTGAAAAACGCGATCGCGCAGCCGACGCACTGCTCTTTAAACGGACGACCCGAGTCAACGCGCTCGCATGCGATCCCGACGCGAACGCCGAAGCCGAACGAATCGCCTCCGCTCTGGAAGACGGTTCCGAATTCCTCGGAGTCGCCGGCGCCGGTCTCATGGGCGTCTCCATCGCCGCCTCGTTTATCGCCGCCCGAGTGCGCGTGCTCGTTTACGATCCCGTCGACGCCGCGCTGGCGACCCTTCGCGAACGCCTGCGACGCGAACTCGCCTTGCTGCGCGTCGCGCTCGAGCGCAACCTTCCGGACCCGGACGCGGAAAGCGCCGCGCTCGACGAACTCCTCGACTCGCGCCTTAGCGCGACGAACGCCGCGCCGCGCCTTGCCGAAGCGGCCGTCGTCGTCGAGTCGATTCCCGAAAAGGCGAAGCTCAAGGCGAAGTTCTATCGCGACCTCGACGCCGCCGCGCGTCGTCCGATTTTTCTCATGACGAACACGTCGTCGCTACGGATCGACGAATTGTCGCAAAGCCTCGCGGAGGATTCCGACGGTCGCCTGACGTCGCGCGCGCGCTTTGTCGGTTTCCATTTCTTTCATCCGGCGGTCAAACGCGCGCTCGTCGAGATCGCGGTCGGGGAACGGTCATGCGCGTCCGCGCTTGCGCTCGCTTCGCGTCTCGCTCGAATAATCTCGAAGACTCCCCTCGTCGTCTCGGACGCGCCCGGATTTCTTGTGAATCGTCTTCTTCAAGCGTATTTAAACGAGATTCTCGCGCTTCTCGACGAGAAGGTTCCGATCGAACGACTTGAGCGATTGGCGGAGCGAATCGGTATGGAGCGTCCTCCGCTTCGCGTTCTCGACGAGATCGGTCTCGACGTTTCGCTTCGTTCCGGCTGGTCCTTTTTGAAGGCGTTTCCGGACCGCACGCACGCGTCGCGCGCGTTGGAGACGCTCTGTCGCGTCGGACGCTTAGGACGCAAGACGCGATTGGGATTCTATCGTTACGAGACGTCGGAGCCGTGGCGGGAGGACGCGACGCTCGATCTCGATCAGGCGAAGCTCGCGGAACTTTCGGAGTCGCGCGATTCGGGTTCTTCGCGCGATTCGAGCGGGTATTCCGACGAGGCGCTTGCGGCGAGGATTGCGATCGCGGTCTTTTTTGAAGCGGCGCGACTCGTTGAGGAAGGGGTCGTGGGATCGCTTGCGGAAGCGGACGCCGGGTCGACGCTGGCGCTCGGATTTCCGCGCGCGAAAGGCGGCGCGTGCTATTGGGCGACGGCGTCGGGTCTCGATCGCGTCATAACGGAATCGAGGCGTTGGTCGTTTTTAGGTTCGCGCTTCGTTCCGCCGGAACTAGTTCGCGCGCTGGCGGAACAAGAGAGAGGGCGGTAACTTTTATTCTCTTTCGCGGACGTGTATAATATGGGCGGATCGAGCGCGTTCGCGGGCGGTCCGCGCTGTAAAGTCGAATTTGCCGCGCCTTTTGATTTCGGAGCTTGGAGTCTCACAATGGAAGACACGACACAATTGTTTGCTTGGAAGCCCTATTTGCACGGCGTTCGGCTCGTTAGTTTTAATCGTAGTCGGGCGTCGGCGTTTATACGCGTTCCGAGCGTGATCGACGGCAAGCAGGTTCTTTCTCTCGGCAAGGAGCTTTTCGCTAATTGCGGGCACGTTCGCGGACTCGAACTTCCGGAGACGCTTACGGCGATCGAAGAGCGCGCGTTTTATAATTGCGCTCACCTCGTCGAAGTGAACAAATCGCACTCCGAATTGAAAGTGAATTTGCCGGACGGCGTTCGCCAGATCGGAGCGAGCGCTTTTGAACGGTGCGGTTTGATCGAAACGATCAAAATGCCGATCGGTATTCAGCAGATCGGCGAGGGAGCGTTTAGCAAATGTCGCTCGTTGACGCAGATCGGATTCCACAACTGTCTGAAATTGCGAACGATAGGAGCGCGCGCGTTCCAAGGGTGCGCTCGACTTGAGCTTTTCATGCCGAGTCAATGTCGAGAACTTCGCGAGATCGGTGAAAACGCGTTCGCCGACTGCGTAAAAATGACGCATTGCGAAATTCCGAGTTCCGTCGAAACGATCGAGCCGGGCGCGTTTTCGCGTTGTCTGAAATTGCAAGATTTCGCGCTCAGTTACGAGAATCCATTTTTTTCGAAGCGCAAGGGGATTCTTTTTTCTAAAGATTTTTCGACGCTCTACTGTTATCCGGCGGGTCGCAACGACTCGTTTTATTCGCCGCCGGAGGAGACGACGGCGATAGCGCCGCAGGCTTTTGAAGGCGCGAATATGATCTATTCCGTCTCGCTGACGTCGGTGCGCGCGATCGGGGACGGCGCGTTTCGTGGATGCTATTCTCTCGCGTCGGTCGAACTTGGCGACGAGGAGACGACGCTCGGACCCGCCGCGTTTGAAGATTGCTCCGCGCTCGAACGCGTTAAGCTGTCGAGAAAGACGACGACGATTCCTCCCCGACTCTTTTCGCGTTGCACGTCCCTTACGAAAATTGATCTTCCGCACGAGGTAACGAGCGTCGGGGACGGCGCCTTTGAAGATTGCTCCAGTCTTGCGGAAGTCAAGTTTCACAATAAGGTTCGTAAGATCGGGGACAACGCGTTCAACGGGTGTTTGAACCTTCGCAATTTGAAATTGCCGGCGAATTTGGAAACGATCGGGGACGGCGCGTTTGAGAACTGTTCGTCGAACGAGAAAGAATCGTCGCTTCGCGTCGTCGTAATTCCGGAAGGCGTTCGTTCGATCGGCGCGTGGGCTTTTTCCGACTGTTTTTATCTTGAGAGCGTCGAACTTCCGAAGTCTCTGAAATATATCGGGGTCGGCGCGTTCGCTTTTTGCAATTTATTATCGCATTTGGAGATCGATAAGGACAATCCGAATTACGAAACGATCGGTTCGACGCTCTTTACGAAGGGGTTGAAAAAGTTGCTTTCGTATCCGGTCGGACGCCCGGCGCGCGTTTACGTCGTTCCGGAAGAGGTGGAAGAGATCGGCGACCATGCGTTTGCGTTCTGCGAGAATCTCACGGAACTTACTTTGCCGAAGGCGCTTAAAAAGATCGGACACGGCGCGTTCGGCGGATGCTCGATCAAGACGTTTGAATCGCCGGAGGCTATAGAACGCATTCCTGACGGCGCGTTTTGGAATTGTCGCTATTTGAAGACGGTTCGTCTCACGGAAAACGTTCGCGAGATCGGAGCGCGCGCGTTTCGCAACTGCGGAATTACGAAGATCCAGTTTCCGCAACGTCTTGAAACGATCGAAGACGACGCGTTTTACGGGTGCAAAGAGCTTGAAAGCGTAACGATCCCGCGCGGTACCCGGTTCGTGGCGTCGACGGCGTTCGATCAGTGCGCGAAGCTAACGTCGATCGAGGTCGAATCGGGCTCGGCGACGTACGTTTCGAAAGACGGCGTTCTCTTTACGCGCGACGGTAGCGAGCTGGTAACGTATCCCGGCGGCAAACTGTGCGAGACGTACGTCGTGCCGACGTCGACGCGCTCGATCGCGACGAACGCGTTTGCGGCGGCCCCGGTGAAAGCGCTCGTTATTCCGCGCGACGTCGAAAGAATCGGGCCGGGCGCCATTTCACAGAAGACGGAAGTGCGCGTTTTCGAGAAATCTTACGCGCACGGTTGGGCGACGCGTCAGAAACTGC
Organism: uncultured Planctomycetota bacterium; assembly: GCA_900317365.1. Classification (GTDB taxonomy): domain Bacteria; phylum Planctomycetota; class Planctomycetia; order Pirellulales; family Thermoguttaceae; genus RUG369. Next base: position 8,807 of record ONGM01000183.1, read on the forward strand.
GCGTTTCGATCATTTCGTAAGGGGTGAGCGTCGATTTTTAAGTCGGTTTTATCAACGGAAACGCTCGGGACGTCGTTAGACGGCGTCTCGAGCGTATTCTTTTGAAACTTGTCGTTTAGAGTCCGGCAAAGTCCATAAAGAGGAATTGCATATCGTCGGGACTGTCGACGAAGACGAACCCATGATTTTTACCAATTCTGGCGAGTTCCCCGGCGCGATAAGCGCGCAACGTCGTGATCGGAAGCGCGGACCAGACGTTGAGGTCGAGGGGTCGAGTCGAGAAGATCGCGCAGTCTGAATTCGAACAGACGTGGAGCGAGTTCGCGTAATTCGAGTGCGCGTACAGGTATTCGCCGTCGAAAATGATCAGGTTGAGCTTATTCCCTTCGGAAAGGTCTCCGACGAAGGTTTCTAAGACGTCGAACCTTTCGTCGAAGGATAGGTCTCGGTCGAGGCGTTCGAGTTCCGCGTTGATTTGGTCGACGAGATAGAGAAGAACGCGTTCGCTGTCGGTCGAGCCTTTTTGACGTCGGAAATATGCGTTTAAACGTTCCGTTTTGAAAATTGTCCCGTTGTGGATCAGGGTCCACGACCGGTTCGTATTGTCTCGCGCGACGAAGGGGTGGCAATTTTCGTATTTGATTTCCCCGACGGTAGCGCGGCGAATGTGCGCGAGACAGACGTCTTCTTCGATAGCGCCGCGCAGTCTGTTCTTTAAATATCGGCTCGTTGAAGCGTTTTCCGGCTCCTTTTCGACGGCGACGTGTTCTCCGTGAAAAGTGGCGAGCCCCCATCCGTTCGGGTGAGTTTCGCCGTGAGAGAAGAACGTCTTCAACGGCTCGTTGAGTAGTATTTTTCTTTTACCGCACGCGGCGAATAATTCACACATTGTATTTCGCCTGCCTTTCTTTTGCGAGTTGCAAACCTTTTTTCCAGAACCCGCCGCTGAATTTTTCCATGACGACGTACGGGTACCGCGCGCGCTGATCGACGAATTTTTGCTCTTGGAAATCGAGGCATTCTTTGATTTCGTCGGACTCGTCGTCGAAGAAGTTTTTCATCTGCTTAACGATGATTCTTCCGGCGTTTAGCAGCGAATATGCGGCGTCGTTTGGAAAAACGGTTTTGACTAATTGTAGATCGTATCTTGCGGCGTTTTTGAAGTTTTGCACGGCGCGCACTTGCGCGCGACTATCGAAGGGTAGTCGCGGGGTCGACGCCATGAAGACGAGGAAAAGATGCGCGAAGAGCGCGTCGCGCACGTCGAAACCTTCGGGAACGAGCGGGTTCAAATCGAACATTCTCAATTCGATGTGATCGACTCCTTCCTTTTCCAACGTCGTTAAGTTATTCAATCCTCGCGGCTTGAGTCGAACCGGATAGTAGAGTTCCGTCGGGGACGCTATGACGCCGTCGTCGACGTATCGCCGAATGCTTTGCGCGTACGATTCAATACTTTCGTAATTAAGAATCGGCGCGAAATGATTCCAATACCCCATGTCGCCGCACCGCACGGACGCCATACCGACGAACAGATCGACGTCTTTGAGTCCCTTTGTAAAGAACGAGCCGTCGAGCAGCGGACTCGCGGCGGTCGCGGCCGTTAGGATCCATCCGTAAGCCGCCGATTTCTCCGCTAGTTCCAAATACAATTGGTTCTTGTACTTCTGAAAATCGACTTCTCCGCTCGCTTTGAAGTCTTCCTCGAGAAGTTCGTCGGCGAATGAAAAATTGAAGTGAATTCCGGAAAACGCCATTTTATACCGGCCGTAGTTGTTGGCGAGGTATTCTCGATACGTCGTTTTCGACGCGCGAGCGCCTTCAAAGATCGCGACGGGAATATCGTCTTCGTCTTCGATATACGGCGGGTTAGAAAAGGGCCAGAGGTATTCCTTCTCGGGCAACGCCGAAAGGGTTTGGCGGATATGCTCCGTGCAACGCGAAACTTCGTCGACGGCTTCTTGCGCCGATCGGCAGACCGGCGTGTTGATTTCCGTTTGATTCTCGCAGAAGTCGCGCGTTATACGTTCTTCCGTGTCCGGAAACGGATGTCGCGTGCGCGCCATTCTGCCGTTGGCGTCGACGCGCAGACTTTCTTTTTCGAGACCGATATTGGCGCGGAGCAACAACTCTCTCACTTTGGGATTGCGAGCGTTTAGCATGTCTGCGGCTCCTCCTATGATAACATAAGCGCGCAAAGACCGTTGTTACGGAGACCACCCGGATCCGTCGGCGCGCGCAAGAATGAACTTGCATTGTTCTTTCAGTTCGTCGGTTCCGTCGGGTCGCGAACGAAGCAGAAAGATTTGACTCCCCATCGTACCGTTAAGCGCTTTGGGCGGCGCCTTGACAAGTTTGAGCTTGTCGCCGTACCGCGCTCTGATTTCGTCGACGCTATGGGCGTATTGAACGCCGTCGCGGCGACCGACGTGCGTCGTGTGGAACTTAAACGAGACGTCGACGTCGGTTCGACGCTCTTGATACGCGAGCATTTCCGCCCAAATTCGATAGACGTCGACGTCGTGCGAGTAATTCATTTTGTCCGGAATGTACCCGCCGGGCGCGCGCATATTCGCTTCCAATCCCCATATGTCGCCCGCCTTGCCGTTTTCTCGATCTTTGAGCAGTCTAAAGAATTCCAAATGAAAGAATTTCGAGCGTAGTCCGAACGCTTTAACGGCGCGCGACCCGACGTCGTAAATTCCTGTTTCGCGCACGTTTGCGGTGTAACTAACCGCTTCCGCGCCGCGCGACGCCATTTCCAACGGATTGACGAGCATGACCTGCCCGGTCGCGAAGAGTATTTCACCGCGCGCGTTGACGACGCCGTCAAAGGTTTCGACGCGACCGTCGACGAATTCTTCCGCGATATACGAGACGCCGCGCTTCTTCTCGCGTCGAAAAGTCTCGAGCGCTGCGGGATCGTTCAGCTTCCATGTGTCGGACGCGCCGACCCCGGAGTCCGGCTTAACGACGATCGGGAACCCGACTTGTCGCGCGAACGCGTCGAGGGATTCGTCCGAGTCGAGAACGCGATATCGCGCCGTCGGAATGCCAGCGGCGCGATAGAACCGCTTCATCTGCGACTTGCGCTTGACGCTTTCGAGTTCCGCGACGCTAAAGCCTGTGCGAATATTGAAATCGTCGCGCAGTTTCGCTTCAAGTTCGAGCCAATATTCGTTTTGACTCTCGACATAATCGATCCGCCCCCAGCGGCCGATGAAATGCCCGACCGCGCGATAGACGGCGTCGTAGTCCTCCAGGGAAGGGACGTAATAGTATTCCTCAAGGGAATTTCGGAGGTTCTCATTGAGGGAGTCGTAGGGCGCGTCGCCAATTCCGAGAACGCGCGCGCCGACCTTTTTCAATTCTTCACAAAAGTGAAAAAAATGTTCCGGAAAATTTGGCGATAGGAAAATCACGTTCATCGCGCCGGCCTCCGCGCTCTATCTTAAAACCATAGGAAATTCATCCATACGTTCGTTTGTTCTCGCCAGCTCGCTTCGTTATGACGTCCGCCGCGCTGGCATAGAATATACGTTTTCATGCCTTTTTGCATGATCTTTTTCTCGACCGCGAGGACGTCTTGCGCCAAACACCAATTCGTATCGGGATCGTATTCTTCCGTTCCCCAGCTCATAAAGATTCGCGTGTCCGGATTGTACGAATGCGAATCCAATTCAAAGAGGAACCGATCCTTAGCGATCATGATCGACGGCGAAATAATCGTCGCCTTCGAGATATACGCGTTATAACGTAAAACGCCGTAAAGCGCCGTTAGCCCGCCCATACTGTACCCGCCGATCGAGGTCGCTTCGCGGAACCCGTACGTACGGTAGGACTTGTCGATCATCGGCTTCAGATCGTGAACGAGCCAGTTTAGCGTCGCGTCCCCGCGTCCGCGGATCCAGCCGTATTGACGACTTTGAAGATCGTACGGCACGTATTCGTGAACGCGGGTATAATCGTCCTTACTGCACTCAATTCCGACGACGATTAGCTTTTTACGGTAATGATCGAGGAACTCTTTGAGTCCGAGACACGTCCCAAAGGTCGCGTCGGAGTCGTAGAAGAGGTTGTGCCCGTCGAAAAAGTACAACGTCGCGTATCGTTCGTCGGTTGCGTCGTAATTGTCGGGAAGATAGAGGTGAATCCTTCTTTCTTCCTGCGCGGGGTCGAACCACACGTTGAATTTTTTGATCATAGTCGTATCCCTCCTATTTGAATCCCGTCATGATTCCCGCCGCGCAGACTATTGTCCGTTGCGACTCAATCGATCGGCGATCGCGCGCTTTAAGTTTGCGAGTCCTTGCGCGAGGTAGCTTCTCGAGCATGCGAGGTTCATTCTTTGAAACCCGCGTCCTGGCGCGCCGAACATGGGGCCGCCGTCGAGCCAGAGCTTGGCGTCGTTGACGACGACCGATTCGATTTCGTCGTCCGTCCACCCGGAGTCGCGCAGATCAATCCAAAGGAGATAAGTTCCTTCGTTTTTTCGCGTTTTGGCGCGCGGAATTTCGTTATTGACGTAATCGACGGCGAAGTCGAGATTTGCGTCGATATATTTTATGAGCGCGTCGAGCCATTCGGCGCCGTTTTCATAAGCGGCGCGCGTTGCGGCGAGTCCGAACGTATTCAGTTGACTGTACCCGGAAGCGTCGATCGCGCGTTTGAATTGAGCGCGCAACTTCGGGTTCGTTATGAATATATTGGAGGTTTGTAGTCCGGCGATATTAAAGGACTTACTCGGGGAAGTGCATGTAACGGTTCGTTGAGCGAACTCCGGCTTGATCGTTTCAAAGACGACGTGTTTCCCTTGGAAGACGAAGTCGTGATGGATTTCGTCGGCGACGACGACGACGTTGCGCTTGACGCAGATATCGCCGAGGGTCTCAAGTTCTTCTCGGGTCCAGACGCGTCCGACGGGGTTGTGCGGACTGCAGAGGAGGAAGAGTTTGACGTTGTTTTCGACGATTTTGCGATCGAAGTCGTCGAAGTCAACGACATATTTTCCGTCGGATTGTTGTACGAGATCGGAACTTACGAGTTTTCTTCCGTTGTCGCGCACGACGTCGGCGAAGGGATAATAGACGGGGTTCTGAATGAGAACGGCGTCCTCGGGCTTGGTAAACGCCTTAACGGCTTGCGCGAGCGCGTATACGACGCCGGGAGTCTTGACGAGCGCGTCTTCTTTGACGTCGAAATTGTGCCGCGTTTTCATCCAATTTTTGACGGCGTTGAAGTAGCGTACTCTCGACTCAGAATATCCGAAGACGCCGTGTTCGACGACTTCGCGGAGCGCGTCTTGAATATATGACGAGACGCGGAAATCCATATCGGCGACCCAGAAGGAGAGCAGTCCTTCGGGCTTGCCGCGTTTCTTTGCAAAGTCGTATTTTAGACAGTCGGTTTCGTATCGATTGACGGGATCGTCAAAGTTTAAGTTTTTCTCAGTCATTCAATCGCGCTCCAGAATTAACCGTTGATCGCTTGGTCGAGGTCGGAAACGAGGTCTTGAACGTTTTCAATTCCGACGGAGAGTCGCAGGATTCGGTCGTTGAGTTGGATCGCGTCGAGCGCTTCTTTCGGCACGGACGCGTGCGTTTGCGCGATCGGGTAGGTGAGTAGCGTTTCCGCGCCGCCGAGGCTTTCGGCGAAAAGAATGGTCTTAACGCCGGTGAGAGCCGCGATCGCGCGTTCTTTGGAGTCGAGCTCGAACGAGATCATGGCGCCGAATCCTCGCGCCTGCTTCTTCATGATAGCATAAGCGTCGGAATTTTTCAAACCGGGGTAACAGACGCGTTTGACGCGCGGCTGCTTTTGGAGCCATTCGACGATCTCGAAAGCGTTCTCCTGAGCGCGTTGCATTCTCAACGCGAGGGTTTTAATTCCGCGAATCGTGAGCCACGCGTCGAAGGGGGCGAGCGCGGAACCGACTGCGGTCGAGAGCGCGCGCAGTCTTTCGGCGAGGATCTTATCGCGCAGGACGAGGAACCCCGCGATAAGGTCGTGATGACCGGCGAGGAACTTCGTGCCGCTGTGGACGACGATATCGGCGCCGAAATCGAGCGGATTTTGAAAGTATGGGGACAGGAACGTGTTGTCGACGATACAGAGCGCGCCGCGTTCGTGCGCGAACTTCGCCATGCGTTCGATATCGACGACGCGCGTCATGGGGTTCGTCGGGGTCTCAAAGTAAACGGCTTTGAGATTGTTCAGTTTGAGCGAGGACAGGTTTTCCGGTCGAGTGAAATCGCGTCGCTCGAATCGCAACCCGCGTTTGCCGCCGAGATCGTTGAAGATTCGGACGCTTCCTCCGTACAGGTCGGCGTCGACGAGGATATCGTCTCCGGCGTCGAAAAGGTTGAGAAGTAGCGAAATGGCGGCCATACCGCTTGCGGATGCGAGCGCTTCTTCGCCGTTTTCAAGTTGCGCGACGAGGCTTTCGAGATGCGAGCGCGTCGGATTCGATTCCCGCGTGTAATTATGCCCGGCGCTGAGACTGATGTGATCTTGACCGGGAATATAATCGTCGCGAACGCCGGGATGAACGAACGCGGCGGTCTGAAAGATCGGAAAACTCACGGCGCCATAAGTCTCGCTAAAACGTTTGCGCTCTAGCTCCGGCGACAAATGTAAACATCGCGTTTCGAATTCTTTAATTTCGCCTCGTGGGATTTCGGTAGAGCTCATGCTTTTCGCGTTTCGTTTATCTTATTGCGCGCCGGTCGACGAGACGTCGCTCGTTCGCGACGCTAACCATGCGCGACTTACGTCAATTTGCAGTTTTTACGCCAATCTGCAGTTCTAGCGTCTCGCACGACGCTTGCGATATGTTATCACAAAAACCTACCAAGTCAATAGGAATTTAAAAAAATCGCGAGGTTTGGTAATCTGGGCGTGTTTTTGTCGCGCCGTTTTGTCGCGTCTTTTGTGAAAAACTTGCGCGGAATAGCGCGATAAATATCGGCTCTCTCTTTACAGTCAGGAGTCGTTTTTGTATAATCAAGACCCCTATTGAGAGAACGTTCATATGAATCCCAGACGTTAAGGAGGTCGCTGTGGAGAGTTACTTCGTCCTGAATTTGACGATCATTTTGCTTTCGGGTCTCATTGCAGGATGCATATGTAAGAGACTGAAAGCGTCGCCGTTGATCGGTTATTTGCTCGTCGGGGCGCTGATCGGTCCGGGCTGTCTTGATTTGACGAATTCGAAAGAGTACGACAACGCGCTGGAGTCGACGATTCGCCTTGAGCACGCGACGCACGGCGCGGACGGATCGTCGGACGCGTCTTCCGGCGAATCGATCGCGGAACCTTCGGGGGAGGATTCCGAGGCGAATCCGATCGAAGCGCGCCGAAACAGGTTCCCTCACACGACGATACAAGAGAACGTCGAATTGAAGCGCGAACTTGAGGAAAAGCGGCTCGAACTCGCGGCGCGCGAGGAACAGCTTTCCGCAGCGCGCGCGAATACTCTGGACAACGAGGAACTTGCGGCGATGCGCAGCGGGCGTTTCGCGTTGGAAGGCGCCACGGAGTTCGGGGTGCTGCTGCTTCTTTTCTCAATCGGGGTCGAACTCACGTTTGCCAAGCTGACGGCGACGGCGAAGTACATGTTCGTCGGCGGTTTGTTGCAGATGGGCGGAACGATCGGACTTGCGATCGTCGTATGCATGCTATTCGGTATGAGTTGGGTCGCGGGTTTGGCGCTTGGCAGCGTCGTCGCGTTGAGTTCGACGGCGTTGGTCTATCGAAGCCTCGGCGATCTCGGTCTTGCGGACACGAAGCGCTCTCAGGCGACGCTTGGCGTTTTGATTTTCCAAGACGTGGCGCTGGTTCCTTTGCTTCTGATTCTTCCGATCGTTCTCGGCGGAGGCGACTCGAGCGAGCCGAAGGAATACCTTTTCAACAATCCGTGGATCGACATGACGGTGAAATCGATCGTCTTCTGTGCGATCACGCTCCTCATGAAATATGCGAACACGCATTTTTTGATCAATCAACTCGCGCGCCTACGCTCGAACGACATGGTGATTTTATACGCCGTCGTTTTGCTTTTAGGGATGTGCGTTTTGGCGGGCGCGCTCGGTTTGACGCCGGCGCTCGGCGCGTTGGCGGCGGGGGTCGCGCTTGCGGAGAATCGTCTGACGCACCAGATCGACGCGCTCATTTTGCCGTTCCGCGAGGCGTTTTCGGCGATGTTCTTTATTTCGTTGGGAATGTTGACGGACTTTTCGTACGTTTTCGCGCATCCGGTCGTGTGCGTCTTAGCGCTCGTCGGCGCAATTTTGTTTAAGGCGGTTTGTTGCACCGGCGCGCTTAGAGCGTGCGGTATGGATTTTCGCGGCGCGCTCGCTTTCGGCGTGAGCATATCGCAGATCGGAGAACTCGCGTTCATGCTTCTGACGACGGCGTACGCAAGCGGCGCGATCGACGAGCCGACGTACAATACGATGCTCTTCGTATGCGTCGGATCCCTCGTCGCGACTCCGAATATGATCAAGATCGCCATGACGAAATTCGGTATGGAACCGGAAGCGCACGAGATTTCCGGCGCGTACGCGGACGTCGATCCGAAACTCTTCGAAGCGATGGCGTCGGCGCGCGCGCACGCCATTATCGTCGGCGCGGGGCACATTGGTCAGACCCTCGCGAACGATCTCATTTCCCGCAATTTGTCCGTGTGTCTCATCGACTTTAACCCGGTCAACCTTCAATCGTTCAATCAGAACGGTATTCCGACCGTAACGGGGGACGGCGCGAACTACGACGTCTTGCGTAAGGCGGGAATCGGGCGCGCGAGCGTCGTCTTCGTTACGGTTCCGCGCGACGATTTGGCGCTCAACGTTGTGAATTCCGTAACGGCGATCAACCCGACGGCGATCATAGCGGCGCGTTCGCGTTATCGTTTGAACGTTTCGCCCCTCGAGCGCGCCGGCGCCCGACTGGTGCTCTGCGAAGAGAATTACGTCGCCGACGAGCTGGTCAAACTCCTCGCGGAATATTTCGAACGCAACGACAAACAGACGCCCGAGCCGACCCCCGCGCCGGCCGCGTAACGCCGTAAAGCATAACGCCGTAAAGTTGAGGAACACGCATGAAGAAGATAATCGCCCGCGCCCGCGCTCGCAATATGCTCTGCATTGCGATCGATCGTCTCAACTCCGATTTTCTCGGCGCATACGGCAGTAGTTTACTTCAAACCGCCGCGTTCGACGAGTTCGCGGCGGAGTCGGTTCTTTTCGACAATTATTTTACGACGTCTCTCGATCTTCCGACCCTCTATCGCGCGTTCTGGTACGGCGAGTCTCCCGCGACCGTCAAGCCGGGATCGGCGCGCGATCCGGAGCGCTCGCTATTTCACGCGCTAAAAGAAAACGGATACCGCGTTTACGTAATCTCCGACGTCAAAAGCGTCGTCTTTTCCGATCTGATTTCCGACGACGATTGCGACGGAAGGGTCTTTGTGGAAAGCCTCCCCGCGACGAGTCCGCGCGACGACGTCGAAGAGACCGCGTTCTTTAAGAACTTCGAAGAACTTGCGAAACTCGTGACGAAGGTCGAAAAGGAAACGCGCTTCGACGAGCCCTCGCCCTGGTTCATTTGGGCGCATTTCTCCGGTTGGGACGAGCAGTGGGATTTCCCTGTAGAAGCGCGCGAGCTTCTTCGCGAAGACGACGATCCCGAGCCTTACCTCGACGTCGCGCCTCCGTACTGGCGACGCGACAAGGAGTGCGATTCGAAAGGGCGTCCGGAAGAATCCGCCGAGGTCGCTCGCCTGAATCTTCTCGACGAAGCGGAACGACGTCAGAGCGTGGTCGAAGCCTACGCCGGCGGGATCGCGCTTTTCGACGAGACGTTCGCCGGGTTCTGCGATCTTCTTCGCGAACGGCGCGTTTTCGACTCCGCGTTGACCGCGCTCGTCGGAACGCGCGGGTGTCCGCTCGGAGCGCCGGGCGCGCTCGGCGTGTCGAACGACGCTTCCGCGTCCCCGTTTTACGCGGAAGAGATCCGCGCGCCGCTCGCGATTCGGATACCGCGCGAGATCGGCGCGACGTTTCGCCTGCCGACCTTGTGCGAACCGCGCGATCTCTACGCGACCTTTAAAGCGTGGCGCGATTTTGCCCCGACTTTGAACGACGAAAATTTCTGGCGCTTGGAATCTTTGGAAGCCTCGCCTTTAGTAGCCGCATGGACGACGAGGTTCGCCCCGCCGGAAGATCGCGCGCAGACGCTCGCACGCCTCGCCGCGCTTGACCCGACGACGCCTGGCGTCAACCTTCTCGCGCTCCTACCGACCGAAGACGACCCGGCGCGCGATTCCTGCCTCGCGGTTCGCAAAGACGCCGAGTCCTGCGAACGCGCGCTTCTCACAAAAGACTGGTTCCTTAAAAAGAACCCGCTCCCGGAACGCGATCCCGACGAGGTTCCGCTCGATCCGAGCAAGCGGTTCGAACTCTTTACGGCGCCGGACGATCGATACTGCGTGAACGACGTCGCGGATCGTTGCGACGACGAAACGGAAACGCTCGCCGCCGTCCTTGAAAAAGCGTCGCGCGACGAACGAGCGTAACGATCGCGTTGAGAAAACAGTTTCACAATTTGTATAGTTTTTGTTTGTCTTGGGGTAAATTGTGAAATTCTTGTGAAAATGGATCTTTTTTCACTTGTCAATTTTTATCTGTTGGTACAATACTATTCCTGAGAACAATGACAAAACAATGACAAATAGAGAACGGGGTCCTTTTCGGAAGCGGATGATTCGACTATTTGGCGGTTCGTCGTCAGGTCGGATCGACGTCCGGATCGAAAGGGACGAAGGAGACAATTATGGACGAATTACTCAATTATCTTGAAGCGCGATCGAGCGCTTGTCGCTCCCTTGTGGAGATGCGTTATTTGAATCAGCGCAGCGACCGTCAAGTCGCGGAAGCTCTTGGACTTAATACGAACGAGTACGAAGAGACTCGCCGCGCGGCTCGCGAGATGATCGCCGATTACTACGCGTCGAAATTGCGGTAACGGTCGTCGTCGGGTTCTTTTTCTAGCCTTTCAGGGGCGATATAATCATTGAAGCGCGTTCGGCGATTTTTTTAATCGTCGCAGAGCGTTGAGCGCTTACGTTGAAATTAACCTTGGAAGGATAGAAAATGAAGAAACTGACGTTGATTCTTTTGATTCTTTTGACGTCGCTATCGGTTCGCGTCGGGGCGCAGGAGATTTCCCTGGCGACGCTTTTGGACGAAGCGACGGATCGCGCGGCAATTACGCGAACGCCGAATTATCGATGTTATCAGGCGAGTAGTTACGATCGCGGCGCGAAGTCTCCGAACGAGAACTGGTTTGCGAATAACGACGCGTCCAATTTTATTCGTTCAGAACGGAACGGCGATCGTGAAGAATGGGTTCTCATGGAAGCGGAGGGCCCGGGCGCGATCGTGCGATGGTGGATCACCGCGCCGCATTATAAGAACAATATCTACGCGTATATTGACGGCGAACTTGCGTTTTCCGGTCCGATCGCGGACTATATCGGCGGCTCGGCGCTCGCGGACGCGCCCCTTTCCGAAGAGTCGTCGCGCGGACGCAATCTCTATCTTCCGATACCGTATGCGAAGAGCGTTAAGATCACGTGCGATCAAATGCCGGAGCAGGGGAACCTCTATTATCAAATCAATTACCGGCAATATCCCGAGGGAGTATCCGTGCGTTCATTTTCGACGACGGAGCTTTCGGCATTGAAGGACAAGGTAGCGCGAACGAATCAGCTTTTGCTTTTGCAAGGGTCGGAAGAGGCGGAGCCGGAGGCGCGCGCGGCGCGGCAGGGATTCCGTCGGTACGTTTCCGGCGATTTGATCAACGGACTTTACGGGGTGCCTCGCATTTTGGGCCCGGGCGCGATTACGGAGATTAGCGTCAAGTTGAAGGCGGATGACGTAGCGCTTGCGACGCGTCAGGTCGCGATCATGATTTCGTTCGACGGTGAAGAGACGGTCTGGGCGCCGATTGGCGATTTCTTTGGATCGGGGGTCGGCGTGAATCCGACGCGGACGCGTTATACGGAGGTTTGCGAGGACGGGACGTTCAAATGTTTCTGGCGCATGCCGTTTAGCGAGGAGGCGCGTCTTTCCTTCCAAAATTTCGGCGATCAAGACGTTTCGATTCACTACGAGGGGCGTTTTGAGAAGTGTCCGGTCGGTCCCGAGACGATGCGTTTCCATGCGAACTGGCGTCAGGAGCGCGGAATTCAGACGGAAGGCGGGAAAGGCGTTCGCGATTGGAATTACACGACGATCGAGGGGGCCGGCGTTTACGTTGGGGACGTTCTATCCTTATTCAATCCGGTAACGGACTGGTGGGGCGAAGGGGACGAAAAGATATACGTGGACGGCGAGGAGTTTCCGTCGCATTTCGGAACGGGCACGGAGGACTACTACGGTTACGCGTGGGGTTCGTCGCAGCCGTTTAAGTCTCCGTTCCACGCCCAGCCTCGCGTAGAAGGTCATCCGAATCGCGGCGTTTTCGGGCGCACGACGGTCGAACGGTTCCGCGTTTTGGACGGCGTTCCTTTTACGAAGAGTCTGAAGTTCGATATGGAGATATGGCACTGGAAGACGTGCGAAGCGGACTATGCGGTTACGACGTTCTGGTACGGGGTTCCGGGCGCGAAGATAGCGGAAGGCGGTCCTGATCGCGAGGAGTTTGAAGACGAGGCGGCGGTTCCCGTCGCCTATAACAATCCGTTCCGGACGGCGGTTCGCGATTTTGAGCTTGGCTCCTTGAGCGAGGGGGCGAGCGGGGTCGTTGAAATTCAGGGGATGGGCGGTTTTCGAGACGACGCGAATCGTTGGGTCGACGATCGTCAGATTTTCTGGCGCGAAGGCAAGGTCGGGGACTCAGCGACGCTCGTTTTGGAATCCGTGCCGGCCGGTAAGAAGGCGCTTCTTCTCGGGGCGACGCTCGCACGCGACTACGGAATTGCGCAGTTCTATTGGAACGGAGAAAAGATCGGCGAGCCAGTCGACTTCTACAACGCCGACAAGGTGATTCGTAAGACGATACGCCTCGAAATTCCGGAGACGACGGAAGGCAAGGCGGAACTCAAAGTGGAGATCGTCGGTAAGAACGACGCCTCGATCGGCTGTTTCCTCGGATTCGATTCCGCGACGTTTGAAGATTAGCCGCCGCCCGGGCGTTGGATTCCATTTCGCGCTCCCGCGCGGTTTTCAAATCGTCGCTCCCGTTGGTCGCTTACCGGGTTGCAAACAAGGCGAAGCGAAGCGAGCCTTGAAAAAGTTATCGCGCGAGGCGCGCCCCCGCAGGGGGGAAGCCGTCTGGCTTTAGCCTGCGGACAACGCAAAGCTATACGTTCCGCGAAGCGCCAACGTTCGAACGCCGATCCTCGCTCCCGCGCGGTTGCCAAATCGTCGCTCCCGTTGGTCGCTTACCGGGTTGCAAACAAGGCGAAGCAAAGC
>ONGM01000184.1 GCA_900317365.1 uncultured Planctomycetota bacterium
AACCGACTTCTGGTGCATGTGATACCCGACGTCGAGGAGGAATTTGCGAAATTGACACGCTATCTTCCTTTCCTCTTTCTCCTTCACAGGCAAGTCGAACATGACGACCGAATACATCGTTACGTATCCCGATATGGCGTTCTCTTGACGCGGCATGAAATCATATGTTTCTAAGAGAACGCGCGGGCAAAACATTGTGTGTAAAGCTTCGCCGCGCGTTCTCGCTAAGGGCGTTAGTCGTTTGCAGGAGAAACTTCTCCGAGTACGTCTATGCGGATCTTCACAAATCCCATCTTGAGTAATCCAGTTGTAAACGGTCGAAGACGAAGCTGATTGTTTTCAGTATTTTTGACCTCGCCAGGACTTCGGGTGTCAGTATTTTTCGTCGAATCAAGACGAGGGGCGCCCGTCTTCTCCTGCGATATACTGCGAACGATATAAATATCGTTTGAACCGTTGATTTTGAAAGCCTCGCCTTTGCTAAGTGAAAATTTAAAGCGGGTGTTAGGTCCAAAATCGTGCCGGACAACAGGCTCGTTATCTCTGACTCGACGATATGCTTCGATAAGCGTTACTAATTCACCATTCCATTTAATTTCTTCTCCGGAAACAGGATCCAAAACGGCATAGACTTCTATATGGTGATTTGAACCAGGGGCAACGAATCGTTCAGTCGAAACTTCCCGTCTCGAATTGCCGCCAATTCGAATCGTTTTCACACTTTTCCAGAAGCGCGCTTTCTTTATCGCGGGGCCGGGCGCTCCGTTCTTTCCAGGAAGTCGAGGCGGATTATCTGCGAGGAGGGCGATCTTTTTTATACCGCCGACGTCTTCGATCTTCTGCAAAACGGCTTCGCGAACGACCGGATCAATAATCGCTTGAACTTCGCCTTCGCTCATGCTCGCGACAGGCTTTCTAAAGGCGCGCTTACCATTATCTCCCGCCGCCGTCTTAGGCGAGTAGATCGACTCGTCGTGCAGGGAACCGCTAACTTTGCGATCGACGCGATTCGAAACGATCACCTTCGAGAGAACGCGGTAGACGATACCGTCGTAGCCGCCGAAATCCGGGACAGGCTCAGGGAAATTTCGTGCGAAGAGGCGGCTCGACTTGTCCCGACCGCCAGGCGCGACGAAGGCGTCCTGCTCCGCCGCCGATCGACTCAATTGCGAAATCAGCCCGTCGTTCGTTAAGGCGACCATTAAGGCGTCGAGGGCGTGGTGCCGATGATCGACGCGCGATTTCGTTTCCCGCGCCTCCGCGCTGTCGTCGCGACTCGTAAAGACGCCGAGATTCTCCGCGAGGCGAGCGAGTACGATATTCAAATCCCACTCGCGTCGCATCCACGCCGTAACGGAACCGTTCGAGGCGCGAACCCGCTTATTCCCCTTCTCGCCGTCCGGGTTCGCCTCGACTCCCGTCGCGTCCGCGCCGTAAAGCGTCGCCAGATATTCCGTCGCCAGGCGAGAAATATAACGCGTGTCGTTGAGCAACGACTGCGGCATGCCCTCGATCTCCTTCGCGTCTTCGCAGGTAAAGAGCTCGTATTTGCGCGTCGTTTTGCCATTGCGAACGAAATATTGTCGAGCGTGCCGCTTCATCGCCTCCCACTTTTCGGGGTCTTGGCCGTACGCTTCGTAAGGCGTCTGATTCTTCTTGACGTCCCGATTCTCCGACGCTTCGCAAAGCGTTTTATTCGCAAAGGAATCGTCGAGGGATCGACTGAACGGAATAATGTGCTCTATATCGAACTCCGGCTGATCCCCGAAAAGCGCCCGCTCCGAAATCTTCTTGAAGGTGTACGGGCAAATGTGTCCGCACTCTTCCCACAGTTCGTATTTCAGAATATCGCGATTCGTCGGCTCGCTCGTAATATTCAAATTCCGGAAAATTTCACGGAGATCTTCGCGGCTCTTCTCTCGGATCTTCTTTCGCTCTTCATTCCGCTTTTTGAGTTCGTCGAGTTTCTTCTGACTGAGCTTTAGGTCGCGCGCAAGTTCGACGCGAACGTACTCTGGCTTGCGCCCGCCAAAGGCGCGAAGAATCGCGTTCACAACCTTGCGCGTTTCCGTGAGCGCCCGCGTTACCGTCGGGTTGCGCACGTCCCCTAAGGCTTTCTCGACCGGTTCGAGATATTCGGCGCGCCGACTTTGCGCGGTCTCTTGAATCGTCAGACTGTAAATCATCTTTCGCGCCGTCATGACGGGAACGCGCTCGCTCTTCATGTATTCCAGAAGCCTCCCCGCCGCCTTGTGCGACAACGACGCGTAATCGGAAGGCAACGTAACCGCAACGAGCGCCTTCACGACCTCGTCCGTCAGGTTCGGCTTCAGCGCGCGAAGTTTCTTTTTCAGCGGCTCGTCCTTCTCAAAGAACCGAATCGCCGCCGCGATCTCGTCGACCGTCTCCGTCGACGTCTCCGCGCTAAATTCCCCGAGCGCCTTGCGCACCTTCGCCCGCGTTACCGCCCCATGAAGTCCTTTGTCCCCGCCGTCGAACTCCAAATTGAACTTCCAATAGAGCTTCTTATCCGCCTTCTCGCTCGGGTCGGCGTCCTTCGACGTCTTCGGCTTGTATTTCCAAACGTCCGGAAACGCCGTCTCCAACGCCTTACGAATCGCCGTAAAGGTCGCCTTCTCCTGATTCGCGCAAAGTTCCGCGACAACGTCCTGCTCCTCGCGCGTCAACGATCGCCAGCCAATCTTCCCCTCGCCGTACTCGTCCTGGCGAGGATCGTAAACCGCCATATCGATTATCTTCTGCCAATAACGGTATTCCTGAAAAAGCGGATCCGCCTTCGACGCGACGCGCGGTCCCCTCGCCTTCCCACCGACGTAATGCGTCTCCAAACTGCATAACGCCACCCGACCACGCTGACTCTTCAACGGTCGCTGATGGAAAATCTCGCGGTAAATTCGCTTCTTAAGACGCTCCCCAGCCTCGCCCGACATGACCTCCGGATGGAACGCCGCCTGCGCCGCCCAAACCTGCTCGAACTCGCTGAGGTACATCGCCCGACCCGTATAACGCTTGCGAATCCGACTCCCAAGCTCCTCAGGATCAAGCCCGGCGAAGAACTCCCCTAACGTTCGCGCGCCTGACTCCGCCATCGCCTGACCAAGTTGCGAAATGTCCCCTTTCACCTTCCCTTCGTCTTTGTCGTCGCCTTCTTCCGACGCCGCCGTCTTGCGATTGCTCAAAAAGCCGCGACGCTGACCCAACGAAAAGAGAACGCGCCCGACCTCTTCCAACGTCAGCTCCTCGTCGAGCGCCGCCCTGCGAAGTCGATAGAGATACGTCTGCGCCGCAATTCGATCCCGACCGCCGCCGAATTTCCGTATCAGCCCGGCGTCGAGCGCCATGAGGTAATTGTGCCGACTCGCCCGACGCTCCTCGACCGTCGCGCCCTCCTCCTGCGGAAAGAACCCGCCTTCGACAAGCGCGCGATACAGATTCAACTTACGACGACTCCGACGCCACGCCATGCGCCGCCTCTGACGCGCCGCGCGACGCTCCAGATTCCGCGACTTCTTCTCCTTCGGATCGACCCCCGCGTCGAAAATGTGCGAACCGAGAATGAGCGTCTCCTCCGAAATGTCCTCGTCGTTCGCCGGAATCACCGCCCAACCGACCGACGTCGAACCAAGGTCAAGTCCCAAACGGTACCCGTTTTTAAATGCTTCATGACGAAATTGCGCTTTTGCCATTAAAACGTCTCCTCTTTCTGCTAAAAGCCGTCTTTAAGGCAAAGACGACGAGGTTTCTTACTGTCGCGCGACGAACGCCGCCGCGTCCGCGCGCTTTCTAATTATTTCCATTATAACCGCCAAGCGACGGTTGCAAGGTCTAAGACCCGTCGCTTTTGTATATTTCTTGATTTTTATCCCATGATCATCGGGAAAATCCGTCTCGACGCCTCGTTCTTTTTTCGCAAAAAACGGTCGACGTCCAACGTTCCATTATGCGCGCTCGTTAATAGAGTTGATCATAGTCGGCGCGTTAAAATGCGTCGACCGAGGGAGGCGCGGTTCATCAAAACGGCAGTCCGAACGCGTCGCACACCGGAATACGTCGTCTGTCGTTAAACCGTGCGACAACGAGCGTTTCGCAATATCCGCGCGTTGCGTCTTCGTTCAATTCGTTGATAAACAATAAGTTCCGAACAGCTCCGCAACGCGCCAAACAAGAACGGGTATTTTCCCAACTCGTTATATTTCGTCGAGTTAGAAACGATTTTGAAGATTTCAGACCGCCCTGATTCCGTCCTTTCTACCGGGTACAAAACGGACGTTTTTCACGCTCGGCGCGCGCTTGGCGAGGCGTCGTTCCGGAGAACTCGCCGGCGTCGCTCCAGGGAAACTCGGCGAGAGAAATGAACCGTCCCGGAGAAATTTCCAGAAAAAACTTTTTTGCTCTTGATCAATCGCGAATCTGTGATACAATCACGCCTGTACCATAACAAGGATTCCTTACTTGTTTCAGTAAGTGGTCATCCTGCGGAGGGCGCAATCCCTTTTGAGGGGTTGCCGTCCGTTTTAGCGATAAAACGTACATCCCTCGGGCTCATCATTTCAGGCGACTGAATATTGAGCCCTTTTTTTATTTCTTGACGCTTCCTCCACCTCTCGCCTCTCTTACCTTGCCTTTCACCTTTTCCTTCCCCTTCCTTGCCGTCTTTTCGCCTCGCCCTCGCGCGTTCCGCAGCTTTTCGCGATTTCCCTACTTGGCAAGAAAAAAAAAACGGGCGCCGAACCAATAGGCTCGACGTCCGTCGTTATCGAATCGCGCCTGCGCGCGCTCGCGCTTTACAGGCGAGGCGGGCGAGGCTAGGCGGGCTGAAACGGCGCGATTACGCGTCCCATTTCCATTCGCCCGGAATGGGAACGGAGTTCTCGTAGATGAACTCGCCTTCGGCGGGCTGTGCCGGCGGCTCGGTATCGGGAAGGACCGGCGGGAGAGCGTCCCAGAATTTCGTCGGATCGTTCGCTTCGAGTTCCGCGACGAGATCGTACGGGAATTCGTCGCGGCCCTTTTCGACGGCGTCGTTCCAGGAGATTTCTTTACCGGAGTACGCGGCGTAACGACCGAGCACGGACGTCATCGACGAGTGCGCGGCGTACCACGCGTCGTTGTGCGCGATATCTTCGCGGACGTACTTCGCATGTTGAACGTGTTCGTTCTTGTACGGATCCGGGTTCTCGCCTTCGAAGCGCCAGAGAGATTCGCCCTTCGTATTGTTGACCCAACCGGCGCCGCAGGTACCGTCCGTGCCGTAGAAGGTCTCGCTCACGTTGTTCCAGCAGTTGCCGGAGTGTCGGCATTGGCTGAACATTTGCGACCCGTCGGCAAAGGTGAATTCGCAGAAGAAGTGGTCGAAACGATGACCCGATTCCTTAAAGCGCGGGAACTTGCGGACTTGACGACCGCCCATCGCGTTGCAACGAATCGGGTGCGCGTTTTCGCCAAACGGATTGCCGAGGCTGTGAACCCAGTTCCCGACGTCGATATTGTGGCAGTGTTGCTCGATAATATTGTCGCCGCAGAGCCAGTTGAAATGGTACCAGTTGCGCATTTGGTACGTCATTTCCGTTTCGCCCTTCTGACGCGGACGTTCCCAGATGCCGCCGTCGTTCCAGTAGACGCGGCTATACATGAGTCGACCGATTTTACCGGCTTTGACCTGCTCGACCATGCCGATGTACGGGTTCTGATAGTGGCGCTGATAGCCGCATACGACCTTGAGGTTCTTCTCGTCCGCTTTCTTCGCGGCGGCGATCGCCATCTTATATCCGCGAGCGTCGACGGCGCACGGCTTTTCCATGAAGACGTGCTTTCCTTTTTCAACCGCGTACGTAAAGTGAATCGGGCGGAACCCCGGCGCGGTCGCGATAATTACGGAATCGCAAGCGTCGATCGCCTTCTTATAAGCGTCGAGACCGAAAAAGACGCCGTCTTTGAGATCGTAACGGTCGTCGTCCATCTCTTTATACGCGTTCGCCGTGCTCTTGGCGGCGCCTTCAAAGGCGTCGGCGATCGCGACGACTTTCACGTTGTCGCCAACTTCCAAGCGCTGTTGCAACGCGCCGCGTCCGCGACCGCCGCATCCGACGAGCGCCAGTTTAATAAGATCGCTACCCGCCGCGTGCGCGCCGCGCGTTACGCTCATACCGCCAAGAACGCCTGCGCCAATGACGCCGGTCGATTTCAGAAAATCGCGTCGTTTCATATCCTGATCAACTCCTGAATTATTCGTTTGCGCTCGCGCAAAAGCTCGCCGATCGGTCGCGACCGCCTCGTCGACACAATTTACTTTGCGAGCGATAAATCGTGTGAACGTCCACATATTACCCTTTCCAGCGGCGCAAATCAATAAAATTCGCGAGAAAACGACCCAAAAATCGCAAAATTTTTTCAAAAAGATCGCGACAGCCACAAAACTTCGATCTTTTACCTCAAAAGTCCGTTGGATTTTTCCACGTCTTGCCGTATAATGCCCTATAAAACGGTTGTCGCGACGCGCGACGCTTCATTCACCCCCTCATAATCGACAATCACCTAAGGCAACGCCGATGGCTAAATCACGAAAGTCTTCGAAACGACCCGACCCGCTCGCCGAAGAGCGCGGCGACGCGATCTTATCGCGCCAGGACGAACGCACCCTCGAGCGTATCTATCAACTTGCGGAATCGATCGTCGAATGCGCCGAAAAAGACTCCGAACCGATCTTCGCTATTCCCGCGCGATCACTCGGAAACGTCTCCTTCAACGAGGAAAAACGCGTCTTGCAAATGGGGGCGAAAACGACAAATCGCGAACTCTTCAACCTGTCGCAAGCGAAAAGCTTTATGCAGACGACGCTCGTCGCCGCCGGAGCGAAACGTCTCATTGAAATGGGTAAAACGACGAGCATCCGCGGTCTCTACTACATGCTCAAGCACGATATTAAATCGACGAAAGAACCAACCTTTCACGACCAAGGCGAATGCGACCCGATTATCGAAGACTGCGAGGTCCTGCTCGAAGCGCTGCGCGAAGAACTCCACCTCTTCGCCGATAAACGCGGCGATATGGTCGGCAATATAACGATCGTCGACTCCGGAGACGAAATCGACTGCTCGCGGATGGGCTCCGGCGGCTACGCGATTCCCTCCATTGTGGAACCCTCCGTCATTCAGTTCAAAGAGTGCAAAGCGAAATTCGTCCTACACGTCGAAAAGAACACGGTCTGGCAACGTTTCAACGAAGATAAATTCTGGAAGAAACACAACTGCGTTTTAACGCACGGCAACGGTCAGCCTCCTCGCGGCGTTCGACGACTACTCAATCGCCTCCACAACGAACTCGGTCTCCCGATCTACTGTCTCCTCGATAACGACCCTTGGGGATACTATATCTATTCCGTCGTCAAGCAAGGGTCGATCAACCTCGCGTACGAATCGGAACGCATGGCGACCCCGGAAGCAAAGTTCATTGGGCTGCGAAGTCGCGATTTCGCACGTTGCGGACTCTCGGAAGGCGTGAAAATCTCACTCTCCGACGTCGATCGCAAACGCGCCAAACAGATCGCAGAATACCCCTGGTTCGTCCATAAGAAAGATTGGCAGAGGGAAATCGACGACATGCTTACCAACGGATTCAAGCTCGAAGTCGAAGCCCTCGTTAGCCGAAGTATTAGCTATATGACCGAAGAGTACGTCCCAAGACTCCTCAAAGAAGGCGATTTCTTAGACTAACCAACGCTCGATCGCGGCGCTCGATCGTAAGCGCCACAGAATTCATCGAATTGCGTCTGTCAAGTTCATTGTCGCACAGAGTCCAATTCAAGGAGAAAGCCGCTATGGAAGAATCACAAAATGAAGTCCGCGAACGTCAAGAAAACAATTGGTATCGCCAAGGACGCCGATGCGGTATTGCGATAGGTTTTGAAAAAGGGCTGGCTATCGCGGCGCAACGCATGTCCCGGTATGGGCTGTCAAACGTTGAAATCTCCCGGATCCTTGATGAGGAACGGGAAACGATCCATGACTGGGTAAATAAGGAGAAAAATCAAAAGTATGAAAAGAGCGTCGAAGATTACATCCGTCGCGAGTCTGGAACGCGTTTACTGATAATCAGCCGCGATGGTTACCATGAGGGCTTCTTGTCGGGGTTCATGGAGGAAGCCAAAGCGTACCTTGATAAAGAATCCCAAAAAGCATACGAAAGCGGTTTCAATCAGAAATACAAAGTAACCTATGAATTTGCGTTCAAATATTCGGCAAAGCGATTGTCGAGTTGCGGATATTCGAGGGAAGAAATCGCCAAAATCCTTTATGTTGACGATGAGACCGTCGACGCGCTATTAAGGAATGAGGAATACGCTTTGAAACTCCGGGGGATCTTTTAGATAATGAATTAAAACGGCGTCTAACAATCGATCAGGATCGTCAATACAAATCCGTATTTACAAAAAAAACGGGACGACGCAAAAGTCTGCGTCGTCCCGTTTTCATAACGAATCAACCATGAATCAATCGTTATAAGGCAATCGAACGTTGCTATTAAACATTGCGAGCCGACGCGCGACCAGCAGGGGCGATAACCGAACCGATCGCGCGCTTCCGTAAGCGTGGATGAAACGACAAGCGTTTCCCTAGCCTTCGGTAACGATTTGGCACTTGGGATTTTGCTTTTTGAACTCTTCGCGCATTTTCACGACGTCGTCGCCGGATTCGCCGAACTTGGTGTCCTTAACGTAGATTTTGCGCAGGTTCTTCATGGAGGCGAGCTTCATGAAAGCGGCGGCGGAAATACCGGTGTTCTCACGAATGTCGAGGGAGACGAGGGAGTCGATCTTCGTAATGGAATCGATCGTGGCGTCGGAGTTCTTACCGCCGGAAGCGCGAACACGGAGGTTCTTGAGGTTCTTCATATTATTCGCGATCGCGGCGACGTTGTCGTCGGTAACCGGGACGGCGAAGAGGTTGAGGGTCTCGACGTTCGCCCAGTTCGGGGAAGTGAAGAGAGCGTTAAGCGCCTCGGTCGAGATCGCCATTTCGGAGAGTTCGACTTCGCGGAGGGAATCCATCGCTTGAAGCGCGGCGACGCCTTCGTCGGAAGCGCTCAGGTCGCGCAGTTCGAGTCGTTCGAGCTTCAGGCTTGCGAGCGCTTGAATACCTTCGTTCGTAAAGCCTTTGCTACGGAAGACGCGGAGTCCTTTAAGGGCGGGGAATTCGGCGAGGGATTCAACGCAGGCGTTGGTAATGTCGCAGTCTTGGAATTCGACGAACTTGAGTTTCGGAGCGGCGGCGAGGTTCTTAACGCCGTCGTCGGAGACGCCGAATCGGAAATAGACTTCTTCGAGTTCCGGCATTCTCGCGAGATACTTCGCGGCGGAGTCGGAAATATCGGCGCAACCGCGGAGGTCGACGACCTTCAGGGTCTGGGATTTCGAAATCTTATTGACGCCGCTGTTTGTGAACGAGTTGTAGTATGCGTTGAGTCGTTCGAGTTTCGGGAACTCGGCGATCACGGCGAGGTCGCCGTTCTCAATTTTGAGATCGCGGCGAATGTCGAGGGTCTGAAGCTCGGGATAGGTCGCGAACATTTTCAACGTTTCGACGGTAATATCGGCGTTCTGAACCGTAGCGCTCTTGACCTTTTTGAGGTCTTTAAGCTCTTGGAGCATTTCGTCGGTAAAGGTGGAGCCGAGGAAGAAGAAGCTCTCGAGATCGGCGAGTCGCCCGAAGAGCTTCATATCTTCGAGTGTGGTCTGATCGGAGTCGACGGTAATGCCGGTAATGGCGCCGTTTTTCGCGGTAACGCACTTTCCTCGCAGTTCTTCGACGCGCGCTTTGGCGGCGGCGATATCTTCGGCGGAGGCGAGGGGCGGATCGAGTTTCGGCGCGGCCGGCTTCGGCGCGGCAGGTCGAGCGGCAACGGTCGGTCGAGCCTGGCGACTCGCGGCGTTCGCGTCGTAGCGCTTAACATACTCTTCAATATTCTCCTCTTCCGCGACAGGCTGCTCCATCGTCTGATCGGAGGAATCGAGCGCGGCGGGATCGAGTTTGTCCATCTTATAGAAGAACCGAACGCCCGGCTGGGGCGTCGAATCGTTGCATGCGCCTAAAAAAGGCGCGACGCCAGCCAATAGAAGCGCGCACGCCGATATAGTCAACTTTTTCATTCCTAAAACTCCTAGTAAACTCCGCGACGTCGCAACGCTTGCTATTCTACGATCTCTTCCGCCAATCGCACGGCGATCTCAACGGAAACGCGACGCGTGATCGAACCGACGCCGATCAATGACGATTATAACAGCCTTTATCGCAATGAAAAGACACAAGCTCCAAACAAATTTTCTATTTTTCCCATTTTCAACGTTTTAATCCAACTGTAACAATTATAGCGAAAAAACGCGAACCGTGGAGAAGCTATCGCAACGCGCTCGCGATTTTCTCGCGCAACGAATCGACGTCGATCTCGGAAATGAGAAATTTCTTTTGCGCCGCGACGTCGCCGGAGATCAGCTCAATCTGCGATTTCCGCAACTTGAGGAATTTCGCGAGCGCCTCGATAATCGCCTTATTCGCCTTCCCTTTCTCCGGAATTTGGGTAACGCAGACTTTCAGCGCCCCGTCCTGTAGACCGCGAAGCTCGTTTTTACCCGCGCCTGGCTGCGCTTTAACCGGCAGAATCACGCCGTCGCCGCGCGCTTCAAGGGTCAGCGCGTCGAGCTCGCCGCCGTTCTTTGCTCTTGCTGGCACAATCGACTCCATTGGTTCGCGACGCTCGCCGCGAGATTAAATTATCAAAAAAAGGAATGAAATCATAAAATTGACTTGCGCGCGCCTTTTGAAACCAATATACTTGTTCAAAACGCAACGCGCCGAGCCGTTCAACGGCTCGTTCCGACGTCCCAATATAAAGTGCGAAATGTCGTTCGTCAACCGGCGCGGCGCGTTCAAGACCTCCTTCTCGACGCGCGACTCCGCGCCGTTACGCCGAGAATGCGAATTAGGAGAATTGCTCATGCAACGAAGAGATCTTTTAAAAGCGGTCGTTGGAAGCGTCGCTAGCGTCGGACTACTCGAGTCGTTCGGCGCCGCGAACGCTGCGGACGCTAAAACATCGTCAACACCAACGCAAGCCAGAGGAAACTCGATGAAAAAATACGACAACGATTATTTTTACAAGGACGGCGTCTTCCAACAAGATCGCGCCTTCGAAGCCTACTACGAAATGTTCGCCGAGATGAATTATTCTCTCGCCGACTCGCTCCGTTCCAATAAGGATTTCTGGGTCGCCGATTTCGGTATCGGCGATTTCGCCAACGTCGGTATGGCCGGAATCTTCTTCTTCAACGACAAAGAATTCCGTTATTTCGGGCACGACATCTATCTTCTCCCCGGTCAAATGATCCCGGAACACCGCCACTTGGCCGCCGAAGGACTACCCGCGAAGCACGAATCCTGGCAAGTCCGCCACGGCTCCATCTATAACTTCTCCGAAGGCGGTGAAAAGACCCCGCAAGTCCTCGCTATGCTCCCGAAGAGCCAGCTCGAAGCGAACGCGATCAACTGCTTCAACTATAAATATATGACCGTCGGCGACCAAGATCGTCTCGGCAAACTCGAAGCGCCGCACTTCATGATGGCCGGCTCCGAAGGCGCGATCGTTACCGAATACGCGTGCTATCACAGCATGGACGGTCTCAAATTCACGTTCCCCGGCGCGCATCCGTAATCGTCGGTACTTTCTGTCGTAACACCAAGGCGACGCCGCGATTCGACGCGCGGCGCCCGCCTTTCCGCGCAAGAATACGCGTCGAATAGTAAGGATCATCGTCATGCTTAAACCGGGTCTCCGTTTCAGCCACATCGGCATTCCGACGAAAGATCGCGAACTCCCGATTTACCTCGAAGGCGCAAAAGTTCACATTAACGACTTCAACGACCACCCGTTCGCCGTCGAATGGCTCAATTTCGACGACGACAGTCCCTTCCCGGAAATTCTTCAAACGACCGCGCACGTCGCTTATGAATGCGACGACCTCGAAAAGGCGATGGAGGGCTATAAAGTCATCGTCGAACCTTTCGTCGCCGGACCGGGTCTCAAATGCGCCTTCGTCGAAGCCGACGGACACGGAGTCGAATTCATGCAACGCTTCTAATTGTCGCGTCGCACGATTTCATTCGCTATTTTCAATCGCGCCCTTCCCCTTAACGTCGCGATCCGCCGATTTCGTAGCCCAAGCGAAATCGGCTTTTTTTATCCAACGTTCGGAAACGCTCGTGCGTTTCATCCCGGTTCGCGCTGCCGCGCGGTTGACATATAGTCGCTCTCATTGGTCGCTTGCCGAGTTCCAACGATTACCCCTTGCGTTTTTATCGCGAAGGCGTAGCCCGAGTCGCCTCGCCGAACCGCAGGTCAAGCCGCGCGATAAAATTTTAACCGCTCGCTTCGCCGTTATTTCGACAAAAAACGCCGTCTGGAAAAGTCAATTCCAAACGGCGTTTCGCTATCAAACGGGTACGGAAACCGCGTTATTTAACGTCAGGGAACTGCTCTTCAAGGAACTCTTGCAGGCGATCGCCGGGGACGTGCTTCTCGATAACCTTGCCGTCTTTGCCGACGAGAAGCATGCCCGTACCCCCGTTGAAACCGTAGTAAGAACTTAGCGATTCGTATTCCTTACCGCCGTTTTCCTTAGCCTGGACGGAAAGGGCTTCCGACGCGGTTTTCCGCGGGATTTTGCGCTCCTCGACGAATTTTTTGAGCGCGTCGACGTCGGAGTCGACGCAGTATCCGAGGACGTCGAAGCCTGCGTCGTGATATTTTTCATAGAGCGCTTGAACGTTCGAGATTTCGTCTCGGTTCGGTTGCGCCCACGTCGCCCATACGCCGACCAAAATGACCTTGCCGCGATAGGAATCCCAATCGATTTCTTCCCCGTCGAGGTAAAGTCCTTCGACTTTCAATTCGTTCCCGACAAGTTCGTTATAGCGATTCAGACCGACTAACTTCTTTGCAATGTTCTTCTGGAGGTCGGTTCCCTTTTCAAACGTTTTAACGAGGCGTTCTAAAAAAGAATTCGCAAGATCGGCGTCCACGCCTCGAAGCATCATGAAGATCGAAGGGGCGTTCATCGCGACGCCAGGTTCTTCCGCTCTTGCCCAGAATTCGTCCGCCGCTTCAGAACGTCGTCGTCCCACACCTGAATAATCGCGTCGTCCTGCGGTTCAACTTCAGATTCCGTCGGGATTATTTTCGTATCAGGCGTAATATATTCAGGAATATCAAGAAGAACAGCCGCGTCACCGAGCGTTTCCGGCAAAGCTCCGCGCGTCGAACCGATTATAGTATATATATTACACCTGATCTGCAGTCTGAAGCCTGACGACTTGACCCATCTACGGCGGGACGGCGCGGGCTTTCCTCACTCGATAAACATACACGCCGAAGTCGACCTATTCCCAAACGTCCTCCTCCATCCAAAGCGCGAAGGCGGCGTCGCTTGCGCCCAAATCGAAGTCGAACGTCCTCGGCGCGAGGGCGATCCACTCCTCGACCAACGACTCGACGTC
>ONGM01000189.1 GCA_900317365.1 uncultured Planctomycetota bacterium
AGGAACGGCGTCGATTCGACCGTGCGCGTTTTTAGGAACGCAAATAACCTCCGTCGAGATTCCGTCGACGGTGGGCGAGATCGGCGAACTCGCCTTTTGGGGATGCAATCGTCTCGAAGAAATCTTTGTTCCGCGATCGGTAACGACGATCGGCGAACGCGCGTTCCCCGCAAAGACCCGGCTCGTCTTCCATAGCGGTAGCGTTGCGGAAAGCTGGGCGGACGAGAACCTCCACGCCGAACGCGAGGTCGTCCAACATTCCCCGAGATTTTAGCCCCTTCCGCGCCTACCTGGTGGTTAGGCGAGGCAAGGCTAGACAAGGCGAGGCGGGCGCTTTCCGCCACCGGCGCGGAAGAGCAAAAGAAAACCGGCGCGAACGTCGCGGTAGGCGTTCGCGCCGGTTGATTTTAGGTTGGACCGACGCCGATCAGGCGAGATCAGACGGGCTGTCGATCAGACGATCAGGTGGTGTAATCGGCGTTGAGGTGGACGTATTCGGTCGTGAGGTCGGACGTCCAGAACCGGATTTTTCCGTCGCCTTCCTGGAAGAAGAGTTCGAAGGTCACGTTGCGATTGTTGCGAATGGAGTTGGAAACTTCTTCCTTATTGAAATCGACAGGGGCGCCATTTTCGTAGAGAAGGAATCCGTTGACTTTGAGGGAGACTTTCGCCGGGTCGTATTTGACGCCGCAACGACCGGTAGCGGAGACGATTCTTCCCCAGTTCGGGTCGGCGCCGCAGATCGCGGTCTTAACGAGGGCGTCGTTCGCGACCGTTTGCGCCATGAGTTTTGCGGATTCTCGATCAGGCGCTCCTACGACGTCGATGGTAATGAGGTGGGAGACTCCTTCGCCGTCGTTGGGAATCATCGGGGCGAGCTCTTGGCACATTTCCAGCAGAGCGGCGGCGAACGCTTTCAGGTCTTCTCCGGCGAGCGGGTTCGGGTTCGCGGCGCCATTTGCGAGCAGAATGCACGTGTCGCTGGTGCTGGTGTGTCCTTCAACGCTCACGCAGTTGAACGTGTCTTGCACGGCGTCGAAGAGAGCTTTTTGAGCGTCTTGCGGCTCGAGCGCGGCGTCGGTAACGATCGTGGCGAGCATAGTCGCCATATTCGGCCCGATCATAGCGGCGCCTTTGCACATGGCGGCGAGTCGCACGACCGTTCCGGTCGGGAGTTGAATTTGACGCGAGACGACCTTTAATTTTGTGTCGGTCGTCATGATCGCGGTGGCGGCTTTTTCGAAATCGTGATAAGCCGGTCCGAGTTTCGCGGCGGCTTTTTCAGCGCCTTGCGCGATTTGCCGCATAGGGAGTTGGACGCCGATCACGCCGGTGGACATGACGAGCGTTTCGTCGCCGGAAGCGCCGACCGCTTCGCCGGCGTATTCCGCCATTTTTCGCGCGTTGAAAAGGCCCGTTTTACCGGTGCAAGCGTTCGCGCATCCGGAATCGGTCGCGACGACGCGAATCCCCTTGCACGGAGTGCGCTCGCGATCGTAAACGACCGGCGCGCCGCAATTTAAATTCTGCGTGTAAACGCCCGCCGCCGTCGCCGGAAGATCCGAAACGACCAGCGCGAAATCGAGCTTCTTCGAATTCGGACGAATTCCGCAATTGACTCCTGCGTAACGATATCCCTTCGGTAGATAAAAGACTTGTTCTGTCATATTTAGAGGCTTTCTAACGTCGATTCTTCACGACGCTTTTTTACGACTAACGCAGCGGCGCAACGTCGCGCGTTACCAATTTTCCAATTCGCGTTCCAGTTCGACGCCGAGCCGTTCGCGCGCTTCGGTTTGAATTGCGTCGAGCAGTCGTTGCACGTCTTTATGCGAGCATCCGCGCTTGACGACGACCAAGTTCGGATCGGAGTCGGAAACTTTCGCGCCTCCGACCGCAACGCCGCGATAGTTGATCGCGTCGACGAGTTCCGCCGCGTTCTGCCCGATCGGGTTCTTGAACATTCTCGCGACGCCTTCTCCGTCGAGGAGTTCCGGAATCTGCTTTTTGCGCGCGATCCAGATCTTTTGCAGTCTCTTTGCGAGCTCTTCCGGGGAATCGGGATCGAGTCGAAAGGTCACGGAGACGACGATCGCGTTCGTAAATGCGACGCCGCGATAACCGAAGACGAAGTCGTCGTGGGACATATCGCGCGGTTCGCCGTCGTACCCGACGACGCGGGCCGATTCGACCCATTGTCCGATCGAGACGTCGTGCGTCGACACGTTGAGCGCGACGCCGGCTCCGACTTCTCCGGGCACGCCGATGAGACCTTCGACGCCGGCGAGTCCGGCGCTCGCGGCGGCGGTAGCGAGTCTTCCGAGCTTGACTCCGGCGCCGGCGACGATGCGCGGCGAATCGAGTTCAAGTCGTCCGAACGCGGGTTCCGAGAGTCGCACGGCGAGTCGCGCGGAGCCGTCGTCCGGTATGAGAAGGTTGGAGCCGTCTCCGAGCGCGCGCGCTTCGACGCCGTCGGCGCGGCACGCTTTCAGAAGATCCGCGAGCTCTTTTTCCGAGCGCGGTCTCGCGACGTCGACGGGACCGCCGACGCGCAACCACGTCAAATTCGACGCCGGGGTCTGTCGCTCGATAATTTCGCTAAACGCGTCGAGTTTTCCCATGGTTTGCCTCCACGCTTATCTATTCTCGTCGTAATTGCGATTCGATACGAGTTTGTCGGATTGCAAGGAACTGAGCGCTTGCGCAAAGTCCTCGACGCCGTTGAATTTTTGATAGACGCTCGCAAAGCGGACGTAAGCGACGGCGTCGAGTCGACGGAGCAGATCCATCGTCATTTCGCCGATGCGTTGCGAGGTAACTTCCGTTTCGCCTTCCAATTTGGTTTCCAATTCGGCGACGAGTTCGGAGATTTGCGAATCGCTGATCGGGCGCTTCCAGCACGCGCGTTCGATTCCTTTTCGGACTTTATTGCGGTCGAACGGCACGCGCGATTTATCGCGCTTCACGACGCGGACGTTGACGACTTCAATTCGTTCGTAGGTAGTGAATCGTCGCTTGCACGACTGACACAGTCGTCGGCGTCGAATCGTGAACCCGTCTTCGCTCGTGCGCGTTTCAATAACTCTGTCGTTGTCGCTTCTACAAATCGGGCATTTCATAGGCTATTTTATCGCTAAATATTCTCAAATCGACGTTCGCGCCGATTGAGGATTGATCGCTCACCGACGTTCGTCGCCGTTTTGTTAGTCGTTTAATCGAGTTGACGCCAAGACGGCTTTTCCGGAAGGTGCGAGTCGAACTCTTCGAGTAGCTCGCGTTGGTACTCGCCGGCGAATTCTTCGTTGAGGAATTTATCGACGCCTTCGGAGTAGAATCGTTCCCAGGACGCTTCTTCTTCGCCGGGATTGATCGGGAAGAAGAGCGCGTTGTTCGCGAGCGCGGACTTGTAATCTCCGGGCGCGTCGCCGATCATGAGCGCGTGATTTTGAGGGTATTGAGCGGCGAACGCGAGGGATTCCTTCTTCGTGCCGAACTCTTGTCCGCAGATCATTTGAACAAATTGCGCGAGCCCCTGGTTCGCCCATTCTTTTTCGAGGGCGGCTTGCGGGGTCGCGGAGACGACGAGGACGTCGGCGCGACCTTGGAGCTTTTGGAGGCTTTCGCGCACGCGCGGGAAAGGCGGAACGCCTTCGCCGACGATGCGATCGATCGTTTCGTTGACGTCGACGGACCAGTCGAGCGTCTTCTTCATAATGGGGTCGTCGTGCGTTTCGACGAATTTTGCGAGCGCGACGTTTCCAAGTTTGGTTTCGGCGTTCATCCACTCGACGAGCGGTTGCGGAATCTCGATTTTGACGCCGCGTTCAACGACTTCCGGGCGTTTTTGGAGCAGCTTAAAGACCTCGATGAGCGCCGGAAAACGATTGACGCCGCGCGTTTTCGAGTAGAGGTTGACGAATTCGGCGGCTTCGCGCGCGTACTTGCTCACGCCTTTGAGTCCCCAGTGGTGGATAATGCACGGAATGAAGCATTCTTTGTGTTTGAGCTCCATGGTGTCAAACGCGCAACCGTCGGAGTCGATACCGACGAGGAAATCGGAATTCTTCGTAAATTGAGTCGACGTCATCATCGTTCTGAAAAGCTTTCGGCGATAAATTGTACTAACGATTACATCGCGGCGCCGCGTCGCGAAACCCACAAGATATTATCGTGTTTTCAACTGAAAATCAAGGGGGGACTTCGGAAGACGCGGTCGCGCGACCCGGGTTGACGACGGCGGACGCGAGCGTATAATGCGGAAACGCAACTCAGCGTATGAGCGCGCGACGTCGGTCTTTCGAGATAGTGGAGACGGACGCGGCGCGTAGCGGCGTTTTTCGGGCTCCGAGACGTCGTTGGATGGGTCTGACGACCTTACTGCGGGGCGGTATGAAATTCAGAGATTGCGTAGTCGCCGTCGGCGCTTCGCGACGATAAATCGAGGATTTTGAGCCGCTTCTTCATATTACAGACACTTCGATGAAATTGGGACGGTTTTTTCTTATTATAGCGGCGGTTCTCTGCCTTGTCGGCGCCGCGCAATGGGCGTTATTTTCACACACAAATCGGGTCGCGGATACGCGCGCCGCAGTCGGAGCGGAAGGGGACGCGTCGACCGAGTCGGCGGAAGACGAGAAACCGGCGGTCGTCGCCGTATCGCGCGCGGCGCTCGTTTCCGATCTTGAGCCTCGTCAATACGCGGGACGTCTCGAACCGATCGACGACGTCGATATTGTTCCGCGCGTAACGGGTTGGCTGGAAAAGGTTCACTTTAAGGAAGGCGATTTCGTCAACGAAGGCGACTTGCTTTTTGAGATAGAAGACACGACGTATAAGGTCGCCGTGAAGAAGGCTGAGGCGGGTCTTGCGCAGAGCGAGGCGGAGCTGAAGAACGCGCAAACGATATACGACCGATCGAAAGAATTGCTGGAGCGCAACGCAGGTTCGCAGCAGGATTTTGACAACGCGGAGCAGCGTCTTTTCCAGGCGCGCGCGGCGAAGCAGTTGGCGGAAGCGTCCCTTGAAGACGCGCGGAATACGTTGTCGTATGCGAAGATCACGGCGCCGATTTCCGGTCGGATCGGTAAGACGCTCGTAACGCGCGGCAATTTGGTAACGCCGCAGACGGGCAAGATCGTCGACGTCAAATCCTTTTCGCCGATTCGACTCCGTTTTGCGATCGGCGAGAGCGTTTTTAGTCGCGTTTTCGGCGGGGAAGCGCAGATTCGCGATCGCGCGATCGTCAGGGTTTGCCCGGTCGGCGAGAGTCGCGACGATCCGAGTCTTTTCGCAACGTACCCGGAAGCGACGATCGAGCTTGTCGACAATAAAGTTGACGTCGGCACGAACACGATCGTTTTGTGGGCTATTCTTGACAACGCGGATATGCGATTCTTCCCCGGCAGTTACGCGACGGTTCTTCTTTCGCGCAAACTTGACGCGCCGGTTGTCGGCGTGATCGCCTCGGCGTTGCAAACGAACGGAGAAGAGGAGTTCGTATACGTTGTGAATTCGGAAAATCGCGTGGAGCGACGCGTCGTCTCGCTCGGTCCGATCTCGGGTAAACTTCAGATTCTGGATTCCGGCGTCAAGGCAGGCGAGCTTGTCGTCGTCGAAGGCATGAACAAACTTCAGCCCGGCGCGCTCGTCGAACCGCAACCAATCGAACCGACGACGCAATCCGAAACGTCTCATCGACCTGAATAATCGCCGAGGAGACGAAAATGTTTGCAAAACTCTTTATTGATCGACCGAAATTGTCGCTTGTTATTTCGCTGACGATTTCGCTCTTAGGCGCGATTTGTATTTTCCGACTTCCGATCGCGGAATATCCAGAAGTGGCGCCGCCGTGTATTTACGTTCTCGCGCAGTATCCTGGCGCGTCGTCGCAGGTCATGGCGGACACGGTCGCGAGTATTATCGAGGAAGAGGTCAACGGAATTGAAGACATGATTTACTTCAATTCGACCTCGGAGAACAGCGGAAGCTACTATCTGACGCTTTATTTCAAGCCGGGCACGGACTCGAATATCGCGCAGGTCAACGTGCAGAACGCGGTGAACCGCGCGCAGACGAAGCTCCCGATGGAAGTAACCGCGATCGGCGTAAAAGTCGCGAAACGCTCGACCGATATGATCGGTTTGTACGTTTTCACGACGGAAGACGAGTCGAAGTTTTCGTACTTGGATCTTGCGAACTACGTCCGCATTAACGTGAAGGATCGTTTCGCGCGTATTCAAGGCGTCAGCGATATCGAAATACAAGGGGAGCGGAACTGGTCGATGCGCGTCTGGCTCGACACGCTGAAGCTTTCCGGGCTTGGTCTTGAGACGACGGACGTCGTTTCCGCGTTGCAGTCGCAGAATATTCAGGCGGCGATCGGCGCTCTCGGCGGCGAAGAGTCGAACGATTACCTTCAATTGAAGGTTGACGCGCCGGGTCGCGGCCAGAGCGTCGAGGAGTTCGAGCGGATTATCGTTAAGACGACGTCGGACGGTCGGCAGGTAACGCTCGGGGACGTTGCGCGCGTCGAACTCGGCGCGGAAATGTACATGAACAACAGTTTTTGGGGCGGCAAACCGTCGGTGGCGCTCCAGCTGTATCGACAGACGGGCGCGAACGCGATCGACGTTATTGACGAGTGCAACCGCGAGCTTGAAGAGATTAAGAAGCGTTTGCCGGAAGGAGTCGACGGTCAGCTCGGATACGACCCGACGGAATTTATTCGCAAGAGCATTGAAGAAATCGCGCTCACGCTCGTATTCACGCTCGTCTTGGTCGTTTTCGTAACGTACGTCTTCTTGCAAGACTGGCGCGCGACGATCGTTCCGGCGGCGGCGATTCCGGTTTCGTTGCTCGGGGCGTTCTTTACGATTTCGCTTCTCGGATTTTCTATTAACGTGCTGTCGATGTTCGGACTCATCTTAGTCGTCGGGCTTCTCGTCGACGACGGGGTTATCGTTGTCGAGAACGCGACGCGTTTGATCGAGCAGGAAGGGCTTTCTCCGTACGACGCGGCGGTCAAGAGTATGGAGCAGACGACGGGCGCAATTCTGGCGTCGACGTTCGTTATGGTGGCGATTTTCGCGCCGCTGTCGTTCTTTGGCGGAATCGTCGGAACGATTTACAAGCAGTTCTCGGTCACGATGTGCGTTGCGATTATCTTCTCCGCGATTAACGCGTTGACGCTTAGTCCGGCGCTTTGCGCGCTCTTGCTACGACCGCACAGGGGAAAGAAGAATTTCGTTTTTCGTTTCTTCGACTGGAATATATCGACGACGAAGAATGTGTTCTTGACGATATCGAAGGGGTTCGTTCGCAAAGGTCTTCTGACGGCGCTCATAATCGCGGTCGCAGGTTGGGCGAACCTTCGGGTCTTTAAGACGTTGAGCGAAGGGTTTATTCCGAACGAGGACAAAGGCGCGATTTTGTGCGAGATTCTTCTTCCGCCGGGAGCGCCGCTGAAACGCACGAACGACGCGCTTGAACAGTTCCAGTCGATCGTTTCGGAAATACCCGGCGTAGAGAATATCGTAACCGTTTCCGGATTCTCGCTCATTTCCGGAATGTGCGAAAACGTCGGTTTAGGGATCGTGCAATTGGACGACTGGAGTCTTCGTAAGACGCCGGAGACGCAGATCGACAATATCGTCAACGAAGTAATGCAACGTTGTTCCGAGATCCCTCAAGGGACGGTAACGGCGTTCCAGCCGCCGGCGATTATGGGGCTCGGCGCGACGGGCGGCGTTTCCTTCATGCTCGCGAATCAGAACGGCACGCCGAAGACGTTGGAAGCGGACATGGGAAAATTGTTGGGCATGCTCAACGACAAGAGTCTGTTTCCGAACGTTGCGTACGCGTTCAGTTCGTACACGGCGAGTTCGCCGCAACTCTTTTTGGACGTGGACGCGCAAGCGGCCGCAGCGTTGCAATCGTCGAAAGGCGAGGTCTACAACGCGTTGCAGAGCAAGATCGCGTCTTTCTACGTGAACGACTTCAACACGCACGGATATTCGTTCAAGGTGAAGGTTCAGGCGGAGGAGCGCGAGCGTTCGAATATCGGCAATATCGACGAATTGACGGTGCGTAACCATTTAGGTCAGCAGATCCCGCTTTCGGAACTTGCGACGGTGCGCTACGATTTAGGCGCGCAGCGCATAACGCGTTTCAATATGGCGATGTGCGCGCCGATCAACGTGATTCCTATGCCGGGCGCGAGCACAGGGGACGTCATGCGCCAGATCGAGAGCGTCGTTTTCGACAATTTCCCGAAAGAGTACAAGGTGGAATGGACCGACTTGAGCTATCACCAGCGCGGTAACGAAGGGAAGCTGAAGATTCTTTTGCTCTTAGCGTTGGCGTTCGGTTACCTTTTCCTCGCGGCGAAATACGAGTCGTGGACGACGCCGCTGTCGGTTTTGCTTTTCGTTCTTTTCGCGACGTTCGGCGCGATGGTCGCCATGAAGATTTGCAAATTGAACCTCGACGTTTACGCGCAGCTTAGTTTGATCATGCTTCTCGGTTTGGCGAGTAAGATCTCGATTCTTACGGTGGAATTTTCGAAGCAAGAGCGCGAGTCTGGCGTACCGATCGAAGAGGCGGCGTTGAACGGCGCGAATCAGCGTTACCGCGCGATTATGATGACGTCCGGATGCTTTATCGCAGGCGTCGTGCCGCTCATGTTGGCGACGGGGGCGGGGAGCGTGTCGCGCCGCATCGTCGGAATCTGCACCGGTTGGGGCATGATCTCGGCGACGGTTCTCGGCGTCGGTTTCTTGCCGCCGATTTACGCGTTGGTACAACGTTCTCGCGAGTACGTGAATAAGAACTTCTGGGGACGCTTTCGCCACTAAGCGTTAGACGACTTGTTTTTTAATCGAGTCACACGCTAGCGAAATCAAACACAAGAAAAGAAGCGCGCCGACGCGAGAACGTCGGCGCGCTTTCTTTTTACGGGAAAAGTTTACGCAAAGGTTCGAATCCGCGCGCGCAAATCGGACAAGATCGTTCGCGCATAAGATTGTTCGCGAACGCTGGTCGCGCCTATTCGCATTGAGCGGCGGCTTTCTGTCGCTCGACGTCCTCTTCGAGGGTTGTGATTCGATCGCGCAACATAGCGGCGCGTTCGTAGTCTTCGACTTCGACCGCGTCTTGGAGATCGTATCGCAAACGCACGATCGAGGGACCGATTTTAGCGACTTCGCCGAGTCTTTTCGGACGCTTTCCGCCGTGTTCGAGCGCGCCGTGTATACCGAAGATCAACGGCTCCAGACGCTCGAAAAAGATTCGATAGTCGCCGCCGCATCCGAGCTTGCCCGTCTTGCGGAAATCTTGGAAGCTGTGCGCGCAGTAGGGACACAACTGGAAGTCGTCGTTGACGAGTTCGTCCGCCGTGTCTTGAAGGGACGCGACGTCGACGTCGTCAAGTCCTTTGCCGCCGTGAAGGTATTCGTTTGCGTGCTCAAGGCACAAGTGCAACTCTCGCGGCGTGGCGTCGATCATCTCGGTAATATGAATAATCGCGATCTTATCGCACTTTTGACATTTCATTTGAAAGCAACCTATGAACCGTAATCACAACGCGTGCGACGTTCGCGCAACGACGCGCGAACCGTCAAACAATCATTTTACGCCAATCGCGCGAATTTCAATTGTAACGCGAGGATTTTTTTTTGAATTGCGGCGTTTCTATAACGCTAACGAAAAAGCGCGGACTCGTCAAGCGGGACTGCGCGCCTTGACGAATCCGCGCCGTCGAAAGTATAATGGCGTTTTCAGGAGACGTTTCAATGAACAGAGCACAAACGGCGAATACGGATCGGGACAATTTGCGCGTCGCGCTTTCGGAAGTCTTTGGATACAATTCTTTTCGTCCTTATCAGGAGGAGATAGCGCGCGCAATTTTGAGTGGGCGAGACGTTTTCGCCGTCATGCCGACGGGCGGCGGCAAATCGCTTTGCTATCAACTCCCGGCGCTCTTGCTCGACGGGGTATGCGTCGTGATAAGTCCGTTGCTTTCGCTCATGAAGGATCAAGTTGACGCGGCGATCAATAACGGAATCGCGGCGGCGTCGCTCAATTCGACGACGTCGTTCGACGATCGCCGCGCAATCATCGACGCGTTGGAGCGGAATCAGCTCGATCTTCTTTACGTTTCTCCGGAGCGCTTTAGCGTATCGAGTTTCGTGCAATATATGCAGACGGTGGAAGTGAGTTTTTTCGCCGTTGACGAGGCGCACTGCATTTCGCAATGGGGGCATAATTTTCGCTCGGATTACCTGGAATTAGGGCGGATCGTCGATCTTTTTCCGGGACGTCCGGTGGCGGCGTTTACGGCGACGGCGACGGAGCGGGTCGGCAAAGACGTCGTGGAATCGTTGAAGTTGCGCGATCCGTACCGCGTTCGCGCGTCCTTTGATCGTCCGAATCTTTTCTACCAGATCTTGCATAAGGAAAACGCGGAAGAACAGATCCTCGAATTTTTACGCACGACGCGCGGCGAATCGGGGGTCGTTTATCGTTCGACGCGCAAGAAAGTGGAAGAGACCGCGCGGCGCTTGGTCGAGGCGGGTTACAACGCGGCGCCGTATCACGCCGGAATGTCGGACGAAGAGCGTCAGCGCGTGCAGGACGCGTTCGCGAAAGACGAAACGCCGATTATCGTCGCGACCGTCGCGTTCGGGATGGGGATCGACAAGTCGAACGTTCGATTCGTGGTTCACGGGGATATGCCGGCGGACGTGGAGAGTTATTATCAGGAGACGGGTCGGGCCGGTCGAGACGGGGCGCCGGCGCGGTGTCTCATGCTTTTCGGTTATCAGGACATAGCGATTCAGAAGTCGTTTCTTTCGGACTACGAGGACGAGGAGTCTCGCGCGGCGGCGGAGCGGCGTATTAACGAGATGGCGGCGTTCGCGCAGGCGGACGGTTGCCGCCGCGTCAATCTTCTTCGCTATTTCGGCGAGGAGTACGATCCTCACGACGCGGCGCCGGACGCGGATGGGGACGAATCCGTCGATGCGGGCGGGTCAGGCGATTCGGGCGCGTTGGGCGGGCTTCGACCGCGTTCGAAGACGTACTGCGGCGCGTGCGACTACTGCGTCGGCGTATCGGAGCGAGTCGACGCGACGATCGACGCGCAGAAGGCGCTCTCGGCGATGCAACGGACGGGCAACCGGTTCGGGGCGGGGCATCTGATCGACGTTCTCGTCGGCAAGAAGACGGAGCGCGTCGTTCGCCTCGGGCACGATCGACTGAAGACGTTCGGCGTCGGGGCGGATCGCACGCGCGTCTACTGGCGGTACATATACAACGCGTTGCTGATTCAAGGTCTCGCGGAACTCGTTCCGAACACGGAGTATCCGATCATGCGGGTAACGTCGCTCGGCTGGGAGACGATGCGCGGCAAGCGAACGTTCGAGGTCGTAAAGCTGCTGGAAAAGAAGTCGAGCAAATCGAAGGCGTTTTCGGCGAGTCGTTCGAGTTCCTCGTTGGCGAAGGAGTTGCTCGAAGGGGACGCGCTGGAGCTTTTCGAGAGATTGCGCGCGAAGCGTTCGGAGATCGCGCGGAAGGAGAACGTTCCCCCTTACGTCGTATTCAACGACAAGACGCTCGCGGATATGGCGACGTTGCGCCCTTGCGACGACGAGAGCTTCATGCTCGTTCAGGGCGTCGGTCGTAAGAAACTTCAGTCGTACGGCCGCGCGTTTATGAAGGTGATACGCGCGTTTTTGCAAGAGAAAGGTCAGTGGAACGGCGATTGACGCGCGGTCGTTGGCGGACGCGCGCGTCGATCGCCGAGAAGATTTATCGCGATCCTTCCGTCGCGAATCCGGGATATTTGAACTCGCATTCGTCGGTAACGCGCCACTTTCCGTCTTCTTCCTTTCTGAGTTCGACGGAGGTGAAAGCGACGATTACGGTGAAGGGCACGTTCGCGCCGTCGCCGAAGGTCGCGCTGTGCGAGGAGGTTCCGCTCACGGTCGCGCGGCATGCGATAATCGCCTTAGGCGGGGACGTGTATTGATTCAATTCAATCAGGCGATAGTCGGTGATTTTCGTCCGTTCGATCTTAGCGAGTCCCATGGAGAAACGCGCGTTGCGTTCCGTTCGCGTCGCGGTCGAGGCGATGAAGGAGCAGACCGCTTCGACGTCGTTGTTGCGCACGGCGGTCGCAAGGTCGAGAATCGTCTTTTTGACCGCCTTGGCGT
The DNA here is from genome assembly GCA_900317365.1 of uncultured Planctomycetota bacterium. GTDB lineage: Bacteria > Planctomycetota > Planctomycetia > Pirellulales > Thermoguttaceae > RUG369. Next base: position 12,210 of record ONGM01000189.1, read on the forward strand.
CCGTCTGAACAAAGAAGACGCACACGACGCCGAGCGCGAGCGCGAGAACCGCGCCGACTAGCCCGCCCCACAAAAACGCGATCTTATTCAAGCCTTTGTAGAACGAAACGCCGATCCCGGCGATCGCGACCGCGATCACGATCCAAGCGATTAAACTTTCCGTCAAAATCATCGTTGAGACGTCCTCCTGGTTGAGTTGACTCCGAAAAAAGCGTGATCGGCGTCGTTACGGATGAATCCACGGCGCGCGATATCCGCGCGTGAGAAGCGCGTTCGCTTCGTCGTCGTTCTTGACCTGGTTCTTCTCCTCGTCCCATTCGAGCGGACGACCGAGCGTCATCGAAATATTGCCGAGAATGCAGCAGATCGTCGAGATCGCCCCTTCTTCAATATCGCTGCGCGGACGACCGCGATCCGCGATTCGCGCGACGAAATCGCGCATATGCTCGCGAATCGCCGACGCGCAGAAGAGTTCGATTCCCTCCTCCTTCTGATCTTCCGGGTATTTTTCGTTTTCGTACAGAACTTCCCCGCTCTTGATCTCGTCGGAATAATAGCGGTGGAAATCGTACCCGAAGACGCTCGCCTTAAGCACGCCGTGTTCCCCGTAGAAGAACCCGCCCCAAGGATGGCGTTTTTCCGGGAGTTCGCTCCAATTGCGGTGGTTCCAGACGACCTCCAGATCGCCGTAGTCGAAAATAATCGTCTGCGTGTCCGTAATGTTCGAGATTCCGCCCCGCTTAATATATTGTCCGCCAGTCGAGAAGATTTTGCGCGGATAACGCAGACCGAGCGCCCAACGCGCCATGTCGAACATGTGGACGCCCATGTCGCCGACCGTGCCGTTTCCGTATTCCATGAATTGGCGCCACGAACGCTTGCGCAGACACGGATAATAGGGCAACTTCGGCGCCGGACCGCACCAGAAATCGTAGTCGAACCCGTCCGGAACCTCCGCCGGGTCTTGCTTGAACGCCTTGCCGGGACCGCCGTAATAGCTGAAAATATCGACGTGCCCGACCTTGCCGAGCATTCCGGAGTCGATGATTTCACGCTTCGCTTCCATCAGGTGCGGCGTGCTCCGACGCTGCAGACCTACCTGCACGACCGCGCCTTTTTCGCGCGCCGCTTTGAGCATGGCGACGCATTCCGCGACGTCGACCCCGATCGGTTTCTGGACGTAGACGTCGATTCCTTTTTCAATCGCCGCGATCGTAATGAGCGCGTGCCAATGGTCCGGGGTTGCGACGAGCGCGACGTCGAGTTTTTCCTTATCGAGTAGTTCTCGATAGTCGGCGTATCCGCGCGGAACCGAACCGTTTTGACGCGCTGCGACGCGTCGTTTCGCGTCTTCGAGCGCGTCGCGATCGACGTCGCACAACGCGACGACGTCGACGGGCGCGACTTGCATGAGCCGGAAAAGATCGACTTTTCCGTACCATCCGGTCCCGATGAGCGCGACTTTGAGTCGACGTTCCGCGTCGGTCGCGTCCTGTGCGCCGACTTCAAGCGCGTTCGAAGCCAGCGTCGCGGCGCCGAGTCCGGTGAATTTCATAAAATCGCGACGTTTCATACCGTAACCTCCATTTGATTTCATTTCCTTGTTTTGCGGCGCTTGCGTTCGAAACGCCCCTCTTCAATCATTATACAAGACTCGCCGTCGTAAGACAAGAAAAAATGCTCCGCGACGCGTTTCACGATCGAAATAGAGAAAAGCGACGAGAAGCGCTGTTTTTTCCTGATTTGTCGGTATAATATAACGTTAGAGCGAGTGAGAAGATGTGAATGGGTAATTTAGGCAAAGTAGCAGGTTTGTATTGTTAAAAAGGACGGCGATTCCCAATATTTTTTGGGAAAGGGGCGAGAAATCGCTATTGGTCTTGACCAATTCGCGCGTAATTGACAATATTGCGCGGGACTTGACGCACGCGACGCTCGAATCGTCGTTTATACCGAGCGCAGAGCCACACTGACGTCGTGAAAGGAACAAAGATGAAATCGAATAACAACGGACAATTGACGATCGCGCTTTCCCAGGCGTTGAGTCGCGTCAAGACGAGTTCCTTCACGGACTGCGAGATCACGAGCTGTACTTTGGATCCGAAACGATCGACGAAGAACGGACTTTTCGTGTGCGCGGAAACGGACGCGGAGGCGGCGTTGGCCGCGATACGCGACGCGACGAACGCGGGCGCTTCCGTCGCGGTCGCGTCGTCGGCGCTCGAATCGGCGTTATCGTCGCGGTCGGACGTTTTGAAGGGCGTTCAGACGGTGTTCGTCGAGGATCCGCGCGAAGCGTACGGGAACGCGGTCCACGCGTTGCGCGGGTATCCGGGACGCAAATTGCGTTTGATCGGGATCTCGGGCAGCGCGGGCAAGACGTCCCTTTCTTACGTAATCGGGGGCGTTCTTGCGGAAGCGGGAATGCGCGTCGGATTGATCGGATCGCTCGGCGTTTACGACGGTAAGAAATTGAGTCCGACGCTCGAGACGACGCCGGAGCCGGAGCGTCTTGCGGAACTTCTCGCGACGATGGTGGAAAACGGTTGCGAATGCGCGATTATCGAAGCGTCTTCCGTCGCGCTCGCCGAGGGTCGACTCGCCGGGTTGGAACTCGACGCCGCGTGTCTGACGAATATTCGCCGGGATCATCTCGACTACCACGGTTCCGTCGACGCGTACCGTCGCGCCAAGATGAAGTTGTTCTCGTATCTCAAAGAGAACGGCGTTGCGATTTGCAACGTCGACGATCGCGTAACGGCGGCGGCGTTGCATATGATCGATCGCCCGACGCTCACGGTCGGCGTGCAGCCGACGGTCTGCTCCGTCTCGGGAACGCCGGTCGAGAGACAGAGCGGGGAACAGACGTTTTACGTCGTCGCCGGTTCGGACGCGGCGCCGATCCGGACGACGATCATCGGTAAGGAACATATTTACAACTGTTTGGAAGCGGCGGCGCTCGCCGTGTCCTGGAAGATCGATATGAAGACGATCGCGCGCGGAGTCGAGCGGGTCGCGTTTATCCCGGGCCGAATGGAGCGGGTCGACTGCGGGCAACCGTTTGCGGTCTATTTGGATCGCGCGAATTCGCCGGATTCTCTCGCGGCGGCGCTTGAGACGGCGCGCAGCGTGGCGCTCGGATCCGTGTACTGCGTGCTTTGCGCGCCGAACGACGGCGATCACACGAAGCGGCCGCTCATGGGGCGCGCGGCGGAAACGGGCGCGGAGTTCGTCGCGATTACGCGCGGCAACCTTGCGGAATCTCAAACGATCGAATCGTTCGACGAATTGCGTCGCGGGTTCGAGAAGCCGGACGCCGTTCAGATCATACCCGATCGCAAGTCGGCGATTATTTGGGCGCTCTCTCGCGCGTCGGTCGACGACGCCGTCGTGATCGTCGGTCAGGACGTTTCGTCCCTCGATTCGATCAACGAATTTTTCGTGCCGGATCGTCAGTTTGTTCGCAATTGGCTCTACGAGAACCAGACGAGCGCCGAATCTTTTTGGTTCAACTAACGCGGATTGCGGACGTTTAAAGCCGCTCTTATGACGAACGCTTCGAAGCGCGCGCGTTTCGAGGCGTTTTTCATTTGCGCGCGCGTATTGTCGAAAGACGACGGAAACGTATAATGGACGCGTAACAAGACGCGCGGCAAGCGCGTCGACTCCACGCATATGAGGAACGAAGAAATGAGTATTAACGCGGTGTTGCAAACGTCGATTCCCGGAATGACTCCCAAACGCGGCAAAGTGCGCGATATTTACGATTTCGGCGACAAGATTCTTCTTGTCAGCACGGATCGCATTAGCGCGTTCGACTGGATTCTTCCGAGCGGCGTTCCGGACAAAGGCAAGGTTCTCAACCAGATGGCGGAATATTGGTTTGAGACGCTCGGCGTTCGCAATCACGTGATCACGACGGACGTCGGACAAATTCCGTTTCCGGCGGGAACCGACGTGTCGCTCTTCGAAGGTCGATCCGTGTTCTGCGAAAAGACGAAGGTCGTTCCGATCGAGTGCGTTGTGAGAGGATATCTTTCCGGGTCCGGCTGGAAAGAATATCAGAAGTCTCGCACGGTGTGCGGAGTCGCGCTTCCGGAAGGACTCGTTGAGAGCGCCAAGTTGTCGGAGCCGATTTTTACGCCGTCGACGAAAGAAGAGACGGGGCACGATCAGAACATTTCATTCGAGGAGACGGCGGAGCGCGTCGGACTCGACGTAGCGACGAAGTTGCGCGATCTTTCGCTCGATATTTTCAAGCGCGGCAGCGCGGCGGCGCTCAAGCGCGGCATAATCGTCGCGGACACGAAATTTGAATTTGGCGTCGCTTCCGACGGCGAAATCATTCTCGTCGACGAAGTTTTGACGCCGGATTCTTCGCGATTCTGGCCGGCGGACGCGTACGAGCCGGGTAAGGGACAGCCGTCCTTCGACAAGCAGTTCGTTCGCGATTGGCTGCTGCAATCCGGGTGGGATCGCAATTCGACGCCGCCGGAATTGCCGGACGATATCGTTCTGAAGACGCGCGCGAAGTATATCGAAGCGTTCGAACGGATTACCGGACGCGATCTGAAATTCAAGTCGTCGCTGTAGCGCGTTCGTTGCGTAGGAGTCGTTCGGGGGCGCCGCGATCGGATTCGCGGACACGATGAAAGGAGCGTTATGACGACGATATTTTCGCCGCTTTTTGCGGCCGGACTCGTGGAGCAGTTTGTCGCGACGTCGGCGGTTGCGCTGATCGCGTTCGCGGCGTTTGCCGGCGCGCTTGCGATACCGGCGTTGCGCGGACGCAAATTGAAGCGGACGTGCGCGTGCGCGGCGTCGAAGATCGCGTTAAAGACGTTGGAAGAGCGCGAGCGCGCGAAAATGGCGGCGCTGAGATACCGACCGGAGACGGTCGACGTTTCGCAACTGCCGATTCTTTCGGAAGACCTCGTGGAATATACGAGTCGGGACGACGGAGCGAACGCATGAAGAATTGGGTTAAAAGATTTAACGAATCTCACCCTTTTTGCATTCCCATCGTTCTTTACATAGCGACATGGCTTTCGACATTTGGCGTCGGATACTGGGGCTACGGCGGCGGTTCGGCGCGTCTTGCGTTCGCGTACAGCGCGCCGCTCATGATCATTTTGACGGTTCACGAGCTCGGGCACTATCTTCAGGCGCGACGCTACGGCGTCCCGTCGTCCATGCCGCTTTTTATTCCGATTCCGTTTCTTCCGCTCGGCACGTTCGGCGCGGTGATTCGACTTCGCGGGCAGTTTCGCAATCGCCGCGCGCTCTTTGACATAGGCGCGTCGGGGCCGCTCGCGGGGCTCGTCGCGTCGCTGATTTTTCTCGTCGTCGGTCTGAAACTTTCACACTATTTGCCGTGCGAGGCTTATGAATCGCCGTGTCGCGAGGCGGTCGCGTTTGTCGGCGACTGGGGTGTTTTTCTTTTCGGGGAGCCGTTGATTTTTCAGTGGTTGGAACGATTGATCTGCGGCGTTCCGGAGAGATCGTCGATACTTGTGATTCATCCGACGGCGATCGCGGCGTGGGTGGGCGTTCTTCTGACGACGTTGAATCTTTTTCCGGTCGGTCAGCTCGACGGCGGACACGTTTTGTACGCGTTGATCGGATCGCGTTCGAAGTGGTTTTCACGGATCTTTTACGGAGTCGGGGTCGTCGCGCTGATCGCGTTTCGCGCGTGGCAGTGGGTTCTTTTCGCGCTCATTCTCGCGGGAATTCGTTTGCAGCATCCGTCGACGCAGGACGACGCGAGGTCGCTCGGTTGCGCGCGCGCGGCGGTAGGAAGCGCGCTTTTGGCGTTTGTCGCGATCGGATTTACGCCGACGCCGTTGCGTATTCTCGACGCGCTCGCTCGAGTTTGAAAAGTTTTTCTTTTTATCGCTAGACCCGCAGGCTTTTGCGAGTCGATCTTGTCTCGCGCGTTTCGGAGCGTATAATCGTAATAGATAGTAAGAGCGCTGAGCGACGGCGCGCGATCGCGCGTATCGCGGCGTTTGGGAGTCATTGCGCGAACGCGCGATCCGCTCGTTCTAGGGGAACGCCGGAATGAAAAAGAAGAAGAACGACATTTCTTTTGGGCATCGGCACGAATGGACCGACACGCATGGGTTTGCGCATAAGGTTGTGTTCGACGAGAGCGCGCTCGAGAAGCCGCGCGCGACGTGGATAACGCTTACGATCGTCGCGACGATGGCGCTTGCGATCGGGGGATTTTTCGTAGCGACGTACGAGCCGGCGCATAACGAGCGCCCGTATCGCGGCGCGGCGGACGCGGTTCCGAAATACGCGTTTGCGCGCGACGTTTCGACCGGCGCGGAGTCGGCGCGCGCGCTGACGCCAGGATGGCGCGACGAGTTCTTTGTCGCGGACGATCGCGGCGTAACGCTCTACAACGTCGCGGGCGAAATTCTCGAACGCTGGGGTTGCTTCGACGGCGCGGAATCGCCGACGTCCCTCGAGTTTGTGAGTCAAGAAGAGAGCGTTGCGAACGGCGTGCTCTTTATTGGATTCGCCAATAAGATTTACGCCATGCATTTTTCACTTGAAGAATACGTCGCGACGGAGGTCGAGAAAGAGAAGAGCGGAAAAGAGAGGGGGAAGGTCGAGGAAGTCGAGGTTGTGAACGCGTCTCGGCGACGAACGGCGGCGCGCGGCGCGTTGACGAGTCCGGAACTCGTCTTGAACGTTCCGGACGCCAATATTCGCGGAATGACGTCGTCAGGCGAGAAACTGTTCGTCGCCGATTATGCGACGCAACGAATCATGCGGTATTCTCTCCAGAAAATTTTGACGAATCGCGGCGAGACGAAGATCATCGCGCCTGATTGCGAACTCGGAGAGCCGAACGACGCCGTTGGGTATCCGGGACTGAAGCCGGCGTTCGAGCGAAACTTTCGGATAGCGTACTCTCGCGATTTGCACGCGGTCTACGCGGCGAATTCCGGACTCTATCGCATCGACGCGTTCGACGCGAGCACCGGCGCGTGGAACGCCGACGCGTCGTGGGGACGTCAGCCGGGAATACAGCACTCTTTCGTCGGCGCCGCGAATCCGATCGCGTTCGACCTTGCGTCCGAGTGGATCGTAACCGCCGAAGTCGGCCGGTTCGACGACGCGGAAAGGGACGCCGGCAAGACGACGCCGATTCAGTTTTATACGGAGAACGGCGAATGGGTTGCGGAATCCGCGCTCGGCGCCGAGCTGAGTTCCGAGGTCTCGGCGCTCGACGTCGAGTTCGTCAACGACGCGCAGGCGTTCTGCGTCTTGAAAAGCGACGGAAGAATTGAAATCTTCGAATCGCGGTAGTTCGCGCGAGGTCGTACGGCGCGCCGCAGGTCGAACGCGTTATTCGGCCGCGATCTTCGCGCGCGGATGCGCCTTCTCGTAAACCGCCTTCAACGACGCCGTCGAGACGTGCGTGTAGATTTGGGTCGTAACGACGTTTTTGTGCCCGAGCATCTCTTGAATCGATCGAATATCGGCGCCGGCGTCGAGCAGGTGAGTCGCGAACGAGTGTCGCAGGGTGTGGGGCGAGACGCGTTCGTCGAGACCGGCTTCGCGGATGTAATCTTCCAACGCCCTTCCGACGCTTCGAGTCGTGAGCGCGCCGCCGTTCTTATTGAGAAAGACGGGCGAGTCGAGGAAGCGCTCCCATCGCGCGCGCGCTTCCGGGTCTTGGAGTCGCGCGGCGCGGCTTGATTTCTTAACGCGGGTCGGTTCGTCGGAACGCGCTTCGTCGTCTCCCCAACGGAAGGATTCGACGATCGGATCGCGGTCCGGTGCGAGTTCGAGGACCTCGACGTTTGCGCGGTTCGCGTAAAAATCGGGGTAAAAGAGTTCGAGAAAGCGGCGCAGTTCCGCGCGCGGCGGCGAGGCGAGCGCGAAGTGTTCTCGATCCCGATTTTTGAGACCGAGTTGCGCGTCGTAGAGATATTGTCGCGCGTCCGTTAGGTAGACGCGGAGCGCTTCTTTCGCGAAGGAACCGAGAAACGCGAAACGTTCTTTCTTGCCTTTTCCGCGAATTTTGAGAAGGTCTTCGTCGAGGAGCAGGTCGGAGAATTTGAGACCGACGCATTCGCTAACGCGGAGACCTGCGGAGTAGATCGTTTCGAGAATGGCGCGATCGCGCAGTCCGAGCGGATCGTTCGGGTCGGGGGTCGAGAGGAGTTTGCGGACGTCGTTTTCGGAGAGTACGAATGGTAGCGGGCGTCTTGCGCGCGGGTTGCGCAACGCGCTCGTCGGCGAATCTTCCGCCCAGCCTTCGCGTTTGCCGAATTTGTAGAATCCTCTCAACGCGGCGAGGCGTCGCGCGATCGTCGCTTTGGAATACTGAGCGTCTTGCATTGCGAGCACGTATTCCCTTAGTTCGACGCCGGTGATTTCGTCGGGGCTCGGACAGACTCCGCCGCGCGATTCGAGGACGTATTCGAGCCATCCTTCGAGGTCTTCGCGATAGCTCTTGACGGTGTAGTCGGAGCTGTTCCTTTCGATTTTGAGATAGCGAAGGTAACGTAGGATCGGATCGCGCAATGAGGAGTCGTCGCGTTGCGATTCTGCGGCGATATTTTCGGACATGAGGGCGCTCTCGGCGAAAACGGACGTTGAGAAGTTCGACGCGCACGCTCGCGTCGAGACATGAAAAAACCCCGGAAAACAACGCGTTTTACCGGGGAACTCGTTCTTTTGCGACGTTATCGGTCGATCTTGTCGGTCGATATTTTGAAGGACGATTACAGATCGAGCAGGTCGTCGTTCCAGTTTGACTTACCGAAGAACCCGGAGTCGTCTTGCTCGTCGTCGCGCGAAATTCGATCGTAGAACGCCATTCTCGCGGCGCGGAGTTCCGATTCGCGTTTTTCGCGGAGCGCTTTCTGAGTGAGCGTCGCGGCGTCGAGCCACGTGAAGCTCAGGTCGGGGTCGGAAGCGTAGCGTCCGAAGGATTCGACGATTTCTTCACGGTTTTGGTCGTTGTACATAAAGACGTAACGTTCCTGACCTTTGACGAGCGCTAACACGTTGACTTCGTTGTTCATTATAACGTCCTCGATCGCGTCGCCGCGCGACGCGTTGGTTTATTTATTCTAAGGGGGGAGTCCGTCGTCGCGACATGCCGTTTTAGCCGTTATTATTGGAATAATTTCCCGCGACGACCGCCTAATTAACTAATCGGACGCCAACGGAAAAACTTAACTGAAAAATCTTTTTTTACTCTATCGATTGTGTTTGCTAATCTTGGACGTTTTGACGTCGTTCTAATCTCGTTTTTTTTCGGACGCGTCCCTTTACCGCGCCCTAGGGAAAGACTATAATTTTTGTCCGGGTCTGCTGTGTTGAGCCTCGTGTTGATCATGGATAATTAATCTGGGTTAATATGCGTTTGGCGCCTTGATATTTGTTGTTGGGGTAATTTTTTGACGATTGTAATTCACATAGGCGATTATGAAAAATGCGTCTGACGTCTCCGACCGGTCGCGATTGTTTCGCTTGCTAATGATTGGCGACGTTGTCGGGAAACCAGGAAAATCGATTTTAACGGAACACCTACCGCGTATACGCGAAGAGCGCCTGGTTGATTTTGTCGTTATAAACGCGGAAAACGCGAAGGACGGCTCCGGTATTACGCCGGAGATTTATAACACGCTCATTGAATGCGGCGTCGACTGTATTACGCTCGGCGACCACGCGTTTCGTTCCAAGTCGATCTATCCGATGCTCAACGATCCGACGTCGCGCTTGGTGCGTCCGGCGAATTTTCCTGCGGAAGCGCCGGGTCGCGGATACGCGCTCATCGAAAGCGTCGGCGCGAATGGTCGTCCTGCGACGCTCGTCGGCGTTACGTCGCTGCTCGGTCGCGTTTTCATGCAGAATCCGATCGACAATCCTTTTTCGGTCGCCGATAAAATGCTCGTTAGAATCTCGGAAGCGCGCGTTAAAATTCTCGATTTTCACGCGGAAGCAACGAGCGAAGCGCAGGCGATGGGACGTTATCTCGACGGCAAATTCACCGCCGTGCTCGGAACGCACACGCACGTCGCGACCGCCGACGAATGCATTTTACCCGGCGGAACCGCGTACCAAACGGACGTCGGAATGACCGGACCGTTCCACTCGATCATCGGTCGCAACGTCGAGCCGGTTCTCGATTACTTCAAGACCGGGCGTCAAACGCTCTTCGACGTTGCGAAACGGGACGTCAGGATCAACGGGGTCTTCGTCGACGTCAATCTTGGGACAGGCAAGGCGGTCGCGATCGACCGCTTCGATTTCCGCGCGTAACGTCGCGTCGCGCGAGTCGGCGCGTCCGACGTTTGCGCAAGAGAATCAACGCGAGACAATAAAAAAGGGAAGAACCGCGCCGTTGCGATTCTTCCCTTTTCGATTATCCTGCGATCAGGTTCGGACGTTCGGATTTTACGTCCGGTTTTACGCTTTGGACTTGCGGAGCCTCCGCGCGCGAAAGAACTCGACGAGCGCGGCGGAACATTCTTTCTGAAGAACGCCTTCGCAAATTTCCGCGCGCCAATTGAAGCGTTGATCCGAGAGCGTCTCGTACAGCGAGACGGCGGCCCCGCCTTTCGGATCGCGGGCGCCAAAGACGAGTCGATCGACGCGAGATTGGAGTATCGCGCCGCAACACATGAGGCACGGTTCGAGCGTAACGTATAAGGTCGCCTCTTCGACGCGCCAGGACGGATAGAAGATCGCCGCGCGCCGCAAAACGAGCGTTTCCGCGTGCGCGATCGGATCGCGAAGCTGTTCGCGACGATTGTGATCGCGCGCTAAAACGCGATCGCGACACGTCAGAACCGCGCCGATCGGTATTTCCCCTTCTTCTGCGGCGACCGTAGCCTCCGCGAGCGCCATACGCATGAAGTACTCGTCGCGATCCCCGTCGGCGGCGCTCCAACGTTGCAACGCGACGTCGCGCGGAAACGACTCTAACGCCGGATCGAAAAGATACTGCGACACGAACTTTGCCCGCCTCGATTTCTAACGCTCGACTCTAACGCTCGACGTCGGTTAGAACGCCGCCCAGTTAGTACGCGACCCCGGCGTACGCGGGAGCGCTTTGAATCGGCGCGGGCGCGGGAACGGCGGCGCTTTCCGCGTAAGGAGCCTCGACGACTCCGCCGGCGCCGTCGTAATATTCGACGCTTCCGCCGCCGCAAGACTCGCATTCGCCGTTCTCATTGAACGTGCGGTCCATGCCGCCGAGTACCGAGCCGCAACGATAAAGTTCGCCCATGCACTGATCGCCGCGTTCCGGAATGAACGTCGGTTGGCAGTGATCGTACGGCGCCATGCAAGAGCGGCATCCGACAACTCCGAGAGCAAAAGCGACTACGATTCCTAGTACAACAATGCGCGTCATTGAAACGCTCCTTTTTTTCGTGTATTGTGCGTTCGCGCAGGATAATCTCGCGCCGTCGCTGAACGCTACGCTTGGCGCTATTTATCTTTTCGTCCTAAAATCCGGAATGTTTAGTAAAATCGTCAAATTTTCACAAAGAATCGCGTTCTTTTCATGAAGCGGTGCGCGCGATTCGGCGTAGAGTCGCGAGTTCTCGACGATCGCTATAATTGTCGAAATCAATTTCCGCAAGATTTTTGGACGTAAGATTGAAATTTTGTTGAGAATAATCGGAAATCTCTTGACCGTGCGCCAATTACCGTGTTACAATAGAAAATGACTGATTAGGCTGTCGCGAAACAGACGCTCGGTTGCGGGGAACGACGGTTCGTCGCGTTGACCTGGGCGTTGCGAGGCCGAAAATTTTAAACGTTTAAAATTGCAGATAGCGCGCGTCGACGGGAGTTTTGGCGCGCGGCGCTCGCGCGATAGCGCGAACGATTTTTGGCAACGGGACGATTGTATTATGGCGAAGAATGAAACCGTGTGGGGTATCGACGTCGGCAGCACGTCGTTAAAGGCGTTGCGTTGTCGCAAAGGCGAACAACCGGGAACGCTCGAAGTTTTGCAGTTCGATTATATTGAACACAGCAAAATTCTGACGCAACCGGGCGCCGACGCGAACGAAATTCTTGCCGAGACGTTGGCGCAGTTTTTATCGCGCAACAATATCAAAGGCGAGAAAATTGCGATTTCTGTTTCCGGTCAAAACGCTCTGTGGCGCTATCAGCCTTTGCCGCCGATCGATCCGAAAAAAGTCAACGACTTGATTAAGTACGAAGTCAAGCAGTGGCTTCCTTTCGATCTGGACGACGTAATTTGGGACTATCGACAAGTCGGCGGCACGATGGAAGACGGCGTGGCGCTCGATTTGAACATTTTTATGTACGCGATGAAGCGCGAAGCCGCGAAGCGTACGATGGAGCGTTACTCGTCCGCCGGAATCGACGTCGACTGCATTCAAGGCGCGCAGGTCGCTCTTTACAACGCGTTCGTTCACGAACTCTACGACTACGACGCGCTCGTGCAGCAAGATCAGAACGAGCTGACCGACTTCGACGTGATTTTGAACGTCGGTACGGACGCGTCGGAAATCGTCGTAACGAATGGCGTCGCGATCTGGTTGCGCAATATTCCGATCGGCGGCAACGCGTTTACGAAAGCGCTCACGAAAGCGCAGAAACTGACCTTCTCGAACGCGGAGCATACGAAGCGCAACGCGAGCGTAGCCGCCGACCCGAAAGCGGTCATTCTTGCGATGAAACCGGTCTTTGGCGATATGCTCGCCGAAGTCGACCGCTCAATTAAATACTATTGCGGTCTCAATAAGCGCGCGAAGATTCGTCGCATTTACGCGCTCGGAAACGCCATGAAGTTGCCCGGACTCCGACAGTTTCTCGCCAAGAGTCTCGGATACGAAGTCGTCGCGCCCAATTCTTTCAACCGACTCGTCGGCGACGAAGTTCTTTCGAACAATCTCTTCAAAGACAACGCGTCCTCGTTCGGCGTCGCGTACGGTCTCGTTCTGCAACTCCTCGGCGAAGCGCCTCTCAATATTAACCTGATTCCGCGCGACGTCGTTAAAGATCGTCTGATCGAGTCGAAGAAGCCGTGGGCGCTCGCCGCCGCCGCGCTCATTGGACTCGGGCTCACCGCGCAATATTTCATGGTAACGAACACGTACAAGGTCGTTCAGAAACCGGAGCTCGAATCCGCTCAGAAAGCTGCGGAAGCCGTCGCGGACAAATCCTCGAAACTCAAATCGAAAGCGTCCGCCGCCGTTACCGAATTTAAAAAGTTCGAAAATATCGGTCGCAACCTGACGAGCGGCGTCGAAGGGCGTATTACGTGGATGGAGTTGCTCAAAGCGATCAACTCCGTTATTCCGGCGGAAGCGCCGAATAGCGCCATCCTCTCCGAAGGCGTTACCGGCGCCAAGAAGATCGCTATTAAACAGCAGAACCGTATCTACATCAATAATATCGAAGTTCAAGACGTCGAAGAACTCGGCGACTGGTTCGAACTCGTAAGACGTTGGTACTATATCGACGATCTCGAAGCGCAAGCGTTCGATATCGACGCGAGCGGCGCTCCGATTCAGCCGGAACCGACGACCGCCGCGACCGACGGCGCCGCGGACGCGACCGCAACGGAAGGCGAAGGCGCCGCTTCGACCGCCTCGACCTCCGCGAGCGGCTCCGGCGAAGAAACCGCATACGTCCCGCCTTACACCCTCGAAGAAATGTTCCCGTTCGTGCCCGCCTCCGATACGAAAGGCGGCGCCGGAAGCTCTTCGAGTAGTTCGAGCTCCAGCAGTTCGAGTTCTTCTAAGTCCTCTTCGTCCTCGTCGTCGTCCTCCTCCTCTTCTTCTTCGTCCTCCTCGTCCTCCTCCGGAGACGGGCTCGAGACGACCGCGCTCAACGACGTTACCTTGGCGAAGGACGCTCGACTCGAATTGATTCCCGCTCCGTCCGGACCCGGACGTATCGTTCAGCTCACTGGATATCACTACCATAACCCGGACGATCAGAACGACCCCGCGCGTGGCGCCGAGTATCTTCGTCGCACGATCCTCTATAACCTGAAGCACGGCTCGATCGAACTGCCGATTAGTCTTGATCGACAGCGCAACGGCGAAACCGGCGTCGAAGAGGTCAAACTTTCGGAAATGGGAATTTACTATCCCGTCCAAGTCGATCCGCACGCGATCGACGATCGATTCCGACTCCTTGACCCGAAAGCGGCGGCGCAGGCGCGACGTAAGCTCATGGAGCAAACGATCAAGCGACACGACAACCGAAACAACGCCGGCGGTATGACGACCGGTATGACGGGCGGCGGTAGCGGACGCGGCGCGGCTTCCGGCGGTATGGGCGCCGGCATGGGCGGAGGAGCCATGGGCGGCGGTATGGGCGCCGGCATGGGGAACTCGATCGCCAATATGCTTTCGAACGATCAAATCCTTGATATTAGCCGTTACGACTTCATCATCCAGTTCGTTTGGATGGAGACTCCTCCGAGCGACCGCGACGCGCGTAAACTCGCGAAGGAACTCGAAGAGAAGGAGAAGGCGGGCGCGACGGAAGGCGAATCGACCGAAACCGACGAAGCCGCCGACGCGACGGACGCCGCAACGGACGCGTCCTTGACGACGACCGAAGAACCGAGCGCCGCGGAAAATAACGCTGCGGACGCTACGGAAAATGAAACTGTTCAGCCTGCTGCGAACGAAACCGCAACGCCAGACGCCGGCGCCGATTCGACGTCGGAAGAATAGTTGCAACCGGATCGACTCGGCGCCGTCGAGTCGATCGCCACAACCTGTTTTAATAAGTCTGCGACCGTAAACGGGAAATCGTTTGCGACCAATATTATCGGCCGGCGCGCGCGTCGGCGATTCCGCGACTCGACGAACTTGGCGCTTTGCGCGCGACCGCGTTGCGTTTGCGGGTATGTAAGGTGATTTGACATGGCAAAGGATAAAGGCAGTTTCAAACCGGAGGATCTCAAAAAGTATTATTTTTGGATCGTCCTGCCGATCTTGGTTCTGTTGGCGATCGCTTTTACTTTCATTGCGAAGAGTAAAATCAAGAAAGCCTACGTAGAGAAGACGACCGCGATATCCGCCGCAAAGGACGGCGCCGATTCCGTCGCGAACGATTCGAAGCATCCGAACGACAATACGATCAAAGAGATTCAGGCGGAAACGAAAGTTCTCGCGGACAACGTCTTCAAGGCTTGGACCTTGATGTACGACGATCAGAAGTTGCGCAATCGTTGGCCGCGCCAACTTTCGCGCGAATTTCTTGATCTTGTCGAAAATAAATTGAAATTCCGCGATCCGATCGGCGTCGGTAAGCCTTATCTGCTCGAAGACTACGGTTACTTCATCGGTCGGCATCTTCCCGACCTGCTCAAGGAAATGAATCGTCGTCGTTGTCAAGTTCAAGACTATAAGCTCTTGAAGAAAGCCGAGATGAATATGCTCGGCATGACCGACGACGAGCGCTTCTGGCCGGTTTACGTCGACCACGACGGCGAAGGAAACGAATTCCTTTACATTGGTATTCATTCGAATAAAGACGACGAGACGTCGCCGCTTAGCGAAGTTTATCTTTACAATCGCGCGCAAGACGTCGTCGCTAAGGTCGACGATCAAGCGTTGCGCGACAGTCTTCTCAAAAAGGAGACTCACGAGCATTACTATCTCGACGTTGATCCGTGGATTTTAACGCCGAAGGACATGATTATGTTCGGCGTTCAGACGAGCGATCTTAGCTCGATCATGTCGGCGATCTCGGGCGGCGGCGCGGGCGGCGGCGCGAGCGGAGGCGGCGGTTTAGGCGCGATGAGTCCGATGGGCGGCGCCGGCGGACCCGGCGGGGGCGCTAGCGGCGGCGCTAGCGGCGGCGGTAGCGCGCGCGGCGATATGCTCGGCGGCGCCGGCGGCGG
>ONGM01000154.1 GCA_900317365.1 uncultured Planctomycetota bacterium
ACGCCCAACGTCTTCGCGATCTGAGCGTTGGGGAAACCTTGTGTCGACATTCTCAACGCAATTGCGCGATATACTTCTTCGCGCCCCTCTTCGCGCCCTTCTTCGCGTCCTTCTTCGCGCCCCTCTTCGCGTCCTTCTTCGCGTCCCTCTTCGCGTCCTTCTTCGCGTCCCTCTTTGCGTCCTTCTTCGCGTCCTTCTTCGCGCTGCTTTTTATTTTCTTTCTCTCGAATTTTGGTTTGCCTCTTTTGCTCCTCTGCAACGGCGGCTTCTACGGCGGCTTCTACTTGCGCGCTTACCAGTTTTTGGGCTTGTATGTCAACGTAATGTGCAAGCAATTCGTTCATTGCGTATCCTCCTTGCGAGAGTTTCTCTGCGGGAAAGTCGATGACCGGCTCTTGCTTTCCGCATTTCTCCGATTGAAAAATCCGTAAAAATTCCTGAATGAGTTCGACGTTCTCGACGGGCGGCAACGGTCGGACGTCGTCGGGATGCGCCGCGTTGTAGAGGAACGTGGCGATATATCGGAAGTCGGTTTTCATCTCCTCGATCTTTTCAAATCGGATCGAATGAAAGTCGAGGACGTTAATTTTGAAGTCGCAAAAGAACGGAAGCATCCTTTGCCCTAATTCGTCTTCAAAATCGACGCACTCTTTCAACGACGTAGGTTCCGACCAAGGCTTGTCGCCGTAATAGACTACAAACGTCATGACAGGCGAGCGTTTGCCGGATCTCTTTCGCGGTTGATTGAGATAACTCAGGGCGTCGTAATGCCAGACCCGGAAAACCATGTCTAAGTCAGTCGCCGATTGACTCTCGATTCCGAGTATCGCCAACGTTGTGTTCCCATTTTTTACGCGCTTTACGTTGTCGCGCACCGCTTGATGAAGCTTGCGCCCGGCGCCTTTGTACACGACGCTTGGATCAACGTCTTCAAGTTGCTCCGCCTTAACGGCGTCCGGCCCCAAGATCGTATTGCATATGTCGGCAAAAATACTCGGAATAGCCGTGATTTTTCGCTGAAAAAAATCCTTTTGCGCCATGACTTCTTAGCCTTTCCTTGGGCCGACGTCTGTGGCAACGACGCGCCCTGAGTCTATTATATCCAAAAGCCAACAAAATACCAAAGCCCAGACGCATATTCGAGCGACTAAGTTAAGATTTGTAGAATTCGCGATACCATCGAGCGAATTCTCGGAGTCCGCGACGAACGTCGATTTCCGGTCGGAACCCGAAGTCGCGTTCGAGAGGCTCGGAATCGGCGTAGGTCGTCGGAACGTCTCCCGGCTGCATGGGGACGAGTTCGCGATGCGCCTCAAAGTCGAAGTCTTTCGGCAAGACGCCTTCTTCGACGAGCGCCGTTTGTAAAACGTCGACGAAATCGAGCAGGTTTTCCGGTCGACCTCCGCCGATATTGTATAAGGCGTTCGGGGGAATTGGCAGACCGTCGTCGCCGGTCGCGCGATCGGGCGCTCCTTGCATGACGCGAAAGACTCCTTCAACGACGTCGTCGACGTATGTGAAGTCGCGCACGCAGTCGCCGTAGTTGAAGATTTTGATTTTTTCCCCGCGCGCGAGCTTATTGGCGGCGGAGAAGTAGAACATGTCGGGTCGCCCTGCGGGTCCGTAGACGGTGAAGAAGCGCAGACCGGTCGTCGGAATATCGTAGAGCTTGGCGTACGCGTGCGCCATGAGTTCGTTCGATTTCTTCGTTGCGGCGTAGAGCGAGACCGGTTCGTCAACAGGGTCGCCGACGCAGAACGGGACCTTTTTTAGTCCGCCGTATACGGAGGAACTGGACGCGTAGACGAGATGCTCCACGCCTTGCTCGCCGCCGTCGCGGCTGTGCCGACACGCCTCGAGAATATTAAAGAACCCGACGAGATTCGATTCGACATAGACGTCGGGACGATCGATACTGTATCTTACGCCCGCCTGCGCCGCGAGATTAACGACGACGTCGAAACGATACTGTGCGAAAAGTGAGTCGACGAGCGCTTTGTCGGCGATCGAGCCTTTTACGAACGTCCATGAACTCTTGGATTCGTCGGCGGTTTCTCGTATTCGTTCGAGACGATAATCCTTGAGCGTGACGTCGTAATACGCGTTCATGTTGTCTAGTCCGACGATATTCGCGGAGTCGAGTTCGCGCAGGAGACGCGTCGACAGGTTGGCGCCGACGAATCCCGCCGCGCCGGTTACAAGAATAGATTTCCCAGTTAGATTAATCGATCGCATAATTCCGCCGCGGGTTTGCTATGTCTGTTTAATGGGACGTTTGAACGGGATTCGGACGCGCTTGTGAAGCCCAGTTTCAGGAACATTCTAACTTGAGACGCAAATTTCCCAAGGGGGGTTCGGACGCGCCGCCGCGCGTGGAAATTGCGCAAAAATCGTTTCGCGACGTATTCGGTCGCTTGTTATCGTCGTCGTCGAAATATACAATCTTGGAGTCGTGTTCCTCTGACCGTTATCGTCGCCTCGCCGATATGACTTCTTTGTAATCCGGCGTCGATCGTGTCCGTACCGTATGGGCGCCGAGCCTTAACATGATCAATAGAATGTGGAAGAATCCGTGAAACGCCTTGGAGGTCTTGCGCTTCTCAGCGCGCTTTTAATCGTGGCGTTCGCGACGTCCTGCGCGCGAACCGTCAATCAATCCGACCAGGATAAGCAAGAGGAAAGAAAGGCGCTTCCGGCGACGGTCGTTCCGGTAACGACGCGTACGATCGTCGATTACGCGGAGCTTACAGGCCGCGCCGCAGCGGTGGAATCGGTGGAAGTTCGAGCGCAGGTCTCCGGGTATTTGGAGTCGATCAATTTCAAGGCGGGCACGTTCGTTCATCGAGGCGACGTTCTCTTTACGCTCGATTCTCGCGTCTATAAGGCGGTCTTGGCGCAGCGCGAGAGCGAGGTTGCGGCGACGTCGGCGGACTTAAAGCGTCTTGAGGCGGATTTAACGCGTCAGCAAGGCTTGGTGGAGCGTAACGCGACGTCGAGGGCGCAGTACGAATTGGCGCTTGCGGAGCGAGATCAGCGCGCCGCTGAATTGGAGTCGGCGCGAGCGAGCGTCGATCGAGCGCGAATCGATCTCGATTACGCGTCGGTGAAGTCCCCGATCGACGGCGAGGTCGGGCGCGAACTGATTACGGTCGGCAACTTGGTTTCGAGCGGTTCGACGCTTCTCACGCGCATCGTCTCGGTCGATCCGATTCATATCTTTTTCGACGTCGACGAGCGCGCTCTTTTGGCGTTTCGCAAGCGTTTGGCGACCGGGGACGATCTCGAGGTCAAATACGCGATCGGGGACGGCGAGTTTGAGAACGTCGCGAAGGTCGACTTTTCCGAGCCGCGCATGAACGAGACGACGGGCACGCTGGAGTTTCGCGCGGTCGCGGAGAACAAACTCAACGAGAACGGCTTTCGCGCCCTCGTTCCCGGACTGCGCTTGCGCGTTCTCTTTCCGACGTCAGGGGAATACGAGGCGGCGATCGTGCCGGAAGAGGCCGTCGTTACCGATCAGAACGTCAAACGCGTTTACGTTCTCACGCCGGGGAACGGGGTCGAATCGCGCGTCGTCGAACTCGGGCCGCTTCAAGAGGACAATATGCGGGCGATTCTATCGGGGGTTAAGGCGGGCGAAAAGGTGATCGTCGACAATCTTTTGCGAATTCGTCCGGACTCTCTCATCGACCCGATCGAGGCGCCTGCGGAGTCGTCGACCCGGATAATTCGCGAAGACGGCACGGTTGTGAACGTTGACGGAACGAAGGAATACGACGGTCTCTACGAATGGTCTCTCGAAGAAGCCAAAGAAGGCGCCAAAGAGGGCGAAACCGATCAAGGGGACGGCGATCAGGGGGACGTGGAGGCGGAAACGAAGGCGGACGCGGCGTAACGACGAGTGAAACGCTTTCGTTTTCGTTGAAGTTCTCACAAGAATAAGGTAGGAGAGACCCCTTGGCACGCTTTTTTATCGATCGTCCCGTCTTTGCGAGCGCGCTTTCGATTTTGATCGTTCTTATCGGCGCGATCGCGTATTTCATGCTTCCAGTGGCGCAGTATCCGAACGTCGCGCCGCCGACGATTAACGTGAACGCGAACTATTCCGGCGCGAACGCGCGCGCCGTCGCCGACTCCGTCGCAACGCAAATAGAAGATCAGGTGAACGGAGTCGAAGGCATGCTCTATATGGAATCGAGCAGCACGAACTCCGGACAAATGAGTCTTAACGTAACGTTCGAAACGGGAACGAATCTTGACGACGCGCTCGTTCTCGTGCAGAACCGCGTTTCGCTCGCGACTTCGAAATTGCCGGAACAGGTCAAAAAGGTCGGAGTTACGGTGCGCAAACGTTCGCCGACCGTTCTCATGATGATCAATTTCATCTCGCCGAATAAAACGTTCGATCAGGTCTATTTGAGCAACTACGTGTCGTTGCGCGTCCGCGACGCGATTTCGCGCGTGAAAGGGGTCGGCGATATTTCGATCTTTGGCGAGAAGGCGTACAGTATGCGCGTTTGGCTCGACCCGGCGAAGATGACGGCGCGAAAACTCAACGCGTCCGACGTCGTTAAGGCGATCGAAGAGCAGAATCAAACGGTCGCCGCCGGATCGCTCGGGGATCCGCCGATCGACGAACCGATCGTCTTTCAGCGCCCGGTCAACCTCCAAGGTCGCCTCGTCGCGCCGGAAGAATTCGAGCAGATCGTTGTTCAGACGGACGCCGAAGGTCGCGTTACGCTCCTGAAAGACGTTGCTCGAGTCGAGCTTTCCGCGCTCGGCACAACCGTTACGAGTTCCTTTAACGGATTGCCGACGGTAACTCTTTCGATCTATCAGCTTCCGGACGCGAACGCGGTCGCGACGTCGAAACGAGTGCGCGAAGCGGTCGCCGAACTCGCGAAATCGTTTCCCGACGGTCTGGAATACATCGTTTCTTACGACACGACGCCGTACGTTGAGGAGTCGATTCGCGAAGTCAAAAAGACGCTCTTGGAGGCGATTGCGCTCGTCGCGCTCGTCGTGATACTCTTTTTACAGAGTTGGCGCGCCGCCGTGATTCCGCTTCTCGCCGTTCCGATTTCATTGATTGGGACGTGCGCGGCGATGTACGCGCTAGGATTCAGTTTGAACAACCTTTCCCTCTTCGGACTCGTGCTCGCGATCGGCATTGTCGTCGACGACGCGATCGTCGTTGTGGAGAACGTCGAGCGGCATATGTCGGCGGGCTTGTCTCCGCGCGACGCCGCGTATAAGGCGATGCAGGAAACGTCTGGCGCGCTCGTCGCAATCGCGCTCGTTCTTGCTTCCGTGTTTATTCCCGCAGCGTGCGCGCCGGGAATCGTCGGCATGTTCTATCGCGAATTTGCGCTTACGATCGCCGTTTCCACGCTTCTTTCGTGCTTCGTCTCGCTGACGCTCAGTCCCGCGTTGTGCGCGCGCTTCCTTCTTCCGACCGGCGCGCGGCGCGATCCGCTGACATGGCTCGTCGACGTTCTCTGCGCGCCTGTCTTTAAACTCTTCAATATTGGATTTACCGCGACGACGAAGCTCTACGTCGGCGTCGTGCGCAAACTACTGCGCGTCGCGATTCTAACGCTCGTCGTCTACGCCGGCCTTCTTTACCTTACGGTCGACTACTTTAAATCGACCCCGACCGGATTTATTCCGACGCAAGACAAAGGAATTATGCGCGGCGCCGTGCAACTGCCAGACTCCGCGTCCCTCTTCCGCACGCGCGAAATGATGCGCAAAGCATACCGAATGGCGCTCGAAACGGACGGCGTCGCATACGTTACCGGAATTGAAGGGAGAAGTATGCTCGTCGACAGCGCCGCTTCGAACGTCGGAACGTTCAATTTCATCTTGGAACCTTTTGAAAAACGCGCCAAGACCGGACGCTCCGACGTCGTGATTCAGAAGGAACTCCTTGAAAAGCTCAACACGCTCACGGAAGGCAAGGCGTTCGTCTTCCGCGCCGCGCCGGTCGACGGCGTCGGAAACGGCGGGTTCAAATTGCAACTCGAAGACAAGAGCGGCGCGAGCGACCTTACGACGTTGCAAAAGATCGGAGAAGCGATCGCCGACGCCGAAGCGGAAATTCCGGAGGTCTATTCCCTCCAAAGCGCGTTCCGCGGCGCCGTTCCTCAAGTCTATATAGACGTCGATCGGAAGAAGGTTAAGTCGATGAACGTCTCGATCGACGACGTCTTCGACACGCTGAACGTCTACCTCGGGTCGAAATATATTAACGACATTAACTTCCTCGAGCGCAGTTTCCAGGTCAAGGCTCAGGCGGACTGGCCTTTTCGCGGGACGGCGGACGATATCTACCGTCTGAGGGTGCGCAATAAAAAGGGGGAAATGGTTCCGCTCGGTTCGCTCCTCACCGCGCGAGATTCGACGGGCCCGCTTGCGATTAAGCGATTTAATATGTTTCCGTCGTCGGCGATCAGCGGGCAGACGTCGCCGGGATACAGTTCCGGCGAATCGATTAAGGCGATGGAAAAGACGCTCGAGAAAATTCTGCCGCCTTCGATGGGCTACGAATGGACGGAACTTGCCTTGCTCGAAAAGCGCTCCGGAAATATGGCGATCTATATTTTCGGGCTGGCGGTCGCCTTGGTCTTTTTGCTTCTCGCCGCGCTTTATGAGAGTTGGACGCTTCCGTTCTCGATTATTCTCGTCGTGCCGATGTGCCTGCTTTGCTCGCTCGTCGGCGTGAATCTTGCGAAATCGGATATGAACGTCTTCACGCAAGTCGGGTTCTTCGTTCTGATTGGTCTGGCGTGCAAGAACGCGATTCTCATCGTCGAGTTCGCGAAGGATCTTCAGACGAAAGAGAACCTTCCCGGTCGCGAAGCGACCCTCGAAGCGTGTCGACTGCGTCTGCGCCCGATTATTATGACGTCCCTCGCGTTTATTCTCGGGGTCGCGCCGCTCATGTACGGAAAAGGCGCCGGGCACGAAATGCGATTCGCGCTCGGCGTCGCCGTCTTCGCCGGAATGATCGGCGTTACCTTGTTCGGGATCTTCTTGACGCCTGTGTTTTATTACTGCATTCAGAAAGTGTTTCCGCCGCGAAAGATCGGGGCGCCGACGCCTAATTCCGCGCAACCGTCAGACGCGGAGGAATCGGCGCTTTAATAGTCCGCGTTCCGGGATTTGCCGCTTGCGTCCGCGCGGAGGCAAGCGGCGTTTGGTCGGAGGTTACCTGTCGCGCTTTCGACCTTGAAGAATGCCGGTGAGTTTTTGGCGGTATTTTCCGCCGGATTCCGAGGACGCGTCGGAGCTCTTTTCGGAGCGTCGCGAGGAGTCGCGCAGGGGTTCTCGCCGGTCGGGCTCTTCGCGCGTTCTTTCTTCTCGGCGCGTGCGCAAGGATAGGGTGGAACGACGCGTCTCGACTCGGATCGGCTCGGGCGCAGGCTGGCGGTATT
Source organism: uncultured Planctomycetota bacterium (assembly GCA_900317365.1). GTDB lineage: Bacteria > Planctomycetota > Planctomycetia > Pirellulales > Thermoguttaceae > RUG369. The sequence goes on from ONGM01000154.1 coordinate 7,437, forward strand.
CGTCGTTGCCGCCGGGATCGCTCGCGAGCGGATTGCGCGGGGCGGGGACGTCGCCGACGATTCCCAATTGTCGCTTGACGAGTTCGAGACTCGCTTTCGCCTTGTCGCCGAAATAGCTCTCGATCGCGTCCGGATTTTGCAACACTTCCAGCGGCTTGCCGGAGCAGAGAACCTTTCCCGAACTGATAATATAACTTCGATTCGTGATCGCGAGCGTGTCGTCGACCTGGTGGTCCGTGATTAGCACGGCGACCCCTTCGTTCGAAAGGAATCGAATAACGTCTTGAATTTCCTTGACCGTTTTCGGGTCGACGTTGGCGAAAGGTTCGTCGAGAAGTAGGATCTTCGGTTTCGAGAGCAACGCGCGCGCGACTTCAAGGCGCCGTCTTTCGCCGCCGGAGAGTCCGCCTGTCCCGCCGTATCCGACGTGCGTTTTGCGAACCTTGGCGAGGTCGAATTGTTTCAGAAGGCGCTCGCACTCTTTCTTCTGATCTTTGCGCGAATATCCGAGGAATTCCATTGCGGCGTAGAGATTCTGTTCGGTCGTGAGCGCGCCGAACGTGCTGCGGTCCTGCGGCAGGTACCCGAGTCTTCCTTCACGCGCGCGTCGATACATCGGCCAACGCGTAACGTCGAGTCCGTTGAGTATAATCCGCCCGGAATTCGCCGGAATGAGTCCGCACGACATTCTGAAGCTCGTCGTCTTGCCGGCGCCGTTTGAGCCGAGCAGTCCGACGACCTCCCCTTCGCCGACGTCGAAACTAACGCCGTCGACGACGCGGCGCTTACCGTAGATCTTAACTAGTTTTTCCGTTCTTAGGATTGTTTTCTGTTGCGTTCCGACGTGATAGAAATTTTGAGATTTCGGCGTTAATTTGAAATCCATGAGTCGTCCTTTCCTGACGTTCCCTTTTAAACGTCGTCGCCGTCCTGGCGCTCATTGGTCGCTTATCGCTATTCGGAATCGGCGTCGGACGAAGTTGAATCGTCCGCGTCGTCAGAAGCGTTGTTTGGAGCGTTTACGCTGTTCCTTACGAGCTGTCGACAGCACCATAGAAAGAGCGCCGTAACGAGTCCGATCGAGAGAGTCATACTAATCCAACCGCCCCACGTCATTTTTGCGGCGCTCCTTTCGTAAAAGTTCAGCCTCGCGGCATTCTATCAACTATTTTGACTGTCGGCAAGATCGTTTTCCGAGACGATTTTGCCTTCCGCTTTATCGCGATCCCAGCGTTTCATGACCATGAACGAGAGAACGCTGAGAAGAATAATCATGAAAAGGAAGAACCCGAGCGAAAGCTGCGCGATCCTGTTTTGCTGAATCTCATGAACGCGAGCGCCGACGTTCTTCCACGCCCAGAAGCACGAAATGGCGATTAAATACGGGAAGGAAATATACTTCACGACGGAACCGATAAAGAGCGGCGGTTTGATCGCCGCGCCTTCCGCGATCTCGCGACGAAGATTCGGAAGTCCCCAAATGAACGAGATAAAGAGCGTTTGCGCTATGGCGAAGACGAACGGCGCAAGATTGGCGAACCAGAAGTCGAAGACGTCGAGCGCCATGAGGTCTTTCGTGTACCAGCAGACGATCACTGTTCCCGTTGCGTTCACGAACGCGGCAAGAATAACGCTCTTGCCGCGCGTCCACTTGAAAGATTCGCGGAAAAGCGCGACCGTCGGAAGAACGAGGGACATCGAACTCGTCATCGCCGCAAAGAAAAGAAGCAGGAAGAAGACGAATCCGAAGAATTGACCGAACGGCATGAGACCAAAAACGTTCGGCAATACGACGAACCCGAGCGAGAATGAGGACGCGAGTCCGTCTCCGGCGTTCGCACCGAGGAACATGATTGCCGGCGGAATCGCCATGAGACCGGCGAGAACGACTTCGCAGAATTCGTTCGTCATCGTCGCCGATATGCTTGAAAGCGCTATGTCTTCCTTCGCTTTGACGTAACTTGCGTACGTGCAGATCGCCCCGAGACAGATCGAAACGGAGTAGAAGATCTGCGCCGAAGCCGCAAGCCAAACGTCGGGATTGGCAAGCGTCGTCAAAACGCTCGTGCGCGCGACGTCCCCGTTCGGAAGAACGACCTCGCGCGTCGGATTCCACATAAAACCGAGGCCGTCGAGAAAACTCCGTCCCGGCAGACCCGTCGGGTTGCCCAACGTAACGACGCGAACGATTACGAGGATCGAGCAAATCAAAATAAGGGGCGCCGCGAATTTGCAGAATTTTTCGACGCCTTTCGACACGCCCCGATAGATCAAAAAGAAGTTGCACGCCGCGCAGAAGATCGTCGAGAGCAAAAGGGGCGAAGAGGCAAACTTAAATAGGGATCCGTTCTCCGATATGCCGACGAGCGAGCCGAAGAAATTCCCGTAGCCTTCCGACGATTCGAAATAGAGACCCGGATCGACGTGCGAGAAGATCGAAAAACCGCCGAGTCCGAGCGAACGGAGTACGCCGCCGAAATATTGCAACGCGTACAATAAGCACCACGACTCGATAAAGATGTAGTACATATTGATCACGAAGGGCGCTAGCGCGTTCAGTCCGCCGAGGAGTCCCCAAAACTTCTTGCCCCCGCTCACCGAATGGTAAATACCTAGCGGCGAGTGGAACCCGCGTCGACCGCCGGCGCGTCCGAGCGCCCATTCGCAGAGCGCTATCGGAATCGCAATAAGCAGAAGCGAGACGATGTACGGAATCATGAAGGTTCCGCCGCCGTTGGTAACGACCTGACCGGGGAACCTTAAAAAGTTTCCTAGTCCGACGGCGCTTCCCGCGACCGCGAGCACGACGCCGACTTGCGAACCCCAATGTTCAGTTTTTTCTTTCCGCGCTTTTTCTTTTTGCGCCATGACGCGTTCCCTTCGTTCTCGTTACGTCGCTCGTTTAATTGAGTTCTGACGCTTCTTCCCAGTGTTCGTACAGCTTTTTGATCGCCTCTTCTTCCGCAATAATCTTAGCGCGAAGTTCTTTGACTTTTTCGCCGTCGCGCAGATTTTCCGGCTTGAGCGCTTCTTCGTTGAGCGTCATGAGCTGCGTTTCGCGCACGAAGATTTCGTCTTCGATGTCGGAGACCTTGCGATACGGGAACTTTCTCTTCCGTTTCGGCTCGTTCGATTTCGGTTTGCCGCGACCTTGAGACTCTTTGAAGTTCTGTTCCGCGTATTTCGACGGGTCGCCTTTCTTATTGCTTGGAGTCCCGTTTGTGCGGCGCGAATAGTCGTCGTCGAGAACCGGGACGGGACCGCTTGCGCGTTTCCCGCCTCTGAACGTCGTCGGGGTCGCATGCGCGTTTCCGGAACGACCGGCGCCGGACGCGGAAGAGCTCGACGGCCCGGAAGAGCTCGACGACCCGGAAGACCCCGATTGAGGACGCTTGCTCGGCTTCTTTTCGAGGGACGAGCGGCGCGACATGTCGGAGTTCGCTTTGACCGCTTCGCGAACGGTTGTTTCCGGTACGAAGTCTTCTTCGAGCGCGTTCGGAAGGAACGGATCCGCGATGAGTCCGCGCGCGACCATGTGCCGGAACGTCGAATAGTTGCCTTCCACGATCTTATACGTCGCGTTCGGTTGAACGACGAGAATCTTGTCCGCGACCTGATCGACGAAATAACGGTCGTGGCTAATGAAGATCACCGTTCCGCCGAAATCTTTAATCGCCTTTTCGAGCGCCTTGCGCGCCCACAGGTCGAGGTGGTTCGTCGGTTCGTCGAGAATGAGAACGTTCGGATCGTCCGCCGCTAGTTTCGCGAGCGCCGCGCGACAGCGCTGACCGCCGCTCAAATTGCAGACCTTCAGAAGCTGCTGATCCCCCGAGAGTCCGAACGCGCCGAGAAGTTTCCGACGTTGAAGGTCTTCAAAGACCTTTTTCTTCGGACGGATCGCGTCGACCACCGCGATTTGATCGTCGACGACCTTGAGCTGCTGATCAAAGTACCCGACCGCGACGCCTTGCCCGAAACGAACCGAGCCTGCGTCCGGCGTCTCTTCCCCGAGAAGACAACGCAGAAACGTCGTCTTACCGCATCCGTTCGGACCGAGGATCGCCCACCTTTCGCCACGCTGAATATCGAACGTGTAATCCTTAAAGAGAACGCGGTCCCCGTAGCCCTTCGTCAAGCCTTCGACGCGGAAGACTATGTCTCCTGTGCGCGACGCAGGCGGAAACGACATCGGCGGCGAGGCGACGTTGCGCGGCGGTTCCGGCGGGTTCTCTTCCAAGCGTTCGAGCTTTTTGCGGCGGTCTTCCGCCTGGGCGGCCTTCATGCCGTAGTGGTGGCGACGAATAAAGTCCTTCGCTTTTTCGACCTCTTCGACGTACTTTTCGTACGTTTTCGTCTGAACGAGTAGCCGATCTTCTTTGAGCGTTAGGTACTTCGTGAAGTTTCCCGGGTAATCGTCGATCGTGCCGGCGTACAACTCGAAGGTGCGATTCGTCACGCGGTCGAGGAAGTATCGATCGTGGCTGACGAGAATGACGGCGGCCGACGTCGCGTTGAGAAAGTCTTCGAGCCATTCTGCGGCGGCGAGGTCGAGGTGGTTCGACGGCTCGTCGAGAAGCATAATATCGGGCTCTTCGAGGAGCAGCTTGGCGAGTCCGAGGCGATTAAGCTCGCCGCCGCTGAGGGACGCGACCTTCTTCTCCATATCTTCGTCGCGGAATCCGACGCCGTGCAAAATGCGTTCGACGCGATGCTCGATATTGTAGGCGTCCTTTCGCATGAGTTCTTCGTGGATTCGGTCGTAACGTCGCGCGAGTCGATCGTGTTCCGAAGGATCGAGGTTGGGATCGGACATTTTCATGGCGATCTCTTCCGCTTCTCGTTGCGCTTCGACAAGGCGTGCGAGGGCGCTGCGACCCGCTTCAAGAACGGTTTCCGTCGCGTTGACGACCGGGCGCTGTTCCAGATAGCCGAGCGTAACGTCGCCGAAGCGTTCAATTTTACCGCGTTCGGTCTCTTCCTTGCCGGAGAGAATGTTGAGCAACGTCGTTTTACCGCAGCCATTGGGTCCGACGAGTCCGATTTTATCCCCGTCGCGCACTTGGAACGTAACGTTGGCGAGAACGGGTTCCGGTCCGTAGTGTTTTCGAAGACCTTCTACGTTGAGTATGACAGCCATATCGCATCCGTGTAAAAGTAAGGCGCCGACGATCGAGGCGCGACAAATAACCGGAACTATTCTACATAAAAAGCGCGCGTTGACAAGGACGCGAGAACCGCGAGCGAAGTCGTCGCGCGGCGGCGAGAATCGGGACGAATCGATCTTGCGTCGTCGTGAAATATTCCGTACTCTTACGCTTGGGAGCGCCTCGCGCTCGTAAGAAAGACTCAGGAGACGAACTCATGACGGTATTAGCGACGAAATTAGCGACGGACAAGGTCGAGACGCCGCGCTCGACGGCGCCGAAATTAACGATCGTTAAATTTGAAGCGCACGCGAAAGCGCTCGACGACGCGGACGCGCTCGCGTTTGCGCGCAGCGTGCTCGAATCGGAACGCGACGCCGTCGCCGCGCAAATCGAGCGGCTCGACTCGCGATTTTGCGCGGCGCTCGAACTCATTGAGAATTGTCGCGGCTCCGTCGTCGTTACAGGTATGGGCAAGGCGGGCTTAATCGGTCGCAAGCTTTCGGCGACGCTGTCGTCGACGGGCTCGCCGAGTCATTTCATGCATCCGGGCGAAGCGTACCACGGCGATCTTGGCTCAATATCGTCGCGCGACGTTGTGCTCGCGCTGTCTTACAGCGGGGAAACGGAAGAGGTCAAGCGCATTTTGGCGCCGCTTCGCGAGCGCAAGATACCGATCATCGCGATCGTTTCGACGGCGTTGAGCGCGCTCGGACGCGCGGCGACCGTCGTCTTAGAGCTTGGCAAAATTGAAGAGGCGGATTCGTTGCGGCTCGCGCCGAGTTCAAGCGCCGCCGCCATGCTCGCGCTCGGGGACGCGTTGGCGCTCAGCGCGAGTCGCGCGCGCGGGTTCCGTTCGGAAGATTTCGCGCGGTTCCATCCGGGAGGCGCGCTCGGGCGAAAATTGAGTCGCGTTCGCGATTGTATGCGGTCCCTATCGGAGTGCCGCGTCGCGCACGATTCGGCGACGCTTCGCGAGGTCTTTGTCGAATCGCGCGCGCCGGGTAGACGATCCGGCGCGATTATTCTCGTCGACGCCGAAGGACGGCTCTCCGGGGTTTTCACCGACAGCGATCTTGCGAAGATCTTTGAGCGCGGAGGAGAAAGCGCCTTCGATCGTCCGATCAGCGAGTCGATGACGCGCTCGCCTTTGTCGATTTCCGACGACGCGTATATGTCCGAGGCGACGGCGCTTCTCGCGTCGAAAAAGATTAGCGAGCTGCCGGTTCTCGACGCGGATCGTCGCCCGGTCGGAATGCTCGACATTACGGACTTGGTCGATTTCTTCCCGCAAGAAGCGTCGTGCGAGACGTACGCGGCGCGCGCGTAAGCTCGGGCGCGTCGTCGCGTTGAACGCTCCGTTTGAATAATAAAAAACCGCGCGGTTTCGCAGGAAATCGCGCGGTTGACTTTTGGTCGCCATGGGGCGTTTAGACTCCTTTCGCATAGTTCCCTTTCGCCATTTCGGCGCGGACGTTATGCGATTTCGACGAGCTTGTACTTTCGTGATCCGAGTTTGAGTTCTTCCGCAGTTTCGAGGGTGTGGATCGCGTGTCGGGATTCCATACGTTCGATGAGGCTCGTTTTGCCTTTGTCGGAGGAGTTGTAGACGAGATCGACGCACGCCTGATCGAGCGCGACGGGGTCGAGGGACGCGAGAATACCGATATCGGCCATCTCCGGTTTCGCCGGGTGACCGTTGCAGTCGCAGTCGATCGAGAGATCCTTCATGACGTTGACGAACGCCATCTTGCCATTGAAGAATTCGAGGATCGATCCGGCGGCGTCCGCCATCGATTCGAGGAAGAGGTCTTGCGGACAGGTCCAGAGACGTTCCGGATCGCCTGCGCCGTGGATATACGCTTTGCCGTGCGTGGAACCGAGTCCGATCGAAATGTTCTTAATCGCGCCGCCGAAGCCGCCCATCTCGTGCCCCTTGAAGTGGGAGGTAACGAGCATGGAGTCGTACTTCTTCATATTGGCGCCGACGTAGTTGACCGCGATCTGTTTGTGGTTCGAAATCTTAAGTTTCATTTCGGCTTCGCCGTCGAGAATATCGACGTCGGCGATCTTGGTGAACCCGTGTTCTTCAATGACCTTCCAGTGGTCTTCAGTCTTCATGCGACGTCCCGGATACGCCGTGTTGCATTCGACGATCGTTCCTTTAACGAGATCGACGAGCGGCTTGAGAAAGGTCGGTTTCAGGTAGTGATTGCCGGTCGGTTCGCCGGAGTGAGTTTTGACGGCGACTTTTCCCGGGAGTTCGATTCCGAGTTTCTTATAGAGTTCGACCGCTTTTTCGGGAGTGATCGTTTTCGAGAAGTATACGATCGGGGCGCCGTCGTCGGCGAAAGCTTTCGGAGCGAGCGCGCATGAGGCGGCGGCGAGCGTTGTGGCGAGAAATTCGCGACGTTCCATTGGTGATTTCTCCTTTCGATAAGTTTTGCGCAGAACGCGCGCGCCGGTATTGTAACAAATTCGCGCCGTCGCGTCAAGTTTTCGCCGTCCGTCGTCGGCTCTGAAAGCTCTTAACTGCGGAATTTGTCGTCGGAGTTGGCGTTCTGAGCCGGTTTAACGACGTGCGCTCCGACGCCGGAGGCCCACGACGTCAGATCGCGCCCTTCGATCGCGCCTGCAAACATATCGGGAAAAAGATCCGGCGTGCACCCGAAAGTCGGTATTCCGAGCGTCGCGACGCACGTTGCGACTTTGTGGTCGTAACTCGGCGTTCCGCCGTCGTCGAGCGCGAGTAGGCAGATCGGTTTGACGCCGCTTGCAACGAAATTCGCCAGTTGTTCGTACATGACCGACCTGTCGCCGTATTCGCAAAGGTCGGAGATGAGGATCAGAATCGTTTTATTCGGGCGCGTTATGATGGACGAGCAGTACCGCAGCGCCTGACCGATATCCGTTCCGCCGCCGAGTTGCGCGCCGAAGAGAATATCGACGGGTTCTTTCGCGCGTTCCGTCATGTCGACGACGCTCGTGTCGAAAAAGATCAACTTGGTCGATATGCTCGGCGTTTGCGCGAGCGTCGCGGCAAAGATTGACGAGTAGACGACGGAGCGCGCCATGGATCCGCTTTCGTCGACGGCGATGACGACGTCGTAAAGCGCGCGGCGTTTTCGGCCGAAACCGTAAAGCTCGTCGATGATAAGCTTGTTGAGCTCGGGGCTCCAATTCTGACATTGGATATTGCGCCGGATCGTCTTCATCGCGTCGAGTTCGCCGTGTCGCGGTCGCCGCACGGTGATCGAGCGATTGAGGGCTCCTCTAACCGCTTTGATCATCTTCGACTGGATCTTTCTCATGAGTTCGTCGACGAGCTTCTTAACGAGCGCGCGCGCGACATTTTTGGATTTTTCCGGTATCAGCTTGGAAAGCGCAACTAGCATCGAGACGAGATTAACGTCGACGTCGATTTCCTCAAGAAGTTTGGGGTTTTGTAGCAACGCTTGCAAACCGAACCGCTCAAAAGCGTCTTTCTGTATGACGAGCGCTGCGGATTGCGGAAAGATTGTTCGAGCGTCTTCGAGCGTTTTTGCGATGCGCGGCGCGGAATTTCCGAGTCCGCCTTCGCCGTAGACGCCTTCTAAGACTTTGTCGATCGCTTGATATTGCGGCGGCAACGACTGCGTTGGCGTATCGTCGTCGCTGTTGCGACCGAGAATGATTCGCCAGCGTAGCAGACGTTCTTCTTCATCTTTGGAATTCAGCATGACGATTCCTTTTGGTCGTTACGAAAGTATGAATTTTAAAGTTTCCGACATTTCCTGCGGTAGCGACGCGTTCGTTTGATCTTCGACGAGTTGGTCGTCGTCTTTGCGCAGTTTTTTTACAACTTCCATGAGTTTGCGACGTTCGGCTTGCTCAAAAGGCGCGAACGCGCGACGCAACATCGCCGACTGCTCTTGAAACAACTGACTGTCCATGGAGAGAAGCCACTCGTCGAAGACGGTCCAAAGCTCTTGGAGCCACAGAATCGACTGACCGGTTCCATAGATTAGTCCCCCCAACCACATCGAGACGTCTTCCGGGTTCGTTGCGCGGCCAGTATAGAATCGGAGTTTGTCGCCGAGCTCTTGTTCCGACCAGACCCCGTTTCCATGCAGCTTTCGCGCCAGCCAGCCTGCGACGAATTGCGCAATGCCGACGTCGTTCGCCAGTCTTTCAAACGCGTCGAACAACCGCCGATCCTTCTCTCGGTCGTCTAAGAGCGCAACGGCGTCCACGAAAGGAGTCAGCGCGTCGACGCATTCGCGCGCGGCTTCCTCGTCAATATTGACGCAAATCTCGCGAAGTCTGTCGAGTATTCGGTTGAAAAGGATTTCAAAGACGAACGTGAGCTCCGCTTGAAAATCGTTTCGCGCGGAACCGTAGCGTATCGCGCTTACAAGCGCCGGAATTGACTTAATCGCTTCGAGAACGTCGTTTGACAGGCTCGCGACGTCGTTGAGTTTCCGGCAAATCTTTCCGAGCGCGTCGTCGCTGAGTTTCGCCGGAAGAACGCGATCGACGATTTTGACGATCTGGTGGAGCTCTGTCGATTCCTCGACTTCCTTGAGCGTTTTCTCCGACGCCGCGTCGAGAAGCGTCGAACCGTAGCGACTCGCGTCGATTATCTGAATTTCATATTCCGGACGCCACGCGAGCGTCCACGTCTCACTGAACGTTCCCCTTGCGTACGGATCGGAGACGAACGTCGCCCACGGAACGTCGATCAAGTTTAAACGTCGAAAGAAGATGCTCTTGCGCATTCCGACGTCTTCGCGCGTGTCGATCTTGATCGTTCTTTCTTCTTCGGCGCGCGCAAGTCGGAGTTTCTTGCTCTGGGATTCGATCTCTTTTGCGAGCGGCGGTTTCGTTGTTCTCTTGGGCGCGACTCCGATCTCGTTTCCGACTTCAAGCCGCTGTTGAACGGCTCGAAACGCCTGCTCTTCTCCGTCGCAAAAGACGCACCGCACGGCGTCGCGAATTTCGTCGAGACTCGCGTTCGCACGTCCGCGCACGGCCGCGAGCGTATCGGCGAATCGCGCGGCGTCGACGACGTTCGCCGCCGCCGCTTCGCCGCCGTCGTCGCGCAACAATCGCGCGGCGCGCGAGAGCGTTTTCACGACCGCCGTGCGATACGGGAATGATACGTCGCTCTCACGCGCCGGATCGCTATCGACGCGGCGCCCGGTTCGCCCGGTCATGCGATCCAGCGTTCGCGCTTCTTGCGACTCGTTCCAGATCGTTCCAAGGAACGCCGGCGCCTCGATCCCCGCGCCGTATCCTGAACGCCTCGTCATTCGCGAGTTCGTCCACGGAATCCACGAAAAGGACGTCTTAACTTTCGGAAGACGCGAGAGCAACTTGTCGTCGATCGATTTGGACGGAATGAGCGCGAGACGACGCGCGTCCGTCGTTTCGAGGTCGAGAACGGGCGCGTGCCACGCGCCGCACACGACCGCGACGCGCTCCTTGCCTTTCTTGAGCGCCGCGCGAATTTCACGCCGCATATGCGCTTCACGAAGTTGTTCGAGATCGCGATCCGAGCCGCCGGTCTGCCGAGCGACCGCGACGGCGAGCTTTTCGAGCTCGGACGCGTTCGCGTCGGTCGCGTCGGTCGCGTCGCCCTCCGCGCCTTCCGCGCATTCCGATTCGAGCGCGTCCGCGCTTTCCGACCGACGCCGCGTCGTTTGCGCGTCGCGCACCGCAAAGCGCAGTTCCGTCATGAGTTCGAGGAAACCGGGAAAAATGCGACCGGGCTTCACCGCCGCTTCGATCGCGCGCTCTTCCCAACGCTCCGGATCCGGATCGCCGGCTATCCTTGCGATCGTTCCGATCGGATCGCGAATGATCTCGCCGACGAGCTTGGCGTCCGCGTCCTCCGATTCGCCTTCGACGTCGTCCTTGCGCTCTTCTTCCGCCGACGTTTCCGCCTTGCCGTCTTTGCTATCGTCCTCTTTGTTATCGTCGTCTTTGTTATCGTCGTCTTTGTTATCGTCGTCTTTCTCGTTGCGCGAGAGCGCGAATTTCACGGACGACGGTAGGTCGATAAAGCGAATTTCGACGTCGTTGACGATTCCGTACGAGATCGCGACCCATTCGGGCGAGAAATCGACGAAGGGCGAGATCACGCAATTTTTCGGATTCTCCGTTTCATACGCGAGCATTCCGACGGGCGTTTGCATTTGATCGTCAAGCTTGCTGGAAGCGCGCGGATCGCGCAGACAGTCGATCGCGTCTTGCGCGTCGGCAGGCGATTCGATCAGTATGATATCCGGCTGTTGCTCGACGAGCGCGTCGACGAGCGCGCGCGAGCAACCTACGCCGTGATGTCGAATGCCATAGATATTTAGCGTCATAGTTTAATATCCTTACACGCTTTGTATAGGTCGTCCCAATCTTTGCGCTCCTTGACGACGTTTTCGACGTATTCGTTCCAGATCGCCGGATCCGTATTGAGATCTTGTACGACGGCGCCGACGAGTCCGACGGCGAGGTCGCGCGCCGAAAGATTTCCGTCTCCGAAGTATCCGGCGGTCGCGAGCGCGTTGTTGACGACGGAGATCGCTTCTGCGGTCGAGAGAGTTCCGGTCGGGCTTTTAACGCGTTTACCGTCGATCGTAACGCCGGAGCGCAGTTCGCGGAAGATCGTAACGACGCGTTGAAGCTCTTCTTGCGCCGGGGGCGCCGTCGGAAATTCGAACGTTTGTCCGAGTTCTTCCACGCGGTTTCTGACGATCTTGACTTCTTCTTCCAAGGTTTCCGGAGGCGGAAGCGTTACCGTGTTGAATCGACGTCGCAACGCGCTGGACAACTCGTTGACGCCGCGGTCGCGGTTATTAGCCGTCGCGATGATATTGAATCCGCTGTACGCTTTACGTTCTACGTTGAGTTCCGGGATGGCGACGACCTTCTCCGACATGATGGAGATGAGCGCGTCTTGGACGTCGCTAGGAATCCGCGTGAGTTCTTCGATCCGCACGACCTTGCCTTCTTGCATTCCTCGAAGCGTGCAACTTGGCACGAGGGCGTCCAAGCACGGACCCTTTGCGATAAGTTGTTGATAGTTCCATCCGTATCTTAGGACGGATTCGTCGGTACCGGCGGTTCCTTGTACGACGAGTGTGGAGTCTCCTGAAATCGCGGCGGCCAGGTGCTCGCTGACCCACGATTTTCCCGTGCCTGGCAGACCGTAAAGGAGTAGGCCGCGATCGGCGGCGAGCGTCGCGACCGCCATTTCCATGAGTTTACGGTCGCCGATAAATTTCGGACGGATCTTTTTTCCGCGCGGAGTCGTGCCGCCGACAAGATACAAAACGACCGCCCTTGGGGACAGTTTCCAGTTTAGCGGTTTCGGATTGTTCTTATCTTCGTCGAGTAAAACCGAGAGTTCCGAGGCGTACGCCACTTCCGCGTGATTGCGAATCGCCTTCTCTACTAGCGTTTTTTTTGACATAGCTTTTCAATGTGTTGCGCGCTTGAATGCGCTATGGTTTTGAGGAGCGAAGCGAGCGCTCGCGCTCCGTAGAGTTTACATTACGTTTCTGTTTTCCGTATCGAGACGGCGTCTGGTTTATTGTTTATTGTGTTATAGCAATTTCTGCGGTTTTTGAAAGCAAAAAATTCATTTTGCGCCGAATTGTCGAAAAAACGGCGCAAGGTTCTAAGGACGGAGTTCAAATAGACGGCGCTTGGCGGCGTTTTTAGAGGTCTTTCGCGCGTTGTTGCAAGTAGTTCCGAATAATTTCCGTTTCGGCGCAACAAGCTTGGGTAAAGACGGAAGACCTTGCGCGCGGACTTCTGTACGCGAGATCGGTAAGATCCAGCGTTGTCCATTCCTTAACGAATTTGAGAACCTTTGTTCGATGCAGGTCGGGCAACCATGGAAACAGCTTTTTCAGTAAATTGACGAACGCGAGTAATTTGCCTGAGTAGAAGCTTTCTACTGGGGCGCCCCAATATTGCGGAGCAACGACGGGTATTCGCGACAGCGTCATGTTGGTTAAGGTTTGCGACAATTCTTTGCCAAGTTCGTCGCGCCACGGGTACGGCTCGAACGCGGCGATAATAAGAAACGTATACGGCGTAATTAGCGCTTTGCTAAAACTCGACGCGTTGAGATATGAGTCGACGACAAAGCGCGCGAAATCGGACGCGCAGTACTTAACGCGCAATATGTTCGAAAGGAATTGGAGATATTGGTCGTTGAATCCGGATTCGTCCGGTTGCGCTAGTTCGTATTCCCAATTTTTCGGAGCGCCGAAGGTCAAATAGGAAACGCGCGCTTGGCTCAGAATTTTTTGTCTTTGCTTTGCGGTTCCGCCGAATCGGAGAATCTGTCGCGGCGTCATTTGAAAGATCGACTCCCACTCGACCAACGGAACGTAGGTAAGCGCGTTCTCGTAGTCTTCGTTTTGACTATGCGCAAACTCTTTCGCGTCCGCGAACGCCTGGCGTCGAAAGTCCGTGTCGGCGCCGGTCTTGACGAGGAGTCTGCGCGCGTAATCTAAGAGCGGTTCAAAAGCGTCTTGAAAGGATACGTTCTTAGCGGCGTAATTTGACGATTTGACGATGATTTTTTCAATTTGATCGGAATCTTCCGGTTTCAAGTCGAGCGCGAGCGCGGAGAGCGCGCGGATCATCGCGGTCGGAACCGGACGACGCGGGAACGCGCACAAGTAATCGCGCGCTTTTGCCGGATCGAGAAACATCTCAAATTCGAGCGTTTGCAGAAACGGCGTTAAATTGCCGCGTTTCTTTTTCGGTAGCGCGGCTTCGACGAGTTCTTTCGAGAACTGAGTCGGCGTCTCGCCGCGCGCGTAAAAGTATCGCGCCAATCGACTCGCCGTATTGAGATCGTATTCGCAGAGCGCGGAGCGTCTCGCGGCGTAACCGCCGACCGTTTCGACCAATTGGCGATTCAGTTTCGGCGTTCTGATTTTTCCGAGAAGTTTCACGAACTTCTGACATGATTCCGGCGGAAACGCGACTTTCGCTTGTGCGAACTTTGTGAGAAAGACGGCCGCGCTGAAAGACGTGCGGTCGAAAGACGCTTTCTTGGCGTCGAGATTGAAATAATATTCGTCGGTCAGGTCGTCGCGGTACGGCTTGCAGTCGTCTTCAAGGTAGATACGCAAAACGTCGAGCGCCGCGTCGGCGACGTCCGTCGGCATGAACGCGACGTCGGCGCCGTTTTCGCGGAAGCTCTCTTGCGTTTTGACGTTTACGGCGCGGTCGCGAATGATCTTGTACGCCGCGTTCGTTTCGACGCGGAGCGAGTCGTCGCGCAACGCGTTAAACCCGGCGGCGCGCAGAGTTGCGCGCGCCGCCGCGCGCGGCGACGCGTCGTTGGCGAGTTGCGGCGTCGACGCCGCTTGGGATTTCTTTCCGAAGTAAGCGGCGCCGCGAACGGCGGTTTGAATGAGTTCTGCGTCCATCGAGTCTTATTAACGTAACGGCGCGACGCGATCCTAGTTCGCGTCCATTTTAGCGTCGCGCGGAGCGTTTGCGCGACTTTTCAAGTAGTCTCGAAGAATTTCCGTCGCTTGAAACGACGTTAATTTATCTTCCAATTCGACGTCGTAACCAACTTTCTTTTCGCCGGCAAAGATCTCGATACGGTCGGACAATAATTGCCTGAGAAACTTAGGATGCGCGATCGTCGAACTATATCCGACGTTGAAGTAATCGTGGATTTCGTCGCGAATTTCGTCGGGAAGCCAAGGGAATAGGATTTGCGCGAACGAGCAATGATAGTCGATGGCGTCGTCCGCTTTCCAGCATTCGAACAAAACGCTCTTGCGCTGGAATCCGTTGACTATTTTATTAAGTTCGTCGCGCCACGGATAGGGTTCGAAGAACGCCGCGACGAGCAAATATTCGAGCCGCGAGGTCGTCGGTTGTTTGAACCATTTGCAAACCTCGAAGAGTTCAAGACACTCGTCGACGATTTTGCGCGCGATCTCAGGCGATACCGTTTGGGTGCGAAAAAGCGCCGCGAGAAACTGAAAATGATTGTCGAAAGTCAAAGTCGGTTGTTCCCGTAACTCGACGAGGGCGCGCGTCCACTCGTCCGACGCGCCGAATAGAAGGTAGGAAAAGCGCGCGCTTTCAAAAAGTTCGGCAAGGTTGGTTTGACTTAGCGGCAGATCGAGGATTTCGGACGGCGACTTTTGGAAGATCGTTTCCCATTCTTCCAATGGTAAAAAACGGAGATCGAACGGCGTATCCTTGTGCTTGTCGTACGACGACGCAAAGCGTTTGGCGTTGTCGAGCGCTTGCCGTCGAAGTTTCGAGTCGACGCGCGTTTTGGCGATGATCGCCTGAACGTAATATCGCTCGGGCAACGGCATTTCTTCCGCCGACTCGAACCATTCCTCGAGCTTTAACGAGTCTTCCGGGGTTAGCTCAACGTTAAGAGCCGAAAAGCGTCTGATCGCGTCGCGTTCGTCGAGTTCTTTAGGCATGCGATTGGGATCGCATAGAATGTCGCGCGCTTTTTGAGGATCGAAGATTCTCATCAATTCAAAATACCGGACGCTCTCTTTCGTTAGCGAGCTTCTTCTCTTCGGCAGTTTCTCTTCGACGTCTTCAGGAAAAACGCAAATGGGTTTCTCACTATGCGAATAGAATATTCTCGCTAATTGACTCGCCTTTTGCAGATTCGGTTCAAAAAGCGCGGCAATATCCGCAGAGCGTCCCCCTACGGATTTGACGAGTTGAGGATTGAGTCGCACGTTGCAAAACGAATGCGCGACGTCGAGAAAATCGTGGCTCGACTCCCTTGGAAGAACGACTTTTGCGCGCGCGAGTTGTTGAAGCAGCGCGACGAAGCCGAAATGAGCGCGTTGAACCGAGACGGGCATGAAATCGCACTCGACGCGTTCAGAATATTGCGCGTTCTTGGCGTAAGCGCGCATGACGGCGATCGCGGCGCGCGCGACGTTCGACGGCAAGACGTCGAGGTCTTTGCGCGCGTCGAGACGCTTGCCGCGCTCGATCGCGCCTTGATGAAACACGGCGCGTTTCGGGTCGACTTGCGGTTTGCGCGCGTCGTCGGCGAGCGCGTTGACGCCGGCGGCGAAGAGCGTTGCGCGTTGCGGCGTTCGACGCGAGAGTTTGTCGGAAAACGGTTTGAGAAGCGGCGTGCTGAGCAGCTCTTCGCGCGTGGTCGCTCCTCGCGATGCGGTTTTAAGAATAGTTGGTTCCATGGTCTTTCAAACTCGCGGCGGCTCTACGGTTGCATTTAGGAATTTTGAGACGCGATTTCAACTTATGGCGGAGAGCGGCGTGAGCGTTTGACCGTCCCATTCTCCAAAAAGCGTGACAGCGGCGTCGTAACTCGCTTCAAAAAAGTCTTGCATGAAATTATTTTTTCGTGGCTCGCCTTGAACGTTTCCCGGCGCGACCGCGGGGATCGCGCGTCCGTCGGAATCGATGACGAGCCATTGTGTGGCGAGCGTTTTTCCGCAACGCTCGACGTTTGGACGCACGACGACGTCTTTGAGAAGAGTCGGAATAGCGGTTGTCCACGGCGCATTTGAACGCGTTTGAACCGTTTTTTCAACGAGTTGTTGGAACGTGTCGCCGACGCCGTCGGGAAGCGCGCGGCGTCCGATCGATTTCGGGGTCGACTCCCATGTCGCGCGCATCTTGACGACGCCGTGCCAGTATCGCATGGCGCCGACGTATCCGTTTAGCGTCGGGTACGTTTCGTCGAACTCTTTATTTCGCGAATACTGTAGATAGCGAGCGAATCGACCGGTTTCGATGTGGTAAAACCAATCGCGCGCCGTATTGATCGCGCGTCCGAAGACGAGTCCGCGTCCCAGCGCGAGCCATTCTCCTTCGAGCCGTTCGCCGGTTTCAACGACGCTGGACTCTTGAAACGTGTATCCGAGCGCGTATCGAATTTCCGCCGCGAGATCCTCGGGCACGTTTTCGACGCGTTTCGCCGCTTCCAGTAGCAGCGTGAGCAGACCGATTTTACGGAGAACGGTCTCGTTCCAGTTTTTGTCGGCGGAATCGAGCGCGGCGATTTCCAGGACTCGGTTCGCGAGTCCCGGCGCTTGGAAGTCGACCATTCGTTTCGCGAGATCTTTCCAGAACTTTGGTTCGCGAAATTGCGCCGTATTGAGTCCGAGACGCGCGACGTCGTCGAGCGCGTTGAGCAGCGTTTCGACGCCGTCGGCGACGTTCTGATCGCGTTTTTTTGCGCGCGCCTTTGCGGCGGCTACGGCTTTTTCGCTTCGCGCGGTCGAGGTCGCGTCCTTGGGCTCTTGTCGTTTTTTTGCGCGTTTGTCGCGCGCGTCGAGCCATTTGACGACGTCGTCGGGCTCCTTTGCGTCGGTCGTTTTACCGTCGACTTCGGTCAGCAGTAATCCGAGCGTGTGCTTGCACGGTAATTTGCGACTTGGACACGAGCATTTGTACGCGAGCTCGTCGCGCGCGTCGACCATGACGCGATACGGAGCCTTGCCGCTTCCGGAGAACTTTCCCCAAAGCGCGCGGTCCGAGCGACCGAGTTCCAGCCACGGTTCCGACGCGATTGCTTCGCTCACGACGAACGCTTTCGAATCGGGCGCGAGCGCTTTAACGTCTTCTCTCGTTAGTTGTTTTGACCCCATAATCTTTTGTCTCCTTGGCGCGTTCTTTTGCGCGGCGCGTCCGCGTTCGAGAACGACGTCGGATACGTCTCGAACGCGGCCCATTGGATGATATTGTTATATCGTTGCGACGCTACTTTTAAACGTCATTTTCGCAACGATTTTTTATTGTCGTCCCACGATCTCAACGAAAACGGGAGAAGCCAGAAATCTGAACGCTTCCGCAGCCCGTTTTCCGAGAAAAGAAACCGACGTCGTAACAAATCTTTGCAATAGGGACGCTCGTCCTGGTCTTTGACGAGATTTAGGGGAATCTCAATTTCTCTAGCGTGTTGAATTTCTCTAGCGCGTGGGAGCTCCTTGTTCACGAGAAAAGTTTTTGCGCGCGGGGATCGCGCGTCGAGTCGTTTTAAAGGAGCGCTAGAATCGCGACGCGGAAACGGGAACGTCGCGCGCGACGCTCCCGTTACAAACTATTTGGCCTATTTGGCGCTGGGCAATAACTCAAGGTTTCGGGACGCTAACTTTACAAGATCGCTGGGAACGCAGATCGACTTGTCCTTGTAGCGTTCGAGCATGGAAAGGACCTTTTCTTCGGCGATTTCATTGATAGGAACGCATCGTTCGCTTTCGTTGATTTGATTATAAAAGCGCCTTGTTTTATTCGGGATAAACGGAAACGAGACCACGGAACTTCCTAACGTGGAACCGACGATTCCCATATGCAATTTGGTCGTTATAATCAAATCGGCGCGTTCGATCTGTCTTGTTAGAACCCAAGGGTCGTCGTAGATCAACACGGTCGGGTTCATGTCGGCGAATATTTGCCGATAGTCGGAGTAGAGCTTTTCGTCTTTGACTCCGTCGGCGGCGAGGTACAAACGGTATTCCGTATTCGTTTCGAGAAATCTTTTAACGGCGGGCGCTATTATGCGGCGAATTTTGTCTTTAACGGTCGCGTTGCTATCGATGTGAAACAGGAGCATTTTTTTTCCCGCTTCGATTTCGAACTTGGGAACGTCCGTTTTGTATTTGTCGAGATATTGCCGCACGACCAACGCCGTGTCGGCCGTAACTTCAATGGAACTCTCGACGCCGTATTCTTCGCAAAATTGTTTGGATTCGATATTGCGCACCGTAATCGGCGCGGCGTAGTTCAAAACCTTTTTCGCCTTCTTACTGTAGGGTCTGGAGTCAAAGGGACCGGCGCCGACGCCAAGCACGTAGATCGGTTTGTTCATCTTCATGAAACGAAACGCCGGCTTGAAGTATCGCGCGATGAGTTTGAATTCGTCGAAATACGCGTGACTCGACGGTCCGACAAAATATCCGCCGGAAATGAAGACGAGCGCGTCGCACTCTTTATAAGCGTCCGATAAACTTCCGGTGGGTTTATAGTTAAGGTATTTCGAAAAGTATTCGCCAATCCCGTACTTGCGGTCTGTGTAGAAAATCGGCTCGATTCCGTTGTCGATCAGCTTACGGTAGAAAAATTCCGCGAACAAATAGTCGCCGTAATTGCTCATATTTGTCGCGCCGTGCAACATAACCTTCTTCATCTACAGACCTCCGACGAATCAATAAACGGAACGTTGATTTCGATGTAAACGATCGGACTTTACTCGGAAAATGAAAGGGGGACGTCTGTTTCGTGACGCAAATCTTTTCTAGGAAAACATCCTTCTTTATTCTTCCTGCGCGCGTCGTTTAAGCGCGCGTAGGAAAGTTCTCCTCGACTCTTCGCTCTCCGACGCCTTACTGGAAACACCTGCGAATAATCTCAATGACGACGGCTTGATCCTCTTCCGTCATTTTATTATCGGAAGGCAGGCAGAGGCCGCGACGGAAGACGTCGGCGCCGACGTCGACGCCGGATCCCGCGATGTACGCGTTGCTACGACCGCGCCCGTTGCCTTCGACCGTAACGAACGGATGCGTTCGGTAGATCGGTTGCATATGCATCGGTTTCCAGATCGGGCGACCTTCGGCGTTGAACGCGGCGAGCGCGTCGAGGATTTCTTGAGGACTGCTCTTTCCCGACTCGTGTTTCCAGAGGTAATCTTGCTCGCCGCGAACCATTGGCGCCATGGCGTCTTCGTCGATAATACAGCAACTGAGCCAGAAGTTCGGTTCGCTCTTATCGCGATCCCATGGGTTCATCTTTACGGGAAGCCCCGCCAGCCCCTTTTCGTAGCGCTCCCAGACCGTCTTTTTCTGGCGAATATGCTCGTCGAGGTAGGGGATCTGACCGCGAATGACGCCTGCGACGATATTGCTCATTCGATAGTTGTATCCGATTTCCTCGTGTTGGTACCATGGGGCGGCTTCGCGACTTTGCGTCGACCATTTTCGGACCTTGTCGGCGTCGTCCTTGGAATTCGTGAGGAACATTCCGCCGCTGGACCCGGTGATGATCTTATTGCCGTTAAAACTAATGGCGTTGTAATTGCCGAAGGTTCCCGTTTCGACCCACGCGCCGTTCGTCTTATACTTGGCGCCTAAGCTCTCGGCGGCGTCTTCCACGATCAGCGCGCCGTACTTGTCGCAAATCGCCTTGATTTCGTCGATCTTGCCGGGGGTTCCGTAAAGGTGCGCGAGCACGACGAGTCGGACGTCGGGGTAGATTTCAAACGCCTTTTGCAGGGAGACGGGATCCATATTCCACGTGTCGCGTTCCGTGTCGATAAAGACGGCTTCACCGTCCTCATACGCGACGGGGTTAATGCTGGCGTCGAAGGTGAGGTCCGAGCAGAAGACTTTTTTCCCCGCGAGGGTCCCGGCGTTAGGTTTTGCCTGACCGTATAGTTTTTCCCCGGCCAATTTCGTCGCGAGGTGCAACGCGGCGGTGCCGGCGGAGAGGGCGACGGCGTATTTGCACCCGACGTATTCAGCGATTTGTTCTTCCGCCGCGTTGATATTCGCTCCGACCGTAGAGACCCAGTTTGTTTGAATTGCGTCGTCGACCCATCGGCGTTCGTCTCCGTGCATCGTCGGCGTAGAAAGCCACACTTTGCGAGCGAAAGGAGCGATACCAGAAAACCTTGGATCGGAGAGCATTGAGTCTTTCATAGGATACGAACCGCGTCTGAACGCGCCAAAAAAGTCAAAAGAGGACGCGTCGCACGCAGTTTAACGACAAGACGCGGCTAAACGCTCCTTCGTCGCGCGGACGAACGAACGCCGCGCGTTCGAGTGGGCAATGTAGGATTCGAACCTGCGACCTCCTGGGTGTAAACCAGACGCTCTAACCAAACTGAGCTAATTGCCCGAAATGCGGACGCTCGCGGCGCCGCTGAATCATTACGCAAGCCTGATTATACAGGCCTTCTTTCTTGCGTCAACCTTGATCGGCGCTATAATCGAAAAAAAATGAGCGTCTTCGCTCTCAAATCAGACGTCATAGGCGAACGAATGAATCATATAAACGACGTAGCGTTTAACGCGTGGAATTGTTTGCGCGGCATGTCGCCGAGCGCGCTTCTTTGGACGTGCGTCGCGAGCGTCGTCGTCGCGTTTTCCGTCTGGCAGGCGCGCGCGCAGTGGGATCGCACGCGGCGGTTCGACGTTTACGCGCAAGGTCTTTCGGAGCGCGAAGCGAAGTTTCTTCAACGTCAAACGCGCCGGAGAATGCAAATTGCGATTCTCGCCGGAATCGTCGGCGCGTTTATGGTCGCCGGGCTGGTCGTGCCGTTGCGCTCGGCGCCGAAATTCGTCGCGACGTGCTGGTCCGTCGTTCTGCTCTTCGGCGCGTGGACCTGTCTTCTCGCCGTCGTCGACGCCGTTTCCGTTTGGATCTCATTTAGCGACGAGCGCGTGCGTCGCGACGCCGAAAAACGCGCGATCGAATACCACATGAAACGCTTTCGCGATTCGCAACTCGATCAGGTCGCGCGCGCGCAAGACGCCGCGAAGGCGAGCGAAGGCGGGCTAGACGAGCGCGGCGCGCGGCGAGACGCCTGCAAGTCCGGCGCCGACGCGAAACAATCGACGAGTTCGGAGAAAAACAATGTCGCCGACGATTGATCACACATTCCTCATGCGCGCGCGATTCTATTGTCGGCGCGCTCCTGAAAATCTAACGGCGTCGTCGCTCGCGCCGGAAGCGCTCGGCGCGGAATGGCGCGTTCCGCGATGGACTCAGTACGTCTTTTCCGACGCGTCGACGCGCGAGACCTCGCGCGACGGGCGCGCGTACCTTGAGCCTTGCGGGATCTGCGACGCCAATCGAGACTTCTTTGATTTCCGCACGGCGTGGTCTCCGGAAGGGTTCGCGTTGACGGTCGTCGTCGCGAAGAAATCCGAGCAGAAAACGTTTGCGAACAGCGAGCTTGATAGCGCCGACCAGATACGGGTGTGTCTCGACGCGCGGGATCTTAAAGAAGTGAAACGCGGAACGCGGTTCTGTTATAAATTCGTATTTTTTCCGACGGCGGTCGACGCGCGGAAGACGCTTTCGCCGAAGGCGCGCCAAGTCACGATTTCTCGCGCGCGCGAACAAGCGACGGCGATCGACGCGGACGAGATCGCGCTCGCGTCGGAACTTCGCGCGGACGGATACGCGTTCTCCGCGTTCTTTCCGGCGCAAACGCTCGTCGGGTACGAGCCGGACTCGTTCAATCGCTTGGGACTGCATTTCGCGGTAACGGACGGCGCGCGCGGCGTTTTCGCGCTTCAGCATTACGCGCCGGCGCTCTACGAGGAGGATCCCAGCCTCTGGCCTTCTTTTCTCCTCGTCTGACGCAGGCGAGGCTAGGCCAGGCGAGGCGGACGACGTTTCCGACGCGTTTCGGGGTGATAAAGAAAAAGAAGAAGACCGCCAATAAGAATAGACGCGCCGAAAAGAAGAGTTCGGCGCGCCTATTTTCGACGTCTTGTCGGTTGAGTTCTTTTTTATTTCGTCCGAATCATTTCGTCCGAATCGCGGCGGAGATTATTTCTTCAGGTCGTAATGCTCGGCCAGCTCCGATTGTTCTTCGAGCTTTCGTTTGGCGACGAGGTTGACGTCGGTGAGTAGGTCGACGCGATCAAATTGTTCCGCGACGGCGGGAGAGTGCGTAACAAGAATGAGGGCGACGTTTTCGTCTCGGCAGGTGTTGCGGAGCATATCGACGACGATCTGTTGGTTGCCGACGTCGACGTTTGCGGTCGGTTCGTCGGCGAGCACGAGTTTCGGTTGATTTGCGAGCGCGCGCGCGACGGAGACGCGTTGTTGTTCGCCGACGCTCATTTGACCCGGTTTGTGATGGAGTCGCGCGCCGAGTCCGACGCGTTCGAGAAGGTCGATCGCGCGTTTCCGATCGCGTCCGCGACCTGCGAACGACATTCCGAGCAGAACGTTTTCAAGCGCCGTGAAGCCTGGGAGAAGATTGAACGTCTGGAAAACGTATCCGATGCGCCGCGCGCGGAATTGATCGCGCTCCGATTCCGTGAGAAGGGGCGTGTTCCAGCCGTCGATAAGAACCTGACCGGACGTTGGTCGAAGGATTCCGGCGATGATGTGAAGCAACGTTGTTTTGCCGCATCCGCTCGGACCGATCACGACAACTTGTTCGCCGGCGTCGACCGACCAGTGCGGAACGTCGAGGATTGGCAACTCGTTTCCGCTCGGTTCCTGATACGACTTCTTCAAGTTTTTCAATTCCAGCATGATATCTCCTAACCGCTTGTCGACGCCGCGCGCGTCCGACAGGACCGCGACGACTATTAGACGTTGACGCCACGAAATTTTATCCTGAATTTGATTTTTTTTCAACCCTTTTTCCCAATTTGAAATTTTTTCGCGTGAGAAGCGCCCCGTTTCGGACGATAATATTTAATAATTTGCCTAAACTGCGCGATTGTTAAAGTTTGGTTAAAAACGCTGTTTTACGCGTGAAAACGCGGGACGAGCGAAACTTTGACGATTGCGCGGCGTCAAATTCAATGAGATATTGCGTTCAGAACGGGCGACGCGTCGTCGCGACAGCGCGTCGCCCGTTAATAACTTGCCGTTTTGAGAAAAACGGTTAAAATAACAAGTATATCACGATTAAAACGACAATGCGGTTTGCCGTGACGCCAATCGCGTCGTTTGAAGTCGCGCGACGGTGAAACGCCGCGTTTACCAATTTGAAGTGTAAGGAAACGATCATGGGTCTTCTTTCGATTTTCCGCCGGAACTCGTCGGCGCAACGTCGCGACGCGGCGCGCAATCTTTTCCTCCGGATTCGACGCTTTGAATCGCTCGAATCGCGCGAACTGCTCGACGCCGCCGGAGCGTATCAAACGCTGCCGGAAGCGATTACCATAGCGACTCCCGGCACGTATCATTACGCGATCGAAGGAATCGACTTCGAAACGATCGATTCGAGCTCCGTCGACGGACTGACCGCGTCTTTTCCGCAAGGCGAACAGGTCGCGTTTACGGTCATGAAGACGACGACGGACGGCGCGGTCTCTTCGCTCGGCGACGTCGTTATTCAGCTCTTTAGCGCGGAAGGCGAAGCGCCGAACTCTTCGGAGCATTTCCTCAATCTTATTTTCGACGATTATTACGAAGGTCGCTCGATTCACCGACTCATGCCGGGATTCATGTTCCAAGGCGGTTCCGCGGACGGGGCTGGGCACGGCGGGTCCGGACTTCCGATCGCAGACGAGCATTCGGACGTTCTTACGCACAGTCGTCGCGGAACGGTCGCGTACGCCAATAGCGGACCGAACACGAGCGACGCGCAATTCTACGTTACGTTCGGTCCGACGAGCTGGCTTGACGGCGGGTACAACGTCTTCGGTTACGTCGTCGACGGTTACGACGTCCTCGAACAACTCGAAGCGGCGGAAGTTGTCCGCAACTCGGCCGGCGAATTGTCGCAGCCGGTCGATTCTTTCACGATTACGAACGCGCGCGCGCTCAACGATTCAGACGTAACGAACGGCGTTCTCCGACTGACCGCGACCGACGCTGCGAACGGCGCGACGACGATCTCGTACTCCAGCGTCGACGAGAACGGCGAAACGCAATTCAACCAGACGACGGCGTACGTCGGCGCGTCCGGGCTTCAAGCCTACGTTCAAGACGCGCTCAACGACGTCGACTTGGAAATCACGGCCGGCGAGTCGGTGAACGTCTCCTTGCCGACCGAATTTGGCGGACAGACGATTACGTATACCGTGAAGACGAACGACGACGCCGTCGGATGCGCGATTAGCTCGACGGACGAGCATTACGCGAACTTCACGATTACGACCGAGAATTACGGCGCGCAACTCGTGACCCTCTCGATTACCGCGACCGTTTCTTCGTCCCTGAAAGCGGATCTCACCGACTACGTCTTCGTGTCCCCGGTCGCGCCGACCGTCGCTTTCGCCGAGTCCGAATCCGTCGTTAAAGTCGGCGACGTGAACTACGTCAAATCGGATCTCGTCGATCCGCAAATCTCCTTTGTCGCGACGACCTACGACGCCGACGAAGCGATTACCCACGACCAGCCGTTCGTCGTCGTTCTCGACGGAACCGACGTCGCTTATACCGTCGCGTCGCGCGAATACGACGATCAGACTCATCTCTCGACGTACGTCATTACGATCGACGTCGACGACCCCGTTGAAGACGGTCAACGCGTTCTTTCCGTTCAACGCGCGCTCCCGATCGATCGCGTCTCCGACCACAACGCGCTTCTGAGCGACGCTACGGTCGTGAACTTTACGGTCGACACGACGGAACTGAAAATCGTCGATCCGCCGAGCGAGATTACCGTTCGCGTTGGCGTCGACGGCGAGCAGGCGTTTCTCACGAATAAAGTCGTCGGCGGCGCCAACCGTTCCGACGTCGCCTTTACGTTGGAAGCGAACGAAGCCGCGTCGCAGTTCCTCTCGATCACCGGCGACGGCGTGCTCTCATGGAAAGACGTCGAGCAGATCGACGCCGGCTCTTACGACGTCGTCGTTAAGGCGACCGACGCCTTGGGATTCTCCGATTCTGTGAATCTGAAAGTTAAGGTCGGCGGCGCTCCGGTCTTCAACGACCTGACCGTTACGACCGCGACCACCGGACTCGTTTACGAAGCGACCGTTTCCGCTGTCGACTCGCTCGATTCCACGATTCCGATGCGTTACGAACTCGTCGGCGAAAACTATCCGGCCGATTTCACGTTCGACGCTCAGACCGGCGAAGTCTCCTGGGATATTCCCGAGGATTATATGCCGACGAACGTCAAGACGCAAAACTTCTCCTTCACCGTGAAGGCGACTGAACGCGTCGAACAGGACGGCGAAACCGTCGACGGACTTTCCGCTGAAAAAACCTTCAATATCGCGATCACGAACGCCGCGTACGATCCGGAAGCGGCGGAAGCGCCGATCTGGGATCCGCTCGACGACCAGTCCGTCGTCGCCGGCGAAATCTTTACGTACGACGTCAACGCCATCGTTTCGGAGCCGGAACTGAGCGTCGAGTACTCTTTGGTCGGAGAGTATCCGGAAGGTATGACGATTAATTCGTCGACCGGCGCGATCGTTTGGGCCAGTTCCGCAGATTACTTCGAAAACGACGCGATCCGCGAAGAGACCGTTACGATCAAACTGCGCGCGACGACCGTCGTCTCGACCGAAGGCTCCGCCGTTAATTACGGCGATTCCGCCGACGAAGAGTTCAATTTGAAAATTACGAATCCGAACTATGTCGATAAAGCTCCGGTCTTCGAACCCCTCGAAAGCGTCGCCGTCTCCACTGGGGAAACGTATCGCGCCACCGTTAAGGCGAACGATCCGAACGGCGAAGCCTCGTCGATGAAGTACGAACTCGTCGGCGAAGGTTACCCGGAAGAATTTGAATTCGATCCGATTTCCGGCAACGTCGTTTGGGACGTTCCGAGCGATTACCTTACCGGCGGCGAAACGGCGCAGGAATTCCGCTTTACGGTTCGCGCGACGGAAGTTTACGATTCGGCGGAAGGGGACGCGACCGAAGGACTTTCGACGGAAGAAACCTTTAAGATTATGGTCGCCAACAGCGCGACGGACGCGGACGCCGTCGTCTCGCCTACCTTCGGACAGGTTAATCCCGCGACCGTTAAGACCGGTGAGAAACTCACCGCGACCGTAACGGCGACCTTGCCGGAAAACGCTCCGGAAGGCGCTAAGGTCGAATACGCGCTCGCCGAACGCGAAGGCGTTACGTATCCCGAGGGATTGACCGTCAACGCGGAGACAGGCGAAGTTACTTGGGACGTTCCGAGCGATTACCTGACGAGCGACGCGCACAATCCCGCCGAATTGACCGTTGCGATTCAGGCGCGAACGCTCTTGAGCTCTTCCGATCATTCGAGCACGTACGGCGGCTCCGCGACGGCGGAACTCAAGGTAACGGTCGAACAAAGCGACGCGACTCCGGTCGATCCGACGCGCGACAGCTGGCAGAAATGGTTCAACGCGTGGCTCGACGCCGCGCAAGAGCGATACGACGCTCATTCGACGAATCTCTCGAAGTATCTGACGTCGTACCTGGAAGCGGTCGACGCGCGCAACGAGAGCATGAAGAAAGCCGCCGAAGATTATCAGAAAGGCGACTCGACGCTCGCGGAGTTGATCGGCAAACGCCAAGACGCGCAAAATACGTTCGAAGACTCCGTTGCCGAAGCGCGTAAGACGCTCGACGAAGCGGACGCCAAGACGGAAACGGATTACGCGGATACCGTCAAAACGCTGACCGACGAATATAACGCGCTCAAAGAGACCGACGCGACGATCCCCGCCGACGCCGACAAACAGATCGCCGACGCCGATTCGACCGCGAAGAAATCGTCCGTGAAATCGAACACCGGAAATTCGAATTTCCGACTCGTTAATAAATCGACCTCCGGCGTCGTCGCGACGAACCTGTCGGATATCCTCAAAATGTGGCGCTCCGGATATTCCAAGTCCTCCATTTACCACGACGTCTACAGCGATCCGGGCTTCGTTGAAAGCGTTACCGACGATTCTGGTTCCGGCTCCGGCTCCGGTTCCGACTCTGGCTCCGGTTCCGATTCCGGCTCCGGATCTGGTTCCGGCTCAGGCTCCGGTTCCGATTCCGGCTCCGGATCAGGTTCTAGCTCCGACTCCGGCTCCGGCTCGGGGTCTAGCTCCGGTTCCGACTCCGGCTCTGGCTCGGGGTCTAGCTCCGG
>ONGM01000196.1 GCA_900317365.1 uncultured Planctomycetota bacterium
AGGTCCTATGTTGCTGCCGTAGCTCAGTCGGTAGAGCGCGTCCTTGGTAAGGACGAGGTCATGAGTTCAAATCTCATCGGCAGCTTTCCTAATC
Organism: uncultured Planctomycetota bacterium; assembly: GCA_900317365.1. Taxonomy (GTDB): domain Bacteria; phylum Planctomycetota; class Planctomycetia; order Pirellulales; family Thermoguttaceae; genus RUG369. The sequence continues at coordinate 95 of ONGM01000196.1, forward strand.
AGGACTTGCGAGGGCTTTTTTGTATAGATAGCCGCTGAATTGAAAACCGGCGTCAGCAGGTCTTAGCGGCAGGTGCGCCAAAATTCCGTATTAGGGAGATTAATTCAATGGCGAAGGAAACATTTCAACGTACGAAACCGCACGTTAATGTCGGTACGATCGGCCATATCGACCATGGTAAGACGACTCTAACTTCTGCGATCCTCGCTGTTCAAGCGACCAAGGGTCTTGCGCAAGTTAAGTCCTACGCTGATATCGCGAAAGGCGGTACCGTCCGCGACGCGACCAAAACCGTTACCATCGCCGTTGCTCACGTTGAATACGAAACCGAAAAGCGACACTACGCTCACATCGACTGCCCTGGTCACGCGGACTTCATTAAGAACATGATCACCGGCGCGGCGCAAATGGACGGCGCGATCCTCGTCGTCTCCGCCGTTGACGGCCCCATGCCGCAAACCGCTGAACACGTCCTCCTCGCTCGCCAGGTTAACGTTCCGAAGCTCGTCGTCTTCATGAACAAGTGCGACCTCGTCGACGACGAAGAACTCCTCGAACTCGTTGAACTCGAAATTCGCGAACTCCTCACGAAAAACGAATTCGACGGCGATAACGTTACCGTTATTCGCGGCGCGGCTCTCCCGGCGCAACAACATCCGGACGATCCGAAATGCGCCGAGTGCATTAACAAGCTCATGGACGCTATCGACAACGATATTCCGGAACCGCAACGTGAAGTCGATAAGCCCTTCCTCATGGCGGTCGAAGACGTCTTCTCGATCGAAGGTCGCGGAACCGTTGCTACCGGTCGTATCGAACGCGGCGTCGTTAAGGTCGGCGACGAAGTCGAAATCCTCGGTCTCACCGACGAACCCCGTAAGACGGTCGTTACCGGCGTTGAAATGTTCAAGAAGTCTCTTGAACAAGGTCAAGCCGGCGATAACGTCGGTCTTCTTCTCCGCGGCGTCAAGCGCGAAGAAATCCAACGCGGTCAATGCGTCGCCGCGCCGAAGACGATCACTCCGCACACCGTGTTCGAAGGCGACGTCTACATCCTGAGCAAGGAAGAAGGCGGCCGTTCCACCCCGTTCATGAGCGGTTATCGTCCGCAATTCTACTTCCGTACGACCGACGTTACCGGTACGATCACGCTTCCGGAAGGCGTTCAAATGTGCATGCCGGGCGACCACGTCAAGATGCACGTTGAACTCATCACGCCGATCGCGATGGAACAAAACGTTCGTTTCGCTATCCGCGAAGGCGGCAAGACCGTCGGTTCCGGCGTTGTTACGCAAATCGTTCATTAATAAGCGTCGCGGGCGCATTGAAAGAGTCTAAGCGCCGCGTTTCCTTCGCGGCGCGGATTCTCCGAATGCAACGACGCGTTGCAATCGGACGATCCTGAGACCTCTCACAGGGGAGTCGTCCAATTGGTAGGGCGCCGGTCTCCAAAACCGGTTGTTGGGGGTTCGAGTCCTCTCTCCCCTGCTTGTGTTTGAAAGCGCTTGTCTCAACGTTGATACGTTCAGGGAGAAGCGCTTTTTTATTAGACTTTGACGTGTGGATCGACGGTTGGAGCCGCCGAAGCGTCGCGTTCCGACGGTGAAGACCGACGGTCGAAACGCCTCGACTAAAAGCCGTCAGTATGCTCGCCAATATGCTTCGAGCATACGTTCATAGCCAGAGTCGTAAGAATCAGATGTAAATAATATCGTCCTCGAGCGTGATCTGAGAATTCCGCGAACTGCGAATCTCGGTCGCATACGACGTACGAGTAATGAGGTTGACGATGAGCAGTTACTTTAAAGAACTGTTTTCCATGAACGTCTATAAGAAGTCCCAAGGACGTTACGCTCGTATGTGGACCAGTATTGGAATCGCGCTCGTCTTCTTCTTTGGCGCGTTTTCCTGCTACAACGCGTTCGGACGAACCTCCGGTTCCGCAATCGCCGCCGTAGTGATCGCAGCGCTCGGTCTGTGGGTTGGTTTCCGCACCGTTAATTATCCGACCTTCGCCGATTTCCTCGTCTCCGTTGAAGCGGAAATGAGCAAAGTTTCCTGGCCGACTTGGAAAGAGCTGTACGTCAACTCAAAGGTCGTACTCCTCTTTATGGCGCTCTTTACGATCCTGATCTTCTTTTTCGATATTATTTTCCGTTTGATTTTCGGAATTTTCAACTGATCGAGTTGCGATTCGTGGAGGAGCGAGCCTCTGCGAAATCTACGATAAACGGAACGATTCCGAATAGCTGATAAATCGATTCAAAAACGGTAAGGGAGTTCAATTATGGCGTCCGAATTTGACGGCGTCTTAGAAGACGAAAACGGTCAGGTTGACGAAACTCCGCATTGGTATATTCTCAAGTGCCAGGTGAACCGCGAGGATCGATGCAAAAGGGAACTCGATCGACGAGTTGCCGCGACCGGACTTGACAAATATATACTCGAAACGATCGTTCCAGTCAAGTACGAGACAGGTTTCGATAAAAACAGAAAACCGCGCAAATACAAGGTCAAGATGTTTCCGGGATACATCATGGTAAAGATGGTCCTGAACGATCAGACTTGGTTTTTAATGCGCGAAACGCCGGGTATCGGCGATTTTGTCGGGACGACCGGCAAGCCGATGCCGCTTCAGCCGGAAGAATCGGAAAAGATTCTCGCCGCGCAAAATGAGAAGACGGAGACTATTCGCGTTTCTCCTTACCACGTTGGGGATGAAGTTCGCATCGTCGCCGGCGATAACTTTAAAGATTATGAGGGGGAGGTAATTGAAGTCGACGAAAGCGGCTTGGTTACCGTGAAAATTGTCATGTTGAATACGGAGACGTCTCTCCAGTTTGAAACGTGGCAAATTGAAAAAGTAAACGTCGAATGATACGCAGGCGTCTCCCTAACCTGCGCGCCTTTGGCGAATCGAGTAGACGTGAAAATTGAGGTTTAAAATGGCTAAACAACTGCAAGCAACAGTGAAGTTCCATGCGACCGGCGGCAAGGCGACAGCAGCACCCCCTGTCGGTACCGCTCTTGGTAAGTATGGGCTTAATCTTGGTCAGTTCGTTAAAGATTTTAACGACCGCACCAAGGCGTCGATGGGTATGCGTATTCCTGTCGTCGTTAAGGTCTATAACGACCGATCCTACGATCTTGAGACGAAAAGTCCGCACTCCGTCGACTTGATCAAACAAGCCGTCGGTATTGAAAAAGGTTCTCATACCGTTCCGAAAGAGAAGGTGGGCACGATCACCGTCGCTCAACTTCAAGAGATCGCTAAGGCAAAGCAAAAGGACTTGAACGCGCGCGACGTTGAGCATGCGGTTCGAATTCTTGCCGGCACCGCGCGTAGCATGGGAGTCGACGTCGTCGATTAGTCGCGACGTTGGATACTAGCGCGTATTTCAATTTCAAGTCTCAAGAGATCGAAAAGATATACAAATGGGTAAAGTTTCGAAGCGTATGAAAGCTATGGAAGCCAAGCTTCCAAAAACTAAAGCCCCGATGGCTTTGACTGACGCCGTCAGTTTGCTGAAACAATTTAATACCACGAAGTTCGATCAGTCGGTTGAAATCTCGATGCGTCTCGGCGTCGATCCGAAACAATCCGATCAAATCGTCCGCGGCTCCGTCGTTCTTCCGCACGGTATTGGCAAGACTCTTCGCGTTCTCGTCTTCGCGAAAAATGCAAAAGTCGACGAAGCGACCGCCGCTGGCGCCGATTATGTCGGCGGTCCCGAACTCGCTCAGAAAATTAAAGACGGTTGGTTTGAATTCGACGTCTGTATCGCCACTCCCGATATGATGGGCGTCGTCGGTTCTCTCGGTCGTATCCTTGGTCCTCGCGGTTTGATGCCGAGTCCGAAAGCGGGCACCGTTACCATGGATATCGAGAAGACCGTCAAAGACTATAAGGCAGGTAAGGTCGAGTTCCGCAACGATAAGGGCGGCATCGTCCACAGCGTCGTTGGTAAACTCAGTTTTGACGCGGATAAACTCGTTGAGAATATCCAAGCGTTCATTACGTACGTCAACACGTTGAAACCGGCGTCCGTTAAGGGCGTTTATGTTAAGTCGATCTCGATTTCCGCGACGATGAGTCCCGGACTCCGCGTCGTTACTCAGTAACGCGACGCTCTGCGTTTCGAATCGGCGAATCTAATATCAACCGCCTTTAAACGAATATAGTGCAATGAGTAAGTTTGTAAAGAATATTATTACCGAAGATTTGCGAAAGCGCTTGACCGGCGTCGAGAACGCTCTTCTCGTTAATCTCGTCGGTATGCAAGTGAACGACAGTAATAAACTGCGCGCGAGTCTCGCTGAAAAAGGCGTTCGCGTCATGGTTATCAAGAATAGCCTTGCCGCTCGCGCTACCGCCGGCACCTCGCTTGAAGCCGCTTTCAGCGGTCTCACCGGTACCGCCGCGCTCTGCTGGGGAGCTTCCGATATCGTCTCCCTCGCGAAAGAAGTCGTCAAAGTTACGAAGGAAAAGCAATTCCAAAAGTTCTCGATCATCGGCGGCGTCCTCGACGGCGAAGCCTTTGACGCGAAACAAGCGGTCGAAATCAGCAAGTGGCCCACGCGCGAAGAACAAATCGCGATCCTGCTCGGTCAAATCACCGGCGTCGGCTCCAAGCTCTCTTCGCAACTCCTCGCCGGCGGCGCCAATATCGCCAGCCAAATCAAACAACGTTGGGATTCCGAAGAAGAAGAGACTCCTGCGGAATAATCCCTGTTGAATCCTTCTCGACGCCGCGCCCGCGCAACGTAACCGCTCGCGCTAGCGCCGTCGAGAATATTTTCCCAGTCAACGTCCGCAATTGTGGAATTGCAGTCGTCCTGCGACTTTTCGCAGTTGCGTCGAAATAATAAATCTAGTCGCGCTATGCGCGGCGCCACAATTAAACTTGCGTAATGGTCGCAGACCACGCGCGAACGGAAACGGTTTTCGCTTCGCGACGTGGAAGATTATTGCGCTACACGAAAGGAATTTGAAATGTCTGAAGATCGCGTTTTCGCCGATTCCATCAAAGCCCTTGGCGATCAAATCGTCGCCCTGACCCTCAAAGACGCCAAAGAACTCAGCGATTACCTGAAAGAAGAATACGGTATTGAACCCGCCGCCGGTGGCGCCGTTATGGTCGCTGGTCCCGCCGCCGCTGGCGACGCCGCTCCCGCCGCTGAAGAGAAAACTGAATTCGACGTCGTCCTCGAAGACTTCGGCGCCAACAAGATCAACGTCATCAAGGTCGTCCGCACCGCTACCGGCGCCTCCCTTGGCGACGCCAAATCCATGGTCGAATCCGCTCCGAAAGCTATCAAGACCGGTCTCCCCAAAGACGAAGCCGAAAAGCTCAAGAAAGAACTCGAAGAAGCCGGCGCTAAGGTCTCCCTTAAGTAATTGCCCTTCGACTGAGATTTACTCTCTCCTACGAGTTCGACTTGTCGTTTGATTACGATTGTCATTCCGACGCGAGCGTCTTCCTAGACGTTCGCGTCTTTTCTGATTAGCGCCTAATTCTTTTAATAGATTCTCTCAGAATCGTACGGAGCCTAGAGTCGCTCGCCGATTTGCGACGCTGATTCGAGGGCTGTTCGGCGTTAAGTTAAGTTCCGTTGCCTTCAAGACCCGTTTAATCTGCCGACGCTTCTCTGCAACCTCGCGATTCGTTATACGGCGCGACGTCCATGAACCTGAATTCGTCCCCTAAATAGCGTTCCTTTAGTTATGAGACGCCGTTTACGCCTCGGACTCATGATACTTGTTAGCCCTCGCGAGTTCAACGACGGCGCTCAAACGCGTCTTTAAGGTATTTTTTGCTATTCCGGTAAGTCGTCGAACCAGTCGTTGTGAAAACCTCCTGTCTCGACGTCATGATCAAATGAACGATTCTTTGTCGAGAGTCCACGCCGCCGATTTTACAAAATACTTTCGTAGG
>ONGM01000197.1 GCA_900317365.1 uncultured Planctomycetota bacterium
CGTCGGCGGAATCGAGGAAGAGCGAGTCGAATTCGTCGATCGTTGCGATCTCTTCAAACGCTCGGTCGTATGTTGAAGTCGCGCGCGGTTCGCTCTTGGCGAACGTCTTGACCTCGTAATCCGCAACGAGGTAGTCGATCGCGTCGTTCTTCGACGGACTCAGAGCCAACGCGTGCGAGGTCGTCGGCGCGGTATACCCTGCGTACGTTGCGGCGACGTGATTCGACGCGATTGAACGCGGCGCCAGGCAGACGATTTCTTCCAGCCATGGCGTTCGCGACGACTCGTAACCGACGAGGCTGTAGCGTTCGTAGGCGTCGTTCCATTGGATCGCGTACGTTTTCAGTTCGTTCGCCGCGTATCGTCCGCGCGCGCCGCCGTCGTCGGAATCCGTAACGAGCAACGCTTTATAATAGCGAGGATCGTCCGCCGAGTAGTTCGCGTCTACTTCGTAGCCCCAGACGGTGATCGTATGAGCCGACGCAAGGGTCGAATTCGGACCGTTCGAGTAGAACCCGAGAGACGCGCAGACGCCCCAAGATTCGCGCAAGAGTTCCGTCGCGCTGGGCAGAATCCGTTCGGGATTCGACTCTTTCGCGAAGGAATAGAGGCGGGACAGTTCGTCGAAGTCGTAACCTTGCGACGCGTAGAATCCGCCGGAACCCTCCGACGGTTGCGCCCAACCGGTCAGTCCCGCGCCTTCGTATTCGCCGGTAATAAACCACTCCATCGCGTAGAGCGCGCTCGAACCTTTATTACTAAAGGAACCGGCGACATACTCAAAGACGTCGTCCTCCGAACCAAACGCGACCGATTTGCCGCCGAGATCGACGCTCGCGACCGCCGTCGCCCATCCTGCGTAGTACAAAACGTTCGCCGCGCCCGACGCCCAGCAGAGATTCGACGTCGCTCCGCTCGATTTCTCCGCGTCGTAGAAACGAGCCGCCGCGTAACCCTCCAGTTCTGGCGCGTCAATTGTAATCGCCGTTTCGACTTCGCTAAACGGGGAGTTGGCGTAGAAGACTTTATCGGCAATCGCGCGAACTTTGAAGTCGTAGGCTGTCGAACTCGACAATCCGGCAAGCGTATAGCTCGTCGAAGGACTCTTGATCGAGACGGTCGTAAACGTCTTTTCACCGGAAGGCGCGTACGCAAGATAGTACTTCGACGCGTTTTCGACCGGCGTCCATTCGACCGTTATGGCGTCTTCAGTCGACGAAAAGGCAGTGAACTCAGGCGTCGACAACTGCGGAAGATCTACGACGGTGGACGCCGTTCTGACCTCGCTGAACTCAGAATTCGAATACGCGACTTTATCACCGATCGCGCGTACTTTGAAGTCGTACGCAGTCAAGCTCGGAAGTCCGGCGAGAGTATAGCTCGTCGAGGAGCTCTTAATCGAGACGGTTGTGAAAGTCTTTTCGCCGGAAGGCGCGTACGCAAGGTAATACTTCACCGCGTTCTCGACTGGAGTCCATTTCACAATGATCGAGTCGACGCTCGACGAGAAGGAAGTAATCGCCGGGGTAGGAAGTTGCTGAATCTCGCCGACGAGCGCTGTTCGAACTTCGCTAAACTCAGAGTTCGCATAGGAAATCTTATCGGCGATCGCACGAACTTTGAAGTCGTACAAAGTCGAAACCGTTAGTCCGGCGAGCGTATAGCTCGTCGAAGAACTCTTGATCGAGACGGTCGTGAACGTCTTTTCCCCGGAAGGCGCGTACGCAAGGTAGTACTTCGTCGCGTTCTCGACAGGCGTCCATTCGACGGTAATCGAATCCTCGGTCGAGGAGAACGAGGTAATCGTCGGAGTTTCTAAATGCGGAAGCTCTTTGAGGGTGGACGCCGTTCTAATCACGCTGAAATTGGAATTCGTATACGCGACTTTGTCGCCAATCGCTCGGACCTTGAAATCGTACGCCGTCGAACTCGACAGTCCGGTGAGGGTATAGTTCGTCACGCCGCTCTTAACGGAAACGGTCGTGAACGTTTTTTCTCCGGAAGGCGCGTACGCGAGATAGTACTTCGTCGCGTTTGCAATCGGCGTCCACTCGACCGTAATCGAATCGACGGTCGTTGCGGCTACGGTAATTGTTGGCGCCGACAACTGTTGAACGGCTTCAGTTGACGCCGTTACGATTGCGCTAAACACAGAATTCGAATACGCGACACCGTCGCCGACGGCGCGGATCTTGAAATCGTACGCCGTCGAACTCGACAGTCCGGCGATGGTATAGCTTGAAACGTCGCTCTTAACGGAGACGTTGGTAAACGTATTTTCTCCGGAAGGCGCGTACGCGAGATAGTACTTCGTCGCGTGCTCCACAGGCGTCCACTCGACCGTAATCGAATCAACGGTCGTTCCGACTGGGGTAATCGTCGGCGCCGACAACTGTTGAACGGCTTCGGTTGACGCCGTTACGATTGAGCTAAACACGGAGCTCGTGTAAGCGACTTCATCGCCGAGCGCGCGCACTTTGAAGTCGTACGACGTTGAACTTGGAAGATCGGAGAAAGTGTAGCTCGAGACGCCCGCCTCGAGCGAAACGATCGCGTATTCCGTCTCGCCGGACAGCGCGTACAACGCTTCGTAACCTGTCGCGTTCTCAACAGTCGACCATTCGATCGTAATCGAATCAACCGTCGACGCCGCAATCGTTACCGTCGGAGCCGACAACGTCGTCGTCTCAGGCATATTGGAAATCGTTGCGTTTTGAGTTACGACAAAGGGCGTTCCAGGCTCGCCCATCGCGTTAAATTCGCTCGTCTTAACGCCGCGCCAACGTCTCACGAGTCCGTCGGAACCGCCGACGATCAGGTCTGGCAATCCGTCGGCGTCAAGATCGTACGCGTAGGGACGCGAACGCGTCGCGCCTCCGAGCGAGATCGCGCCCTCGCCGTCGGAGAGTTCAGCTCCGGCGACGAACTTCGGCGAAGTCGACGTTCCTACGTTCAGATAGACGTACAAATTCCCATTTGTCGCACCGGAAATCAAGTCGGCGAGTCCGTCCCCGTTGACGTCGGCGAGGGTCGGCGCGCTTCGCCCGGATTCAACCGTCAGTTCCGCGCCCGAAGCGTCCGTAAGCGTCGTCGTCGACGCAAAATTGTACGCGCCCGTCGTCGCGTCGTTGACGAGAAGGTAGAACTTGCCGTCAAGCGAACCGACGAGCAAATCGTTCAAACCGTCGCCGTTCCAATCGCAAACTTCAAAGAGAGCGCGAGCCCCGACGTTCACCTCGGATTTCAACCCTTCGACGCCGTACTCAACGTAGTCAGGCTCCGTCAAACGCCACCCGTCGCCCGTCGTCTCGCCCGGATAATACAGGATTCGACCGTCGGAACGTCCGACGAATAGATCGAGCGCACCGTCGCCGTCGAAATCAACCATACGAGCCGAAGCGCCTTGGCACCCGGAGGCGTCGACTTCAACGTCCTCAAGTTGATTCGTCGTTGCGTTAAAGAATTGGACGTAACTCTTGACGTCGTAAATCGGAACGGCGTTTGTTCCCGAATTGGAATACGCCGCGACTTTGCCGACCCCGGCGGAAGTCTTCTCGCCGACGAGAAGATCCAGAACGCCGTCGCCGTTGAAATCGACGAGCGAAGGCGCGGAATAAGAATCGGCAAGCGCCGTCGCTCCGCCGACGTTAAGCGCGCCGACATAAACGAATCGCTGAATCGCCGTCGATTCGCCACCTTCGACCGTGCCGCGCAACAGGTTGCCTGCGGCGTCGCGTAGTTCGTTCGTTGCAAGACGAACCGTAATAGGCGCGACCACGCTTTCCGTCGCGGCGTCGTCGACCGTCGCGCCAAAAGACGCGTTCGCAAGGTCGATTCGCAACGTGGACGTTCTCGGATCGTAACTGTACGCGGACGAATCCAGACGAATCGTTGAGCCGTCGAGTTCATTGCCAAGCGATACGACGTTCGCAATCTCGCCCGACTCCAGTAGCGCCGTCCAATTCAAACCTTCGGTAAAGGAGAGTTCCAACGCGACCGTGCGTCCGTTTGCTTCGATAGTTTCCACGCTCGTCGCAAAAGGCGCGGTCAGGTCGACGTAGACGACTTGCGAGTAATCCGTGCGGTTTCCGGCAAAGTCGGTAACCGCAAAAATCAACTCGTGTCGTCCTTCTTCCGGTATGGTCAGATCGACGCTGAAGTTTTCTTCCCCGAAGGTCGCCGCCGCAAGATCGCGTCCCGTCGTCAAGTCGTAGACGCGAACCGTAACGTTCGATTCGGAGAGCTCGCCTGAAATCGTCGCTGTCGTCGAGTTCCACCGTAGCGGCGTCGCGCCCGGTTCCACGCCGGTCGCACGCATCGCGTCCGACGTCGCAAAAGTCTCGTCGGCGAGAAGCAGCGACGGCGACGTCTTGTCGACGCCCCAGGATACGGAGAAGGTTCCCGTTCCCAAGTTGCCTGAGAGATCCTTGACGTTCGATAAATCGAGCGTGAGAACGTAGGAGCCTTCAGAAGACGCAAAGTTCGCAAGCCCGATCAGTTTCCATTCTTGGGCGGCGTCGGACGTGCGGAGTTCCGCAGGCATAATACCAAGGGTAATTGCGGACGACAGCGGAATCTCCAGCCCGTCGCGCGTGAGCGTGAAATCGGAGAAATCGAGCGTATTGAAATCGACCTCTTCGTCAAACCCAATATAGAACGCGTCGTAAGGATAGTTCGTCGACGCGCGATCCGCGCCGTACCAAACCGCGTTCGACAGTCCCTCGACGTCCTTCGTCCAGCGCACGCTCTGCGAACCGACCCCGCGATTCGTTCCCAAGCGGACGCCTGTCGCCTTAACGGTCAACTCGTAAACGCCGTCGGTCGACGTCAACGCCGCCAGCCCGGAGAGCGTCCAGGACGCGCCGTCTTGACTCGTTAGCTGGACGCCTTCAGGCGAATTCGCAAGCAGATTCTCGCCGCCGTCGCGTCGCAATTCAAGATCGTCAAGCGTAAAGCTGTCGACGTCGATCGCCTTATTGAACTCAATCGTGAGCGAATCAACGCTTTCCGTCGTGTACGGAGTCGGCGCTTCCACGCTCTGAACGATCGGCGAACTGAGAGCGACCGTCCACGTCGTCGACGCGGAACCGACCGAAGCCGCGTTCCCATAGACGTCGGACACGCCGTCCATCATGACTTTCAACTCGTACGCGCCGTCAGTCTTCGAAAGAGACGTCAATCCCGAAATGCGATAGCCTACGTCGGAGATTTGCTCAATCGTCACGACGTCCGTAATCAGATTGCGTCCCCCACCTCGCGTTAGCGACAGATTATTGAGCGTAAAGGTCGACGAATCGATCGGCTCGCTAAACTCAACTTCAAAGCTATCGACCGGCGTAATACGAATCTTATTCGACAGTTCTTCGATCGCCGTAATCGTCGGCGCCGTCTCGTCTTTGATCTTATACGTCAATTCGTACGTCATGAGTTCGACGCTCGAATCGAAGTGATCGAGGATGTGGAGCGAGTTCTCGTACAGAACCTCGCGCCCGTCGAGGAAGGTGCGATCCGTTTGCCAGAAGTTCTTCGGGTTCAAAACCTTTCCGTCGGAGCGAACGACTTTGATCAGTTCGTATTCCGTTCCGCCGGGGTCTTGATCGCGCAGATCGATATAGTTCCATCCGGCGCTGATCGACGAGACCGCCAGGGTAACCGTCGACGATTTCGTGCCGAGCGTTCCGGTTGTTCCGCCGTTGTCGGCGAGAGAAACCGGCTCGATTTCGCCTGTCGACAGGTAAAGCGCGTCCGGTAGATCCTCTGGGTCAGGCGTGTCGTTGACGAGGAAATCAGGCAACTCGTCAGGAGACTGCGCGTCGTCGTAAACGCCGCGTATCAGTTCGTGGATCTCGACGTTCTTTATTAGGGAGAACTGAGGATCGTTGAAGCCGTTGACGTGCTGGAAGGACGCTTCGTAGCCGTTGAAATGTCCTTGGAGCGTCGTCGTCATGAACCACTCGCCGATCGCAACTTTTCCAGGTTCGACGTCGCCAAAATTGACTGTCAACGACTTATTGTAATCTTTGCCGTTGACTTGCGAACCAACGATTTCGAATTCGATAAGGAGACCCTTTTCGTTTTCAATGATCTCGGGCTGAGCGGAGATGATCCGCATATTCTTCGCGGCGCCATATCCGTTGTTCAGAACCATGACGGCAAGTTCGAACGGAATGGACTCCTCAACGACGTCGGTCCAGGGATCGTCTGCAAACGCGTCGCGTTGCCAGAAGTAGACGAGGTCGAGTTCAGGCTGCGGGTAAACGGTAATGCTCACCGGCGACATATTGACCGTGACTTCTTGACCTTGATCCATATAGCGTAGAATGCCGCCGACGCTATAAACTTGCTCGACGCCGTCCTTGGCGCATTCGGTCGAGGGAATAAAGATCCAGTTCGACTTGCCGGTCGAATGAGCTGCGAGGTTCCCGATATTGTCGTCGTCGGCGTTATAGAAGTTCTCGGTCGTCGGAGGATAGACGCCGAATTGACTCGTAACGTCGTTCCCCCATTCGTCGTAGATCACCATGTCGACGGAGACGTCCTGAATTTCGTATCCGGTCGCGTTCTCTAGAATTAGTTGAGCGTCGAACGCATCGCGCGTTATGACGGCCGTTTGCTTGAGCTGGAGCTTGACCGACGAGCAAACGCCCGACGCGCCGCCGAAACGCTTGTTGTATTCCGCCTTCATTGCCGCGTCTACTTCAGCGTAGGACATAACGTCGTTTACCGTAATATTCAAAGCACGCTCCATACGTTCACGAGTGGAATAGCCTAAAGCGTGTGCAAACTCGTCCGCCAACGCAAGTTGATCGTCTGATATTGGCATCGTAATAGATGACAAAGCCTCTGCCAGTTGGTAATTTAGATCATATATCTCATCCTCGGAGAAAAAAGGCGCTTCCTGCGCATCTCCCGTAGACATCAAAGCGCGTTTGTTATTGTTATCGTTGGATGACAGGGAGGTAGTTTCGTTGCGCTTTCTAGCTTCGATTAAGAATGTTGCCCCAGACCATAAAGTAAGAGACGCCCTACATTCTATATCTGCAGAGTAACCTACGGTTGCAGCTTTAATGGTAAAAGTTGCGTCTAAAGTGAGCGGTTTAAATTCTATATTAGTTTCGATGTGTGTACCGTTTTCCCAAAAACAATTAATAACGACTCCGAAGTGGAGACCCCCTCCTGCCTCAACTTCGAGTTTAGCGCCTGCGAAATCTGGATTTTCAAAATCGCGATCACCAGAAACAATATGACCACTTCCTTGTACTCCGATAAACAGATCAGAAACCCCGCCTGATAATCTCAAGGCATCATATCCATTACCATCGCAGTCTTTTGTTGCTGTATATTCTACAGAAAGCGTAAACGTTGCCTTCACGCCTCCTAAGACTGATATGTCAAATTCCGAACATACAAGTACATCTTTAAGATAATCAACACATGGGTTGCTCTTATCCTTACTTACTAATTCAATTTTCTTACCAAGAATTAATGTGACTTCCAAAGAGCCGCTCACATTGGTGAAATAACTAGATCCCTTAGGTTTACCTGTTTCTGGATCACAGCAATCTGAGTACGAAACGTTTGGGGAAAGCGTGAACGCCACGTTGTCAAGCTCCCATGGTGAAGTTGCAAAAGCTTTGTTAAGCACCTCTTTTGCTGTATTAACCACTTTCCCCATGAAAAAATTGTCAGTGGAAATATTCCCAACAATTGTTAAATCTTTACAACCGCATGCCGTTTTTGTAACTTTTATTAATAACGGCGCTTGTACGTTTGCATGAGCAGAAACATTGGAGTTGTTTTTCACCCAGCCCCATGCTGAACCGCTTCCGCCGCCATAACCGCCTCCGCCGCCATAACTGTATCCGCCACTTCCGCCACCGTAACCACTAAATGAGGGCGTTGGATGATCGTCGACAGTACAAATAAAATTATTTGGCTTTTTAAAGCCTATAGGCGTTGAAACACATTGCCGACCATGACAGACGTATTCATAGGCAACTCCACCATCGATTGTACAAGCGTTCAATTTTACGCCGGTTTTGAGGGTTTGAGCAACTTCGTCAACGTCATTCGCGAACGAGTTCGCAGTTTGCGCAATGCTGGCGCGAACGGCGTTTTTAAACGCGAGATCGGGATCTTCAAAGACGACCGAATTCATCTTAATTCCAGACGCAATCGTCTCCGTTTCTAGCTTCTCGTCGGTCGCGACGCCGCTCGTCTGAATAGCCGTGACGTCGGCGACGCGTTCAATAATGATCGGAATAACGTAAGAGGATTTAGCGGGCAGAACGTCGAGAGCTTCCACGAGCGGCGTAAATTTCAACTCGGGATGATCGTCGAAAACCGGCATGACGTTCTGCGCGGCGATGAGTCCATGGTTCTCAACCGTCAAATTGATCTGTTTGCGTTGCCCGACTTCGAGCAGATCGGAGAGATCCATAATCGGCGGATCGATCGTAACAACAGGCGCAGGCACGTTGACCTCGTAGACGGTCTCAATGGTGATCTCATACTCGTCTTCAATCGTGGTCGGCGTAACGGACCATTCGTAGCGCACCGTCTGTTTGGCAAGGAACGCTTCGACGCTATTTTCGTCCGCTTCGACGTAGACGGTCGCCGAGTAATTGTTGTGTCCTTCCGCCGAGACGTAGAGGTCGTAATATCCCTCGGGCAACTGTCGGAACGCATAGGTTCCGTCGTCGCCGGTTACACCTTGCGAGACGACCGCTTTCGTTATGGAATCGACAAGTTTCACGGAAGCGCCAGCAAGCGTAGGCGACGTCTCCGAATAATAGTAATATTCGTCGGCGGCGAGCACGGTTAAATCGCCGTAATGATCGCTACGAGCGCGGAACTTGTAGTCGACCGCCAAACCCGTGTTGGAGTAATTCACGCCGATCGTCCCCTGATAGACGTTCAGCGGCATATCCTCGGGGGGATTGACTAACAAACGCACCGTTCTGACCTCGCCGGGCGCGAGGGAATCGAGCGTCGTTCCGTTGAGGGAAGAAAGCCAAGGTTCGTCCGGAAGCGCAAGCGTAATCGGTCCAGAATCAATTCCGCCTTCGTTGCAAATTTCAAACTCGAAGGTCTTTTGCTCGCCGCGAACGATCGTTCCAGTGAGCGTCTTCGTATTACAGGTCAAATAGGTCTGACCGCGAAAGACGTTGAACACGAGAGTCGCTTCGATAGGCGCGGTCTCGTCGCTATAGATTCTTAGCGTCGCCTGAGACACGGGAATCGTCGCGTTGAGAGCCTTCGCCGTCAGCGTCGCTTCAACTGACTGTCCCGCTACGATTACCGGGGACGACAAATTCAGATTCAATTCAATATTGTCCGCAAGACCTTCAACCTCGTAGCGCAATCCCGTAATTGGATCGCTCGCCTCATTGGAGATCTTAAATGTGCCGGAGACAGAATTTCGTTCGACAATATTAAAGGATCCACGACTAAAATTAACGCTCATGCGCATAAGACTGAAGGAGTCTTGCATCGGAGCGGTCGTATACGCCGGATGCGCCGCGCCGATCTCGTAGTAGCCCGCCTCGTACGCAAGGGGCGTCCAGATCGTCTCAAACGCGCCGCTTTCGTCCGTCGTAGCGGTAATCGTACGCGTTCCGTACTTCGTTACGACAAAGATTCGGACGTCGACGTCTCCGACTCGCTCGCCTGTTTCCAGATCGTACGCGTAACCGTACATCGGAATCGACGACGCCGGATCCGCTTTCTCGACGTCCGTCTGAACGACAGCGCCGTATGTTGGCGGTTGCGGGTTATACGGATCCGTCGGATCCTCGGTCGAATAGGAGACGATCTTCTCACTAATAATGCGGTTGTTCGTCTCAATGAGTTCATTGACGTCGTTCCCACTATCTATTTGGACGTGGAGATAGAATTCCCCCGCTCGATCAGGCAACGTAACGGCAAACTCGCGCGTAATGGCGTTTTCGCCGTCGACATTCGAAAGAGCGCCGTCTTGCGTAAAGGACGCGACGAGTGTCGACGAACTCGTAATGGCGCGACTCGACGAGAGCCAGACCTGCTCCGTCCACTTTCCATTTTGTCCCAAGGCCTCAAGCAAGCCTTGATTCTTCAGCGTATAGGTCGCGTTGAACGTCGACTTCTTCTCGAGAGATTCGAAAGGCGTTGTGATCGAAACAATGGTTAGATCGGCGGCGGTCGTATCCGTAACGAGCGCGCGCGCCGTGCCGCGAGCGAACCCGTCGCTCGTCGCTTCAAGTTCGACCCACTGATCGCCGTCCGCTTGCGCGTCTTCGACCGTCGAGACGACGACCGTTACGGAATCCGAGCCTGCCTGTATGACGACAGTCTCCGGAAGCGTCAGTTCGCTCGTATCGGAAGACGACAGAGAAACGGTCAACGGCTCCTCCGTCGACGTGTTTCGTTTGACGGTTAGAGTCGCGGCGTTGGCGACGCCTTCTGTCAAAATCGATTTGTTAAGAACGAGAGTGAGCTTCGGACCGTCGTCGTCAATGACGGTAACCGTCGCGGTCGCGATTCCCGTCGGCGCCGTTGTCGAACAATTGCAGTTTTCCAGCACGCCAGTCGCCGTAACCGTAACGACGACCTCGCCGTCGACAAGACCGTTATCGAGAGACGCCGCGCTGAATTCCACCTGGGTCTTACCAGCCGGAATCACGACTTCGCTCGGTACGAGGATCTTGTCGTTGCGCGAGCTACTCAAACGAACCTTGAGCGCAGAATTCGCCGCTTCCGCGCGCGATACGATCCCGACGAGCGCGTTTCCGCCGGCGCCTTCCGCGACCGTCGGATCCACAAACGTAATACTAATCGTCGGATCGTCGTTGTCTAAGACGCCGAGAGGAGCGCTCGCCGAAATAAAGTTCGGACTCGTCGCCGTTACGGTTATGTCGACGTCGCTTTCAGGGGAGTCGTTGTCGAGCGCGTTGATCACGACGGTAACGGAGCTTTCGTTTGCCGGAATCACGACGTCCTTCGGCAAATCAAGCTGATTCGCAACGGAAGAGCGCAACTTAACGGTAATCGGTTGCGACGTAACGTAGTTGCGCGTAATCGTCGCCTGAACGCTTTCGCCTTCGGTGATTTCGCGTTTGTCGAAAGAGATCGTCAACGCGGGATGATCGATGTTAACGACGTTGATCGTCGCGGATTTCGATTCGAACCCTTGCGCGCTCACCGTAAGGGTCGCCCACTGATCGTCGTCGAATTCGTTGTCCTTTACAGCGGAATAGTAGAACGCGACGGTCGTCTGTCCCGCCGGAATCGTAACCGTCTCAGGCGCGCTTAGTTCCGTAGAATCAGAAACACTGATCGCAATTTCGAGCGGCTCCGAAAGATCGCCTGTGCGGGAAACGGTCGCGCGTCTCTCGCCCGATCCTTCTTCCAATTTCGTCGAGGAAACCGAAAGATTAAGCGTCTGCTTCAATACCGTCGCAGGGGAGCTGAGCATCGAGTTGTTATAATCGTTCTCTTCCAGTACGGCGTTATTAACGTCGCAAACAACGATGAAATACGCGCTACCAACGAATCCGATCGAGGGAACCGTTACGGTCGTTCTTCGCTGAACGAAGTCGCCCGCGTCCAAACCGCTGAACTCAAGATTGCGCAAAAGCTTTGCGTCGGCAATGGCGCCCGTCGTCGAAATATAGACCGACTCGCGCCAGTGTTCCGAGGCGTCGCGCGTTCCGACGTTCTTCGTATACCACACGATTTCGACCGACTCGCCCGCCGTTGCTTGGAGCGGCGCGTTCACGCTTGTTATCGTAAGGTCGGTGAGATCGGGATATTCGAATCGAATCGGCGACGAGACGTAAGAGTTGTCCCCTTCATCCGATTCAAAGACCTTGCCGGCAACATCAGCAGCGACGATTAGGTAGTACTCGCCCGGCGTCCAACAGGAAGCGTTCATCGGCGTGGTTGTCGGACGCGCGTAGACGCGTTGTTCGCCGACAGCGAGCCCCGTTCCCAATTTCGCGTCGACGCCTGCGGTAAAGGTCGTAAGAAGATAGTCGTCGTTCGAAAGGATCGCGTCTTTTGAAAGGTAAATCTTATTCGACCAGTTGCCAAGCGCGTCGGCGACGCCAACGTTCTCTATCGCAACCGGCACGGTCAGATTCGAACCAAGATAGGCGACTTCAGGAAGCGCGCTTTCCACGATCGACACGCGAAGATTCGGAGCCGCGAGCGTAAAATCGCCGTAGTATGCGTCCTCTTCCCCACCGTTCGGAGGCGTTCCGTCCTGATTCATCATCGTTCCGATTTCGTTGCGGACGTCCGGACCGACTGAAACATGATACGTTCCGTCCCTGTACGCGTCGCGATTAAAATAGATTCTGAACGCGTTGTTCGAGCTATTCAGGCTTTGCGGAGCCGTGAATTCAACAGCGTTTCCTTGGAGATCCGTTACGGTAATATCGTCGGAAGTAAAGCTCGATACTTTAATCGTCTGATCGAAATAAATATCAAGATAGGCGCGCGTCGCTCCGATCGACTCGTTGTTCGAAGGCGCAATTGCAATCACCTTTGGTCCCGACTGCCAGCCAACCGTAAAGTTCAGCGAATTCGTCGTTGCTTCCGGAACCATTTCAGAATATTCGCCGAAGGACAACCCTTCGTAGAAAACGCCGTCGTCAACGGTGATCGAACCCGCTCTTAAAGTTGTGAACGCGTTCATTTCCGTTGGCATAAACGCGTAATTCAAACGTTCCAGCTCGACCGTTCCGAAAAGCGTCGCCGCGCCCGTCGCCGTTAGGACGCCGTAACTTGTTAGTCCGGAAATACCAAAGACAACGCGACCTGACTCGGCGAGCGTAAAGTCGCCGTTGACAGCCAACGTTCCGCCGGGAACGTCGACCGTTCCGCCGTCCACGATCAGCGTTCCGTCAACCGTACCGGAGCCGCTAAGCGTCGCGGCGCCTCCAACCGACAAAACGCCGTCGACGATCTGAACAACGTCCTTTGCGTTTCCGCCAAGGAAAACGACGCCCTCGCCAAGAATCGCGCCGTTTCCGTCAAAACGGAGCGCCGTCGCAACGCCGGAACCGGAAATAAGAAGCTCGCCGTCGACCGTGAGCGTTTCCTGAGCATAAAGCGTTGATCCGGACGCAAGCGAAACGGAACCGCTAATCGTTGCGTTTGCGAAGACGGCGTTTGTTCCAACCGTCCATACAGAGTTCGCGCCGCTGAAACGCGCATTTGTCGTCAAGAACGCTCCTTGGACTTCGAGCGACGACGTTGCTAACGTTACGTTCGTAAGTTCGGCAAGCGTCGACTTACGCGGATTCTTTGCGACGACAATAGCCGGGGCGGCGATCGTAACGTTAAGCGTTTGCCCGTCGACCGTCGCGTTCGTCAAGGTTAAAGTCTTGTCAAGAGTAATCGTTTCCCCGGCGAGGTTCGGGGCGAATCGAATCGGCGCGCCGCCGCCATGTCGTTCCGACATACTGAGAGCTTCGAGGAACGTTGTAACGCCGTCGCTCGCGTCGACCGTCGCGCTCGTTGAATCAACGTAAAGAGCTTCCCCATTGAGAATGAGCGCGTCGACGCTCGCAGCCGAGACGACCGCGCCTTCCGCGTCGAGGTATTCTAAAATGAGTTCGCCTTCCCAATCGGGGTGTTGAGTCGTGTCCCACACATACTCCCCTGACGCCGAAAACGCGCCGAGACCAACGCAAAGTCCGCAAGATTCCCAGGAGAGTCGAACCGCCGCCGCGTCGTCAACTTGCGACCACGATACGACAACGTCGCCTGAGAAGACGTTATTTTGCGAAACTGTAAAGCATGATTCATACGCGCCAAGGTCGATCGCCTCGCCGATAAAGCGCGATCCGCCGTTCAAATCGAAAGACGTTTCGTCGAGCCCTTGCGCCAACGCGTACTCGTTGTCTCCAACGTTAATCGTAGGCGAATCAGGCGAAACGCGATAGTCGCCGTTTTCCGGGTCGATAAAGATCCGCGTATGAGCGTTGTAAAGGATATTGTCGCCTTCGGAGAACTCGTAACTCGAAATCGTTTTGTCGGCGACTATGGTTCCGCCGTCGGCAACGTAGACGTCGGCGCCTTCAGACTTCGCGCCGTTCTCCACAATAATCGAATTGTAGACGATTACTGTTCCTGAGTTGAAAAGCCCGCCCCCGTAACTCGCGCCGCTCGCATTGGGTCGCTCGTAACTTGCGAAGTTACCCGTAATCGTGTCGTTAACGAGCGTTAGCGTTCCTGAGTTGTACACGCCTGCGCCATGCGATCGCGACCAGTAACTTGTCGAAGTATTTGAGCATTGAGCGTACGTCTCGTTATCGGCGACAAGCGAGTTGACAAGCGTCATTGTCCCCGCATTGTAGATTCCACCGCCATAGGAGTTGGCGTCATACGAATACGTTCGACTGACTTTGTTACCTGAAATCGTGAGATTGGTTCCCGTTACGGCATGACGACTACCGTTAAATATGGCGCCCCCGGAGAAAACCGCCGTATTTCCGGTAAAAGTTGTGGAGTCGAGAGTGAGACGCAAACCTGCGTCAGACGTATTTGAACTATAATTTCGTAACAGAATAGCGCCGCCGTCAGAGTTTGAAGAGTTTTGTTCGAATTGCGCGTCTTTGATAACGATTGATGAAGGCGACGAGGAAACGGGACTAAGGACGAATAACGCGCCGCCGCCGTTACCTTCCGCCGCGACGTTGGGGTTCAAAGCTTTATTTCCAACGAAATCGCCCTCGTAAACCAAAAGTTCTCCTTCCTCGCCTTTCCAAATCGCTCCGCCGTTCATGGTCGCGGTGTTGCCGATAAAACTCGTCTTATCAACGGTCGTCGAGCTTTTTGTGTAAATAGCGCCGCCGCCATAGACTGTGCGATCACTACCGGAACCGTAACCATTGGCTGCGTTATTAGCTAATACGCTCTCGCGAATTGAGAGTTCTCCGCCATACGACGCATAAATGGCGCCGCCATTTTGTGACGCCCTATTACCGTCGAAGGTTGTTCCATCGACGTTTATCATATCATTTTGATCAGCAAAAATAGCGCCGCCATACGTAGCTGCATTATTGCGAAATTCGCTATTCGTTATCGTAAGGCTGACAGGTGCAGAAACATATTTATATTCATCATATTCAGCTTCATATTTATATATGTCTTCATACGCGACGTAAATAGCCCCACCGAATCCGTATGAATTATTGCTTGCAAAGCTGGAGTTGTCGATAATGACCGTCGAACCGCCACCGGCATAAATAGCGCCACCATGAGCCGTATGACTTGAAGCATAGTTGGTAGTATTGTCGCCAAATACGCTTTCCGATATCGTAAGATTGACGTTTCCGCCAATATAAACGGCGCCGCCGTCTCCTGTCGATGTGTTATTCGAAAAGCTTGATCTATCGATGGTAACTGTGGCGTATTCACCAACGCCAAGCGCTGCCCCAGAACGTTGCGATTCATTGTTTAGGAAAGTCGCGTTTGTCATTGTCAGATTTGACGGGGCGTCGGAAGCGCTCGACAGATAGATGGCGCCAGAAGCGTCGTCTGAAGCGACGAAGTTACTTTCAAAGGTTGAGTTTGAAATTGTAATCGAATTACCTGCGCCTGAGTAAATCGCGCTCCCCTTGCCGTAAACGTAGCCTTTCTTAAAGGAAACGTTCTTGATTTCCAGCGCGCCGACTCCGGCGGAAATTTCCAGTATGCGCGTCGTTCCGGCGGCGTCGATCGTAACGCCAACTTCCGGCGCAATGATCGAGAGCGCGCGATCAAACGTTAGTTTCGTTCCGTTAAGCGCAATCGTTTGAGCCGATGCAAAAACACCGGACTCGTCGAAGGTTATCACATCACCGAGGGCAGGATCAGCGGTTGCATACAACACCGCTTCTCGCAATGAAATTTCGCCGTCGTATGGGTCAATGAGATCGTCGATTGTCGTTACGATAAGTGAAGGCGTTTCCGCATCTACCGTAGGAGCGCCATCCGCTCTTTCATACGCGCCTAAATCGACCGTCTGTCCTTGTACGCGAGGCGCTCCGAAAAGATCGGTCGGATAGGTCGTCATATACTCGAAATCTACGTTGCCCTTATCTAACGCCGCCGAATCAACAGCAAGAGTGTAGTCGCTCTCTTCAGAATTCGCAAAGCCTACAGAAATCGGCTCATCTGCATTTCCCACAAAAGTGCCGAAACCATAGAACAAGTCCGCGCCTGTTTCGTGCGTACCGTCTCCGACAAGCGACGTCGCCAACATTGTGCGACTATTAGAGTCCGTCCATATGTCGGTTCCATCCGTCGCGACGTTTTCCGAAACGATACTGTTGCCAATATAAGCGCGCGATATATTGGCAAGACCGCCGCCGACGGTAGACGTATTGCGCGCGATGGTGACGGAATATAACTCCAAATATACGCTCGAACTCTGATTTTCATTCACGCCTACGCCGTTATATATTCCGCCGCCTTTGGTTGTCGCGTCGTTTTCTGCAATAAGTGAGTTGTAGACGCGCGTCGTTCCTGCGTTGTAAAGTCCTCCGCCTAAGCTGGAACTACCACTGCTCAAGCGTGAACGCTCAAAAGTAGCTGCGTTATTGACAATCATAACGTCGGCAACCGCCAGCGTCCCGGAATTGAATATTCCTCCCCCGTACGAGATAGCGTCGTCATGATAATCATTGCTTGTGCTATTTGAACTTGCAATGTTATTAGAAATGTTTGAATTGGATAGGGTTAGTGTTCCGACATTGAATATGCCGCCGCCGGAAGCAACGCTATCGTCATAGATTGATTCCTCTATTTTAGCATATGCTATATTATTGGATACAAGCGATTTTGCAAGGATTAATGTTCCAGCATTGTATATTCCGCCTCCATTTGCATTTGTTCTGCGGTTGACGGCGTTTCCCGTAATGGTGACGCTCGTCCCCGTTCCAATCACGTATGAACCGATATATAACGCGCCGCCAAGCGAGCTTGACTCGTTTTCTGTAAACTGCACGTCATTAAAAACTATTTTTGACGGTGAAGTAGATTTTCCATCCCCAATATAAACCGCGCCTCCGTTACCAGTAGCCTTGTTGTTGATAAATTGAACGTTCTCTAAGGTAGCGGAAGTTGCTGAGATTGCGCCGCCGTTGTTCGTCGCGTTGTTATTTGCGAATCGAACGTTTTCCAATTCAACGGACGTCGCAGAGATTGCGCCGCCGTTGTTCGTCGCGTTATTATTTGTAAACAATGTGTTTTGCAATTTTATGGACGTCGCCAAAATAGCGCCGCCTGAAACCGCCGCACCATTCGAGAACGCGAGTCCCACGAACCGTCCGTCGCCCGCCCGGACGTCAATGAGACGCGTTTGACAACAGCCATCTATGGTTAGTCCCGGCGTATTGTTTTCCTCGTCCCATAGAGCGCTTGCGTCAATCGTTACCGTTTTATTAACAACAAGCGCTCTTGACAGCCCGATAGTCGCTCCCTTGAGTTCAGGCGCAAAGGAAATCGTCATGCCGTCTCTCGAGTTTATGAGCGCTTCGCGCAGAGAGATAAATTCGTCGAACGGATCGTCCGAATCTTCCGCCGTTGTAACCACAACGTGCTTATCGATGACTTCTTGATACTCGTAAGCTCCAACGTCGATGGTAGGATTCGTTTCCCAACTCGCAACAATACGCGGCGCTCCGTCGAGATCATAACTACCAACGTTAGCGTTGTTATATCCGCGGTCGATCGCGTCGCTTCTAGACAATAAATGTAAGTCAAGAGTATCCGCGTTCGTCAAGACCCCGGCGTCGAACAAAGGAGCGACGACAAACCCGGCGTCGCCTCCTACAATAGACGCCTGGTCTAAGTATATTTTCGGATTGCCGGAAAAGCTACCGCTGTAGTCTGGTCTGGAAGAAGGGATGCGTGAGTAGTTTGACGTCAGGATTGTATTTACTAACACAACTTGCCCTGCTAAATAGATTCCAGCGCCGGTATTCGCCGAATTACCCGCGATCGTAACGTTGATTACCTGCATCGTCGTATACCCGCCAGAGTAGAGAGCGCCACCATCGCCGCTTGCAATGTTTCCATAAAACGCGCTGTTTGCGATCATGGTCGTGCCGTTTAAACGGACGGCGCCGCCGTTCGTCGCGCTGTTATACTCAAAGACGCTTCTTGTAATCTCGACGTTCGAATTCGAGTAAATTGCGCCACCGGAGGAAGCGGAGTTTCTCGTAAAGATCGAATCGTCGACATACAACGTCCAATCGGCGTTATTCGTAGTAATAGCGCCGCCGTTCTCCGTCGCCGTGTTACTGACAAATTCCGAGTTAGTAACATTGAAAACCGCGTCCGAGTCGCCATTGACGAAGATCGCCCCGCCATATTTCGCCGAGTTGCTCGCAAACGTTGCGTTTGAAACATCGTAATGAGAGTATTCAACAGAAGCGGCGTTGGTATAGATTGCGCCGCCTGACGTCTGCGCGACGTTGTTTGAAAAATCACAACCAGAAATAGTCAACTTCAACGTCATCGGTTGCGAATTAATCCACAGTTTACTAAGGTACAACGCACCGCCGGATTCACTTGAGTTTTCTTCGAAGTCAACGCCCGTTAACGTGATATGCCCCGCGTTAGCGTAGATCGCTCCGCCGCCTGTGGAGGCTGTATTGCCGACAAAGCACGCATTAGAAACGTTGAAAACAGTGTCCGATGCGCCGCTCACGTGGAACGCGCCTCCATTGGTCGTAGCAACATTATTTGCGATCGTTCCGCCTGTATACGAGAACGTCCGCGCCGCCCAAATCTGAGCCGCCCCGCCGTTGCGCGCGCTATTCCCCGTAAAGTCGACGTCGACGAAAGTATACTCGCCCCAGTCGCCTTTGAACGCGCCCCCTTCGTCTCCCGCCGTATTCGATGTCAACGCGACTCGCGTCAGCGTAATCGGCGCGTTGCCATTACCGAGACGAATCGCGCCTCCGTCCCCGTTCGTCGCCACGTTCCCGGTAAACGTCGTATCAATCGCCGTGAGCGCTGCGGCTTTAAGGAAGATCGCGCCCCCGTCAGTCGTCGCAGTATTGTTCGTAAAGAGACAGTCCTCAACAGTGAGCGCGGCGCTTGCGTAAATCGCGCCCCCGCTCTCCGCCGTACCGTTGGCAAACGCCACCCCGAGGAAGCTCGTCGCCGCTGTAACGTTCGCAATTTGAGACGTCCCGCCGCCGTCGAGAGTCAGACCCGGCGCGTCGTTTTCCGCGTCCCAAAGCGACGACGCGTCGATCGCTATCGATTTATTGACGTCCAACGCGCTGTTCAGGATAATCGTCGCCCCTTGCAACGACGCGTCGAACGTGATCGTATCTCCTGACTGTGCATAAATCAACGCTTCGCGAAGCGAAAGTAAATTGTCCGAAGAGTCGACGACGTCGTCGGTTGTCGTAACGACATTTCGCAACGAGGACGTTCTTTGATATTCATACGCGCCGATATCGACAGTCGGAGTCGTTTTCCAACTTGCAAAAATTCTGGGAGAACCGTCAAGATCGAAAGTTCCTTCTACGACGGAATTATCCCCGCAGTCTATCGCCTCGCTCGTCGCGATCAAATGCAAATCGAGCGTTTCCGCGTTCGTCAAAACGCCGTCCGCGTCGAACATCGGCGCGACGACGAAGCCTGCGTCGCCCCCGATCAAAGAATTCTCGCTCGTCATTGAACCGGAGAAGTCGGCGTCCGTTGCGGCGTAGTTCGACGCAACGATCGTATTAACTAGCGTCGCTCGGTTGCCCGCTCTTATCCCTCCGCCAGTCAGCGCCGAATTTCCCGCGATCGTCACGTTCACAAAAGTCGTCGACCCACCAGCGCGGATCGCGCCGCCGTCGCCGCTTGCAACGTTTCCGTAAAACGCGCTGTTGACGACTCGGTGCGTCTTGTTCATTAAATTAACGGCGCCGCCGGCGTTGCCAGTGTTGCCAACAAAGACGTCGTTCGTCAGCGTCAAGGGCGCGTTATAAGACCAAATCGCGCCCCCGTATGCGGCGCTACTATTATTAGCAAACGTCGCGTCAGAAATTACGCCGCTAAAATCTTCGGCGCTTTCGTAAACTTCTATCGCGCCGGCGCTCCAACTCGCCGTGTTGCCAATGAAGTTGCCGCCTGAAATTGTCAACGACGCTGGCGTCCAGAAATGCGCGGCGCCTGCGGAATTCGAGGAATTGTTTGTAAAATTGACGTCGGTAAACGTAATAACGCCCCCGTCCGTCTTAATCGCGCCTCCCTCTTGTCCTGTGGAGTTGGACTCAAACGTCGAGTTTGTAATCGTTAGGTTGGCGTTTTCCGCGCGAATCGCGCCGCCGTATCGCGTCGCCGCGTTGTTCGTAAAGACGGAGCTTTCAACAGTTAGATTGGCCAAAGCGTATATCGCCCCACCGTCGTTTGCGGAACCGTTTGCGAACGCAAGTCCGACGAAGCTCGCCGCTGCGGATACCGTCGCGATTTGAATCGTTCCGCCCCCGTCGAGCGTCAGACCCGGCGCGTCGGTTTCCGCGCCCCAAATCGACGACGCGTCGATCGTTACCGACTTGTCGACGTTCAACGCGCTCGTAAGGCTAATCGTCGATCCTTGCAACGACGAGGCGAACGTGATCGTATCCCCTGCCTGCGCGTATTGAATCGCTTCGCGGAGAGAAATTAAGTTGTCCGTCGGGTTCACGACGTCGAGATTCATCGTTACGACAATTGGCGACGCGGACGCTCTCTGATATTCATATGCGCCGAGATCGACGGTCGGAGAAGTTCGCCAACTCGCGAACACGCGCGGCGCGCCGACGAGATCATACGCGCTTTCAACGGCGGAATTATCGCCGCGATCGATCGCAACGCTTCCGTCGGCGAGGGTATAATCGCCGTTCGCCGCGTCCGCAAAGAGAGGTTGCGTCGAATCGTAGACGTAATTGTCCGCGCCGTCGTCCCACGCCGTAAAGCTCGAAAGCGTATTGTAACCGACGATCGAGCCGTACGAAGAATTGTATCTCGCTAAATCGCCGCCGACGTTGTCGACGACAATGGAGTTATAAAGCGTTAGAGCGTTGTTCGAATAGGAATCGTTAGCGTTAACGTACGCGCCGCCGCCTTGTCTCGACGTATTGCCAACGACCGTGCAGTTTGTCAACGTTGCGCTTGAGGAGGAGCCAAGATAGATCCCAGCGCCCTGAGACGCCGTATTGCCTGAAATTACGCAATTAACCAACGTCGCGTCCGTATAGCTGGTGACGTAAACGCCGGAATTACCGTTGTTCGTAACCGAGCAGTTCGTTAACGTCGCGCCAGAGTACATGTAGACGCCGCGCCCGGCGTTGTTGGAAATCGCACAGTTCGTCAGCGACGCATTGCGTCCGTTAATTCGCACACCGTCGTTCAGGGCGTCGGTAATAACGCAATCGACCAACGTCGCGTTCGCGCCAGAAATATAGACTCCGGCGGAGGTTCCGCCTGTTATCGTTAGTCCATGCAACGAGATATTGTCCGCTGTCAGGTTGAATCCGTATGTCGCGTCGCCGGCGTTAATAGTCAGCGAATTCAACGTCGTCGCGTCGATCGTGATCGGCGTCGCAACGTTAATTTGACCTTGCGTTAGAGATATTGTTCCGCCGTCGAGGGAGGCGGCGAAGGTAATCGCGTTCCCGAGCGTCGGATCCGCCGTCGCGTAGGCGAGCGCTTCGCGAAGGGAAACGACGTCGTCGTACTTGTCGACAACGTCCTCCAACGTCGTAACGACGAGGGACGGCGCTTCCGGATCGCGCGCGACGATCGTCGCTACCGGCGACCAGCCTGAAGCGTCGGCGTAACTCGACGCGCTCGTCGCACGAATCTTAATCTGATACGCGCCGTTCGCTTGCAGTCCCGAGATCGTATGACTCGAGACGTCGCCGGAAACGCTCACGTTCGTCGCGGCGCCATCTTCCAACGCGTAGGAAATATAGTACTTCTTGGCGTAAGGAATCGGAGTCCATTCGAAACTGATCGTTCCCGCCTCCGTTTCGTGGGCGACGATCGCGGGCGCCGCGAGGGTATATCGCGCGCCTTGATATTCGTACGCGCCGAGGTCGACGGAACCGAGCGTTACGCGTTCGTTGCCGACGAGATCGGTTTCGATACCTTCGAGCCAGTATCTTGAAGCCTCCGAACTGAGACTCACACCTTGATTCTGCAACCATAACAAACAGCTCTCGCTGATGGCTCCGACCAAATAGTCCGCGTTCCCGGCGTCGATCGCGACCGAGTTGTTCGCGAGAGAGTAATCGCCGTTCGCCGCGTCGGTAAAGATCGTTTGCGTCGGAGCGCAGAAATAGACCGTCGCGTCTTGCTCTGTGTAGAACGTCGTTCCCGCGCCGACAAGCGCGTTATGAAGCGTACCGTATCCGAGGAAATCGGACGTCTCGCCTTTATTGGTTAAATTATTAACGATAATCGAATTACGAATCTCTCCTTTGGGAGAACCGTCAGATCCAGTAACATTAGTACCATACAGTCCGGCAACGGACGCCGCCTTGTTTCCAGCGATCGTGCAGTTGGTCATCGTTCCTGCAAAATCGCCGACGCCGCCATAATATTCCGACGCCGTATTGTCGACGACGAGCGAGTTTGCGATTGAAAATATCGGATTCCCTGACGCGGTGATTCCACCCCCGTAGCGCGCCGTATTACCGGAAACGACGCAATTCGCCATGAGAAGTTGTCCGCCACCATAAATTCCGCCGCCTTGACCGCCGCTATAACCATACTCATCGGTCTCCGCCTGATTGTTGGAGATCGTGCAATTCGTTAGCGTTGTGAAACCATACAGATACAGACCGCCGCCGTTGGCCGAATAAGACCAATCGCCAGAGTTCGCGAATCCTTCCGGAGTTGCGACGTTATCGCAAATGAAGCAATTGTCAAAGCGTCCTTGTCCGGGCTCGATCGCGGCGCCCCCGCCCATCATACCGGTGTTGCCAGCGATCGTACAATTCACAAAGTTGGACGGTACGGACGAGCTATTGACGTAGATTCCCCCGCCGCGCTGTCCGACGTTGCCGGTTACCGCGCAGTCGACCATCGTAACCGACGCGTTTTCGACGCAGACTCCGCCGCCGCTAAGAACGTATCCGTACTCGTTCATTCCGTAGCCGCCGGTGATCGTTAGCCCGGTCAATTCGACGGAGACGGCGACGTCGTCCGACGTGTCGGAATCGGTAATCCATAGGACGCGCGAAAGTCCCGCCGCGTCGAGCGTCAGAGAATCAAGCGCCGAAGCGTCGATCTTAATCGAGCGGTCGAGAACGAGTTGTTCCCCGGCGAGGGTAATCGTCGCGTTATTGAGGGAGGCGTCGAAGGTAATTGTATCGCCGAGGGTCGCGTCTGCGGCGTACGCGATCGCCTCGCGGAGCGAGATCTGACCGTCGAGCGGCTCGACGACGTCTTCGCTTGTCGTAACGACGAGGGACGGCGAGTCGGGCAAGGTCGTCGAACGTGCGACGACTACGGAATAGTCGGAGGGAACGGCGTACGCGTCGGCGCCGATCGCGCGGACTTTCAGATAGCGCGTCTCGCCGACCGCGAGTCCTTCAAAGGTATATTCCGTAACGTTCGCCGCGACGGAGACGGTCGTAACGTTCGCGCCGTCCGTCGAGTACGCGACTTCGTAGCCGCCTGCGTTGAGCGTCGTCGTCCATTGGAACGCGATCGTCGAGGCGGTGTGGCTTGCCGTAACGTTAGGCGTTCCGAGCGTATAGCTTTCGCCTTGATATTCAAACGCGCCGAGATCGACGGTTCCGAGCGTTACGCGCGGATTGCCGGCAAGGTCGTATTCGTTGGCGACGTAGTCGTTTGAACCCAAATTAATCGCGACCGAATTCGGCGCGAGCGCGTAATCTCCCTCCGCCGCGTTCGCAAAGAGCGCGACGTCCGGATCGTACTCGTAAACGTTTTCCGCGTCTTGCCACGTCGCGCCGCGAACGACGACGTTGCGCGCAACGACTCCACCTTCCGCGTCGACGTCCGCGCCGTCGTTGTTCGCGACGATCGTGTTGTAAAGCGAAAGCGCGTAATTACTTGAATACCGATAAATACCTCCGACAAGATTACTTTGGTAGTAACTGTCGACGTTTGGCGCGACGTTGCCCGCGATCGTGCAGTTGACGAAAGTAGCTTCTCCATTGTACGAACTCAAAGAGACGCCGACGCCGTTTTCGCTCATGTAAGAAGAACTGGTTGCGACGTTGTTGAGAATTGCGACGTCTTTGAAGACGACGTCGGTCGACGAGGCGTAAACGCCGCCGACGTTGTACCCTGAATTACCGACGATCAAGCATCTGTCAAAGACCGCCGAAGTCGCGTAGCTAATATACGCGGCTCCCGCACAAGACGAGCTTGTGTTATTGGAAATCGTTGAATTGGTAACTGCGACGGTCGAGTCGGCGCCGACGTAGAACGCCCCGCCTTTATTCGCCGAGTTTGCTGTAAACGTCGTGTTGACAACGCTTAGATTGGCGCTTTGCGTAGCGTTAAGTCCACCGCCGTCCTGGCTCGCGCTATTGTTCGTAAACGCGCCGCCGTCGAACGTCCCCTGGACATTATTTCCAGTCGCATAGAACGCGCCCCCTTGCTGCGCTTGATTGCCGCTCCACGTTACGTTCGTCGCAACCACCGCGCCGCCGTCGATATACCACGCGCCACCGTAGTGGTTCGTCGCGCTATTATTCGTAAACGCAAGTCCATTAAGAGTCGACGTTACGCCGCCTGCGCACGAGTAGAAGAACGCGCCCCCGTTGTTCGTCGCCGTATTATTGGCGATCGTTCCGCCCGTATACGAGAACGCGTAGGCGTTCCAAATCTGCGCCGCGCCGCCGTTTCGCGCGCTGTTTCCCGTAAAGTCGACCTCGACGAACGTATACTCGCCCCAGTCGCCTTTGAACGCGCCCCCTTCGTCTCCCGCCGTATTCGACGACAACGTTACTCGGGTCAGCGTAATCGCCGCGTTGCCGGAGCCTAATCGAATTGCGCCGCCGTCTCCGTTCGTCGCCGTGTTTCCGGTAAACGTCGCGTCGGTCGCCGTGAACGCGGCGGCGTTAAGAAAGATCGCCCCGCCGTCGTTCGTCGCCGTATTGTTCGTAAAGACGCAGTCCTCGACGGTGAGCGCGGCGCTCGCGTAGATCGCGCCCCCGCTCGTCGCCGAACCGTTCGCAAACGCCAGCCCGAGGAAGCTCGCCGCCGCCGAGACGTTCGCAATTTGAACCGTTCCGCCTCCGTTGAGGGTCAAGCCCGGCGCGTCGTTCGTCGCGTCCCAAAGCGACGTCGCGTCGATCGTTACCGACTTATTTACGCCTAGCGCGCTATCGAGGGTTATCGTCGCCCCTTGCAACGACGCGTCGAACGTGATCGTATCTCCGACGCGCGCGTATTTAATCGCCTCGCGGAGAGAAATCAAATTGTCCGTCGCGTCCACGACGTCGGCGCTTGTCGTAACGACCGTCGACGGCGTTTCCTCCTCTTCTTGCTCGCGATCGACGACAAATTGATATTCGTACGCGCCGATATCGACGGTCGGATTCGTCTTCCAGCTCGCAAAGACGCGCGCCGCGCCGTCGACATCGTACGAACCTTCGACGACCGAATTGTCGCCGCCGTCGATCGCCTCGCTCGTCGACGCCGAATGCAGGTCGAGCGTGTCCGCGTTCGTTAAAACGCCGTTCGCGTCAAAGACCGGCGCGACGACGAAACCTGCGTCGACGCCGATTAAAGAGTTCTCACTAGAGACGGAACCGGCGACGTTCGCGTCGGAGCCTGCGTAGTTCGACGATACGATCGTATTGAATAAGGTTGAGGCTCCGCCGGAGTAATAGCCGCCGCCGGTCGACGCCTTATTGCCGGCGATCGTCGCGTTGATTACCGTCGTAGACGCGCCAGATTCCGAACAGATTCCGCCGCCGAGACCGCCGGCGGCGTTGCCGTAAAACGCGCTGTTCACAACGCGCGCCGTTCCGCTGTAAAATCGTACGCCGCCGCCGTTACCCGCAGCCTCGTTTCCTGCGAAAACGCTGTCGACGACCGTCGCCGGAAGATTGAAGTTGATCGCTCCCCCGCCGTTACCGAGCGCGCGATTGCCTTCAAAGCGCCCGCGCGTGATCGTCGTGCCGCTACTCGTCCATTCGGAATACGCGCCGCCCCACGTGCCCGCGACGTTGTTCGTAAAGACCACGTCGGTAAATTCGACCCTTCCGTAGTCCGCCTTGAACGCGCCCCCTTCGCCGTTCGTCGTATTCGAATCGAACGTTGTGTCCGAAACCGATACGATCGCGCCGTACGATCTGATTGCCCCTGCGAGAGACGTCGCCGTATTCCCTTCGAACGTCGCCCCGGAAATCGTATGCGTTACGTTCGACGAGCCGTTTATGAAAAGCGCTCCTCCATGCGCGGCGGAGTTCTCAGAATATCTTCCGCCGGAAATAGAAAATGAGGTTGGTTGATACGCTTGAATGGCGCCCCCGTAGTAAATACCGGCGTTGTTATTGGAGAAAACGGAATCGACTATTGAAATCGCGCCGCCGTCCGATTTAATAGCGCCGCCTTCTTGACCTGCGGAGTTGGTCGCAAACGTCGAGTTTGTAACCGTTAGGTTGACGTTTTCCGCACGAATTGCGCCGCCGTATTGCGTCGCCGCGTTGTTCATAAAGACGCAATCCTCGACGGTGAGCGCGGCGCTCGCGTAGATCGCGCCCCCGCTCGTCGCCGAACCGTTGGCAAACGCCAGCCCGAGGAAGCTCGCCGCC